>CAYQRB010000017.1:0-20635 GCA_964420145.1 uncultured Candidatus Saccharibacteria bacterium
CAACCAACCATTTTAAAGGCATTTTTATTTTGATAGACCACGTTATATATAAAATCAAAAAGACCATAAAAATAAAACTTTAGAAATCTCGGATGATAATAGAAAGTATAAATATTTTTAATCACGAAATATTTGAGCAAAAACTCAAACCAACCCATATTAGGATTCATAAAAAAAGGATTAACGATCAGTATCCCTTTTAAGTTTTTTATATCCACTGCAACTCTGTCAGCGAGCGAACCACCAAATGAATGACCAACTAAATATACTTCTTGCAAATTCAGGTTGTTAATAAAATCTGTTAATTCAGCTACCGCACTTCCATAATCGTTCACCGGAACGCTTTTCCCATGTCCGGGGAAGTTGATCGCATGAACCACATTTGATTTGGCAACTTCTTTAAGCAAGGGTAAATACGAGTTATATCTCAGTGTACCTCCGTGGAAAAATATTATATTCTTTCCTTGTGAGCCCAATTTTTTGTATTCAATTCGCATCTGTTTTAGAAGAATTATCATCAATTATATGTTATAAATTGTTATTAATAAAACCACCTTATGAAGAAGCTCGGCACCATCATAGTCTCCGATATCCACTGCACCAAAGTCTTTGACCAGAAGAAATACGATTATATTCTCAAACTTTTAGATAGATGTGAACGAGTGATCGTTAACGGGGATATGTGGAGTTATTATATTCAGTCTTTTGATACTTTTGTAGAATCAAAGTGGAGCCAACTTTTCCCTGCATTTAAAGCCAAGAACTGCGTATATATTCACGGAAACCACGACCGAAAAAATTGGTGTAATTACAAAGTACGACTTTTTTCCGTGTACAATACCAACGAATACATTCACCAGCAAGACGGTTTAAGCTTTTATATAACTCACGGGCATTTGATATCAGGTGATTCCATCCAAAACGAAACTTATATAAAATTTAATCGAGCAGTCTTCGATTTCAACAGACTAAATCGCTCTTATAAACTATATATTACTAAACAAGTTATTATTGAAAATACTTAGAGAGCAAAAATACTCCGGAATCTTAAAATACCTAAACAAACCTCATTATAAATTCGCAGCCGAACTCCCCGATAATCAAATATTGGTTGCAGGACACACTCATGCTCCTGAATTTTCTCCCGAGAAAAGATATATCAACACAGGTTTTATAAACTTCGGACTGGCATACTATCTAAACATCCAAAACAGGAAATATACACTAGAGTGTGAAAGATATAACTAAAAACCAAGGATTGAAGGTAAGTTTGTATATCCACACTTTCCAAGTTTACTTCCTCAAACTTTAGCTCTATAATCCTGGTAATTAATTCTTAATTTTCCTCTTATGCCCCATAAAAAGACCCTGCAGAGTATTTTAGTTCTGGCAATTGCCGGGGTTTTGTTCTCGGGATATCTTTCGTATTACGAACTGTTCGTACCCGAAGGATGCGGAGAAGCTATTGTTAGCTGTGGCGAAAAAAGTGTAACGATTGCAAACCTACCTGCTTGCGTATACGGGTTTGTAATGTATCTTATTATCCTTCTGCTTACAGGCTGGAGTTTACTAAATAAAAAGAATAAATAAACCAAGACAAACACTCTTGATCTAATAGTCAGTATAGGATAAGCCGACTATCCAAGTGTCAATCCTGAGAAATAGTAAACACTTGTGCCTTATGATCAGAGCCGGGGAAGTTCTTTAGCTCATATGTTGTGGGCTGAAGATCACTTGATAGAAAAGTATGATCAATTTGTGATTTAAAAAATGGTAGGGTCTGATAATACCACGAAAAATTAAAGCTATTATTTCTAACTCTTGAGTAATCGTTGGAAGTAAGAGAATTATTTAACCTAAAAAATCTAGGAGACCACGGAGAAGTGTTAAAGTCCCCAGTAACCACAGCAGACTCACCTAGATTAGGTAATATAGAATTTTGTAAATAAGCAAGTTGCTCATTTCTTGAATCAAAATAGTCTCTGTTTACAGGAGCAGTAGTATGCACCATCACTACATCTAAATCGTTGTTATCTATTTGTAAGGCTCCTGATAAAAACAGTTTCTTATACTTAGAGGGTGGAAGCACATTGTCTTTAAGTGGGTATTTACTATAAATTGCTTTACCAATATAGGGAACATCATCAATTCCTGTCATATTTACAACCTTGTAAGGATAATTTGTGTTTAGATAACTTGCAAGGTACTGAGCTTGATCATCGGTATACTCTGTAAGCATCAGAACATCAGGATCTTCTCTTTCAAAAAAATTCTGCATCCCCCGAAACTCTTGATTTTTGTACCACAGATTGATACTGACTACCTTTATAGCTTGAGAATTATCCCCAGAAGCATTTGCACTTAAATCAAAATGAAAATTAAAAATAACAAGAAAAAGGAAAAATACAATCAGCCAATTAAACCAGAAGAAATTTAGCTGTTTAAGCTCATATCTGGAAAAAATCAAACTAACCGTAATAATTAGAAGATATACCGTATAGATTCCTACTAGATATGGCAAGAAGCTTAAAAAAAGCTCTCCATAGAAGCTCCAACTCAACAGTAATATCATAGATAGTACAATAATTGGCAATAGTAGTATTGTTTGTATATATCTTTGCATCATTAAATCTACAAAACCATCCCCAAAAAGGGGACTCAAGACTTATAAACGAAACTAACTATGGAATATTACATTAAATACAGTTATTTTAGAGTTATCTGGTATGTTTATCACCAAAATTCAAGTATTTTTTGTACAAAACTATTCCCGTAAGCATTAATAATGTTCCAAACATAAATGCATCTGTCCTATCATTAACTAGTGCTGTAGAGGGAAGTGGCCCGCTAGGTAGAGGGGTAGTTGCTCCATCCCCACCAGTAATTGAAGTTGGGGCAATTTGAGTTGGAGCTACTTCAGTTGGTAGTATTTTTGTTGGTGCTACTTTAGTGGGAGGGACCTTGGTCGGAGGAACCTTTGTAGGGGTTTTATCTTTTTTGATATCTTTGGTTGGCTCCAACACCACATCGGTTGGTTGTGTATCCGCAGAACTATCGGTTGGAGAAATATCTCTTCTAAGCTCCCAACTCACATAAATGGAAAGACTTGCTAACAGAGTAGTAATAGCAAATATAGTACCTACTATAATCTTTTTATTCTTATCCATAAGTGACAGAGATTTCTACATCTATAATTTAACGAAAATATAAAAATAAGTAAACTATTTTATAAATCAAATTAGATTCCTCCCCTAGATAAGTTATAATTAAAAGGAATTTATCAAATAAATATGCAGTTAGTACCAGGCCAAGATTTAGCAGATCAGTTACTTGCTACTCTAAAATCTAAAATCTCTCAAGTAGGAATACGACCAAGACTCGCTATTATACAAATCGGAGAAGACGAACCCAGCAATATCTATATACGCAAAAAACTCGAAATTAGCAGTGCTATCGGAGTTGCTACTGAAGTTTTTAACTATTCTGCCCTACAACTGGAATTGGTTAAATCTAAAATTATCCAGCTCAATAGCGACGATAGTGTCAATGGGATTATAGTACAATTACCAACACCCGGAACGGAGATTTTGGATACGCTAGATTTAATCAATCCGGCTAAAGACGTAGATGGACTAACAAGCCATAACCTAGGAAAAGTCTGGCATAGTCAGTCAATCCCTGTACTAGGTGCTACCCCCAAGGCTATCTTTTATACACTAAAATACATTGCAGAAAGACAAAACAGCACTATAGATCAAATACTCCTTGGGAAAAATATCTTGATTATCAATAGAAATATACTCATAGGTAAACCATTAGCTGGAGTACTTCTAAACTACCAAGCAACAGTTACAATCGCACATTCCCAAACACAAAACCTCAACCAACTAATAGGTTATGCAGATATTTTAGTTTGTGCGACAGGACAAAATATTATCAACACAAACAACGCTATGTATCTAAAAAACGGAGTTATTATAATGGATTCTGGTTTTGCCAGACAGGGGAAAAGGATAGTAGGAGATGTTGATCCGAAATCAGTCTCTACTAAAGCGTCCTGGCTTACCCCCGTACCTGGCGGTATAGGACCACTTGGACTAGCGATGCTTATGCAAAACACATACAATGCATCTATCACTCAGCTTCAACTAGATCCCCAACTTCTTCTCTAACTTCTACACTATCTTCTTGTCCTTGTGATTGAGTTTCCTTTTGATCTTTACTCTCTTCTTTATTTTCTTTTTGGCTTCTACCTTGTTCTTTTACCTTTACAATAAATGTACCACTTTCATCATAAACTACCTCCCCAAACCCCCTGAGCCTATCCTCATTGAGTTGCTGATAGGTCTCTCGTTCTTTGTTTCCTACAAAAATATACTCGACTTTATATTTTTCCAAAAACTCTAGGTCTGCATTCTTCTCATATATCCCATTATAAAAACCCTCAACTTCGTTTTTCCTTCCAAAAGGAATTTCTGAGTTCCCTCTCCATTGCCACTGATGGGTAGGCCATCCAATAACCGTAACAAGACCTGTAGTAGAAGAAATCCTTGCAGAATAAGTATATGCCTCTCCTACTTCCTCAAGTATAACTGGTTGCCCTTTGAGGTTTTTATTTATCCACACTATTGCCTTATAGTCAGCTGGTTTTTCCTTTCGTATATAATCTATCCCATCCATTGTTCTGACGATTTGTTTATCTTTGATAGGGTAAAAACCCTTGATTGCTACGAAAATATAGGCAAATGTCATAGCAAAAACTGTACTTGAAATTGAGAATACAAATAATTTGTAATATCTGTTTATTTTTAGTTGTTCAGAACTTATATTTTGCTCTACTTTCTCATTATGCAAAATATTATAGATATAGCTAACCGCCGCTATACCAAAGATCACCCAAGCGTGATAATAAAACTTAAACACAGTATTGGTTCGGAAATACGGAGGGTTAGACTTATGGAAAATATCTTTTATAAATATAAACTCAACCCCTATTATCAATGCTATCGCGCTTATTGTTAGAAGTAGTGGATATATTTTTAGTTTATTCTCTTTTATCACCTTTAACCTCAACGCAATCATAAATAAGAGTGGAGCAACCAGAAACTGGAACCATATTTGTAACCAGGGTAATGGATTACTCTTTGTCTTAAATGGGACTATTCCTATAGGAAAGCCACCCTCGGGACCAACCGCTGGGCTATAATGTATGATATAAGGGATCATCAAAACAACCCCGGGTATAATCAAAGCAACAGTTGCCAAAGCAAAATCTTTTATTTTTTTCTCTAACTCTTCATTAGTCTGCAGTACCTGATAAAAGTGAACTACTGAGAAAAGAAATACTGCAGTAATCATATCCCAACTATTGATTCCATACAAAGCTATGATTAGGGGAGAAATCATTGCATTAAAAATTAATTTCTGTTTTGTCCCGATTTTTTTAGTAAGAGCAACACATACTAGAGCTACCACTAGTACCAAAAAGGGAAGTGCTAAATAATGTCCATGGACATCTCCCAAAACAATACTATAAGCTGGATACTCGTTTATAGTATGATCTATAATCCTAGTTGAATCAGGAAAAAAATACTTAAAATCTTCCCCTTTGAAATATGCAACAAACCAGTTATATGCCATATGTAGATTCCCAGCATAGCAAATCCATAATGCACCAAGGAGAGAAAACGAAAGCTTAATCCACTCCTTACCTTTCTTAAATAATTCCAAGAATATAGAGAAAAGACCAACAAAAGTCTGTGCGATAATAGTAACTAGTGCATAGTTGTAAACATAACTTATCGCAATATTGCCCAACTTCCCCATAACTACATATAGGTAGTGCCCCAAATAATAGTAGTTAATATTTCCTCCCTGTGAAAGCCAAGGATCCAAAGGTGGGAAGTGAACTGTTCGGTTAATAGAGTTCATAAATGCTAAATTCATCATCTTCTCTGTTCCTTCTGTGCGTGGATTGAATGATCGTATAAAGGTCCAAACTACCATAGTTACAAAAAACAACACTTCTTCGAGTAGCATATATTTCGTCAGTTTGAATTTGTGACGATATAACCAATAAAGGGAGGAAAGTATCGCTATTACAAACAAGACCCATCCTACTACAGGAGTAAAAGGTAAAATCTTAATAGCAGAGAAAAACCACCAAAACATCCCTACGACAAACAACCCTACTAGCTTGCTAAAAGCATAACCTTTATCCTGCCAGTTCTTAAAAATATAACTTGTAATAGGTAATCCTATAATTCCGAAAGAAAATAAAAGAAGATACCAAATAATAAATATTTTAATTTCCATGCTTGGATACTATTAAATTAGATAAAGTTTTAGCTTGTTCAACTGCATAGTTTGTACCTCGGTCATGAGGATATACTTGTGTAAAGTTCGCATAGTAAAGACCATCAATACTCGTTTCGTATTCGGGAATCTGATATCCCGTTGTTACAACATGTTGTGCAAAAGCAGATTTATAGAAATGTACTTTCTGTATCCAGTCTTTTTTAAATTCAGGATTGATTTTAATCAGATACTCATAATATAAATCCAGTAGCTGATCCTGAGATTTATTAAATAACTCGTCTTTTGGATCAATATATTTTGCAATATATACTATTGTTTTTCCAGAGAAATCATCTTTTGAGACAAAATTAGTATGCTCTATAAGTGCTAAAAATGGCGATTTGGAATCGTTAATATTAAGCCAGTAATAAGGAGTTATGCTGTGTTTTAACTCTAGTATCATACAGGTTGCTCCTAGATACTTTATCTTTTCAATTTTATTCTTTTCATCCTCTGTTATCGGAAAAATTTTAGAGAAGATAGGTCCTGGGATTGTAGATACTACTAAATCATAAGATTTGGTTTGTCCGTTAAAGCTAAGATTATGTCCTTTCTCTGATTTTTTATATGAAGTTAAATCACAGTTATTAATAAGCTCAACTCCGTATTCGTCTAGTTTTTCTACCAAAGTATCAATTAGTATCTGAAAACCACCCTCCATATATCCTAAATATTCCTTCGATAGCGGATTAGGGCGAGAGCTCGCACGATCGTGTATCCTAGACCACATCCAACTCATTGAGATTTTATCAAAATACTTACCAAACTTTCCCTTTAATAACGGCTCCCAGATAGCTCTTGTTGCCTGCTCTCCATAATATTTTCTACACCAATCAATAGCCTTAAAGGTCTCGTATTTCTTAGAGTATTTGGATTTCTGAAGAACAAAAGAAGTCAGACCTGCACGCAAGCGACTGATTATACCAATAGGTTTAAATTTCAAAAGGTCAATAGCACCTGAAAAGTTATATACCTTTCCATCCAAATAAATACCCATAGAACTCTCAAGGAACTCCAGTTTATGAGAAAGACCAAGCTCTTTAATCAAATTTTGAATAGCAAAATCACTTCTAAACCAATGATGATAATATTTTTCTATATTTGTATCTCCAATTTTGATACCAGATGCTAGACCACCCCAGTCTGAGTTTCTCTCTAAGAGAGTAACCTTATACCCTGCATGAGAGAGCTCATACGCAAGTGTTAATCCCAGTATTCCACCACCTATTATTGCTATATTTTTTTGCAAAAGAAATCTTTAATAAAAACAAATTTTATCATATTCAATCTATCTATTAATAATACAATTCTCTATAATAAAAACAATACCTCACATATAGAGAAATGCTAAAACAAACAAGCTCCACAACATTTTTATATTTTGACTGATAAATCTTTCTGCCCTGTATATATTTTTTAACTATCAAATTTTTACGAAATGTCTCAAAATCACTTAAAACAATTCGACCCTGAAGTTTATAATATTCTTAAACAAGAAGAGCAAAAACAGCAAAACAAGCTTTCTATGATACCTTCAGAAAACTTTACTTCGCTAGCAGTACGAGAGGCAGTTGGATCAGTATTTATGAACAAATACTCTGAAGGGTATCCAAAAGCTAGATATTACGAAGGAAACTACAATATTGACGACCTAGAGCTTTTGGCCATAAAGCGGGCAAAAAAATTTTTTAAGCTACCGGCAGATTGGGATGTTAATGTTCAACCACTATCAGGAAGTCCAGCAAATCTCGCTGTATATATCGGTCTACTGAAGCCTGGAGATAAGATTATGGGAATGTATCTTCCAGATGGAGGACATCTATCACACGGCTGGTCCTACTCTCCCAAAGATAGTAAAGATAATACTACAGATACCATTTTTTATGCAGGCGGAAAACGAAAAGTAAATATTACTTCTAAAATTTTTGAAGCAGTACAATACAAAACTGATCCCAAAACAGGACTCCTTGACTATGAAAAAATCGAACAAATAGCTAAACGAGAAAAGCCGAAGATGATTATTACGGGAGGAACCGCATATCCTAGAGAAATCGACTATAAACGAATGGCACAAATTGCCAAGAGAGTTGGGGCATATTATCTAGCAGACATTGCTCACGAAGCGGGCCTGATCGGTGCAGGAGCTATGAAGTCTCCCATAGGTGTAGCAGATGTTGTTACTATGACAACTCACAAAACTTTGAGAGCAAACAGAGGTGCCATAATTTTAGGTAAAAATGAGCTCATCAAAAAAATTAATCGTGCAGTTTTCCCCGGATTACAGGGTGGACCACACAATCACAGTATTGCAGGAATCACTGTAGCACTAAAAGAAGCTATGAGTCCGAGCTTCAAAACATATGCCAAACAAGTTGTAAGAAATGCACAAATACTAGCCAAAGAACTTCAAAAATATGGTTTTGAAATTGTGTCAGGTGGAACAGATAAACACCTAGTTTTAATAGACCTAACCAACAAAGGTGTTTTTGGGAAAAAATATGCGCGGGCACTAGATTATGCAGGAATTATCGCAAATATGAATACAATGCCAAAAGAAACAAGACCACCAGCAGACCCATCTGCCCTACGAATTGGAACTCCGTGGATTACAACTCGGGGTATGGGGCAAGAAGAAATGAAACAAATTGCACTGTGGATGAATCAAGTTATGGAAATTATTAAAGATTCTCAAGATATGGATTTTGAGCAATTTAACAAAAAAGTAGCAGGTGATAAGAAAATCCTAGCAATTGCAGAAGAAGTAAAAAGCCTATGCAAAAAATTTCCACTGGAGATATAGAAGTTTTAACCAACGAATACTATTTCTTAGCATTCTATATGCCGTGTTTTCTGCGATCAAACCAATCTTGTCTATTTGTAGGGATTTTAATTTCGGAGTCTAGAAAGTTGGTAGGAAGATAACTATTTGAAGTAAGAGCCCAAAACTGGATTAGAACAATATATACCACCGACATCAGGATTAACAAACTCGAAAGTAATCTCCAGTATGTAGGGGTTAATTTTGTTTTGATTTTATGGGTACTAACAGGAATTCCCTTCTCTATCTCATTACGATTTACACCTTCATTGTCTTCATCCGCTATCTCTCTTAGTCTTGGAAATAGAAACAATCCCATTGCACCACCAAATAAAGTCCCAGTTAACATACGAAAAAAATTATTACTGGTATAAAAAGGATCTGCCGACCTATAGCCAAGCAAAGCTCCTAAAGTTTGCAAACCCCCGTCTAGCGCCATAGGAATTGAATACAAAACAAGTAGATAAAAAGTTAGGGGCTGGAGTTTTTTTTTCTTGACCAATAAAAGCATAAATAACATAGATCCCCAGATAAACACATCTCTTGTACACCAAGCGTATTGGTTATCAAAAAGATGAAGACTTTTCCAATGTTGTTGATGACAAAAAAATGAATAGACCGTATAAATTATCTTTGCAGGTAGATATATCTCAAAATGTAGTAAAAGAGGTGCCAAGATTGGTGCAATATTTAATACAACGAAAAATATCAGAAATAGATTAAGAATATTTTTATTGAGCCAAGAAGATAGTCTATACATTACTTGATTTAATATCACTAAGGTCAATTTGCAGTCGTGTCTCGCCCATAAATTCATTTTCCTTTAAAACGCCTGCAATATCTAATATATCACCTACTTTTATATTACTAAATAACTCAATTTTATTAAAACCAATTACATCTAAAACTACTGTTCCGAACTGAATAGATAGTTTTATATGTACCCCAGCTGAGCCAACTACTTTTTTATCCAAAAGCTTCACACCTCTAAGTGAAAAAACAGGCTGTTTATTCCCAAAACCAAAGGGTTCAAACCTCTGTATCATTGAGATAGTTTTGTGATTCAACATATCTTCAGATAAATCAGCTTCGATAAATAACTTCTTTTTAAGTTCTTCTTCTGTTAGTTTTGTTGCCTGTTTGAGTAAATTCTGTGAGAATTTTTCAATATTTGTAGCTTTAACCGTAAAACCCGCAGCTTGTGAGTGTCCTCCGAAACGCTCTAATATATCTGCCGAAGCAGAGATTGCATGAGTAATATGAAATGGTGCAATACTTCTAGCCGATCCTGTTGCCATACCTGTTTTATCAAGAGAGGCGACGAGTACGGGTTTATGATATTTTTCACATAATTTACCTGCCACCAGCCCAACAATACCTTCTGGCCACTGATCTCCTGTTACAAAAATCAACTTCTTATCATACCCCCATATCTCTATCTGTCTCTCTGCTTTCTCTAGAAACTCTTTTGTTAAAACCTGTCTTTCTGTATTTAAGCTAGACAACTTTTCTGCTAGATTTTTAACAACCTTGGCGTTTTTTGAAGTTAAAAGTCGTACTGCGTCCAATGCGTTTTCAAGACGACCCACAGCATTAAGTCGTGGCCCAACAACAAAGCCTATGTGGTATTGTTTTATTTCTTGAGAAAATACTCCGGAACACATCAGAAGTTCTTTCAGACCGGGATTTCTTGTATTGTGAATCCTATCTAGACCTTCTTTCAAAAAAATACGATTCTGCTCTACAAGAGGCATAACATCGCAAACAGTTCCGAGTGCAACTAAATCTAAATACTCTTCTGCATTTATTTCACTTTTTAATAAATCTTCTTTTTTAGAGACCTCGATAAGCTCACAAATCAAGTACCACACAACAGTAGTTGCACAAATCTGCTTAAAATCAGAATTTTTGGATAGTGAGGGATGCACAACTGCTACACTGTTGTTAAGTAATGCTTTTATATCTTCTTTATCTTCTGGTGGCTCATGATGGTCAGTTATGAGAAAATCTAAACCATCACCAGCTTGCTGTTTTATGAGCTGTCCATCTCTTACCCCACAATCAACAGTTATGACAAGTTTTGTGCCTTCTGATTTAATCTGTTTAAGCGCTTTTTCATTGAGACCATATCCTTCGTCGAAACGACTTGGTATATAGGGAACTACTTGCGCTCCTAAATATCTATACAAAAAATCGAAGAGCATCGAGCTAGAGCAGACTCCATCAACATCATAATCTCCGTAAATTACGATTTTCTCTTGAGATTTCACAGCGTCAAGGATTCGTTTAGTTGCCTTTTCTATATCTCTAAGGTTTTCTCTATTAGGAAGATCGGATAACTTGGGGTTAAAGAATTTATAAGCACTTTCCTCGCTTTCGATACCACGATTGAGCAATAACTGCGCAGTCAAATCATCATAGCTTTTAAGCTGTAATCTTAGCTTTTTAGATATTTTAGGAGCTGAGTGCCAGAGCATATAAAATTATAACTATAGATTCTGAAGTATTCTTGAAGTTTTTAGAAACAATAAAAAAGGAAACTTTCTCCAGGTAAACCTAAACCACTTCGTTGGTATTTAGGTAATCTTTCAAGTTTTTAACTAAGAAAAATACTGCTAAACCGACAAATAGTACTATACTGACCCCAATTCCCCAGTTACGAACAGTAGCCATAACTTTTTCACGAGTGTAACTTTCTAGGGTTGGCGTTACTACCATATCAGGAGTAAATACTATATCTACATCAGTAGAACTTATATAGTTTTCTCCTGCAACAAACCCGTTGACCTCTACTGCTATATTAACTCTCCTGTCCACAATAGATGGGGGGAGTGTTTCTCTAGGAGTAAATTCTTTAGTGATCGTGGTTTTTTGTCCTTTTACGACTGTTATCACATCTCTTTCGCTTCCATTGATTGTTAATAAGTTATTAGGGAAAAACCATTTAACCCCGACTCTGTTTGAGTCTATAAGAGAATCAACTGTAAGTGTAAGGATAAATTTTTTTGAAGGATATGACTGGTGAGATGGAGGATCTAGCTGTAGCTTTAATGCAGGGTTAGATACAATTGGTACATTTTGATCATAGTTTTGTTCGCTCTCTTGAGCATACACTATGCCATAAAATACCTGTGTAACCAAAATCACAGCCATAATAATCATATGGAGAAGCAAAGTCTTCTTTGATTTTGATCTTACAATCATAATAGATATGTTATCACCTAAGTATAGCAAGTTCAGTAGATTAGGAAAACTTTGCGCTAAATAAAATTAAAACTCAACAATTATAAATATATAAAAAAATAGCTGAGCAAAATTTAACACAAAAAACAGAATATGGTATATAATATATATATCTTATTTAGATTATTTATTATTTATATAATATGAAAATAATAAAAATACAAGCAGTAATATTGGCTCTTATCTTGTTTAGTTTACCAATACTCTCTATAAAAGAAGCAAAGGCGCTAGGAACAGAATATACCGTAGTCCGTGGTCAAAACCTCACCCTTGAGAGACCCAAATATGTTGGACAAGGAGATAATATTAAGTTTATAGCCAAATATACAGGTGGAGGGAACCCTACCTTAGTGCTTTGGAATTGGGATGTCTGTGGAACCAAACAGACCGTTAGCAATAAACAAAGCTATGCAGAGAAAACCGTAAAAATGAATAAAGAAGGGAATTGTAAAGTAACAGTTCAGGTATCAGCTTTTTATTCAGATTATGGAATCCCGGGTTGGGCAACAGATAATGTAAATGTACTACCAGTTAGAATTGTTCCAATCACTCTCACTGCACCTAAAAGTGCAAAGGTTGGACAAACCTTCTGGGTTGAAGCCCTACATTCTGAACCAGTTTCTTTTAGAAATAGCAAGACTGTATGGAGCAATACCGCAACAGGTGCTTGCACAGGTAGTGCAGAAATATACGGTGCAAGAACTATGAAGATAGGAGAAAAAGGGGATCGTAAAGGTGCCTGCAAAATCACAACTACTCTTAATATTTACGAATCCGGATATATACTTAGAGCTTCTGAAGTAAGGAATGTGACGATAAACTAAGATTACGAGACAAAAAAAGAGGGCCCCGAAGGGGTCCTTTTTTTTGTTTCCTAAACAAAACTCACTATAAACAGAATTTGATTACAATAATAAAGTTAGTCTCTACTCTTGTAGCGTCAATAATATAAAGGATTAAATTGTGTTAAATATATCAGATGGGAACTCTAGTACCACCACCTTTTATCACGGCTAGAAGTCTATCTAGTATCTCTTTTGATGAAAACTCCTGTGTTTCAAAATCTAACATATTATATTGTGTGTCGTGTACAGGCCCTACATTTCTGTCTTTTAATCCTCCTCTTTTAGAATGAACGGGTATAAACTGATCAGCATATTCTCTTATACTACCCTCAATAGATAGTATAGAGGATATCTCCCTTGGATTATCATCTAGTATTACTACAACGCGTCCTTCTGAGTCTACTCCTCTTCGAACCACTTCGGTAATAAAATCACCTTTTGACACACTAGTTAACCAAATTTGTGAAATTACAAGATCAGGGTTTTGTTTTATTAACTCCAAAACTTTTAATAACTGATAATACGGATCGCCATAAGTAAATATTCCAAGATCAATTTGATGTTCTATAGGGTCTAGTTTATTAATACCCCTTGCTACTTCGATAATTTCATCATACTGTGGAGGTCTAATCATAGTTTGCTTGAATATGTCTTCGATATCTCTAGACCACATTTTATCAACTCCATGCAAAATAAATTTTCTATCTTTAGGACGAAAATAAAACGGATCATCTTTTCGAGATTCTGTTCCCATTATCAATTGTCCTTGGATCCTAACAAGATTTTCTTCCAAACCCATTATTGTTTCTTCTTGTATTTCTCCCTCTATCCCTTGAAACACACTAGTTATCCACTGTAAGGCAGCCATATGGGCATTTGCATGATATATTTTTCTTTCACCTTCGTTTTCCTCCCAACGAGAAAATCTATCAGTCATATCTATAATCTTATATACCTGTTTATCAGATAATTTAATATCTTTATTTTTCACATACTCTCTATATAACATAAGTCGTTTATTTTTTATTTCTGTTGTAGCTACCAAAGTATCATCATAATCAAATAATACCCAATCCCTACCACTTATTGATTTTTCTTCCGTCAACTGGATAACATACCCTATCGACCCTACTGCTACTACATCAGAATATCCGAATACTTCTTTATATTCCTCAAGTAGGTTTTTAAGTTTTCTTGCTTCAACTGGGTTTTCTGGATTTATGGTTAGTTCACTATCCATAGTTAATTTAAACTGAATATTTATGACTATTTTATCAGTTTTCTTCTTGATATTTTAATGAGGTTTGAGAAATAGAGATAATAGAAGAGAATTATCTTGGATTATATCTTATAGACTTATCTATATAATAAAAACCAAAGCTTGTATATGCCACGTGGGAGACTGAGAATTAGTTTTTAATAATAGTTTCTTTATGAAGCTTAGAGTTGGCTTATCCCACCATCTGGTCGAGCAGGATTCGAACCTGCAATCCTCCGGTTAACAGCCGGACGCATTACCATTATGCTATCGACCAGATGGTGGGACACTACCATTGTACTACTGACCAATATGTTCATAATTATACCCCATCATTTAGTATTTATGACAGAATAATTATATAATCTGTTTCCCTTATCAATATCAAATATACAATATGAATATTAATACTGTGATTATAGAGCTTCAAAAGCAGGGTTTCCGAATTACAAACTCTAGGAAAGATATTTTAACTTTATTTGAAGGTGATCACACATCCCTCTCAGCAGGTGAAATTATAAAAAAACTACAGAACAAGACCGACCGTGCAACAGTATATAGAAACCTTAATTTCCTTATTAGTAATAATATCCTAAAACCTATCTATCTCAAAGATGAAGTACCCCAATATGAACTAAATAAAAAAGATCACCATCATCACCTAATCTGTACAAAGTGCAAGATCGTCTCATCTATTTCAAGTAATTCTCTGGAAAATGCCGTTTCAGAACTAAAAGACTTAGCTAAAAGATCAGATGATTTCACTATCCGGGATCATATAGCTGAATTTTACGGATTATGTAAAAACTGTTCATAAATGAAATTTAATATTTTCAAATCAAAACGCTTCCTTGCAATCCTCTATTTGGTTGTTTTTGTGATTATTGCAACCCTCGCTTACTACTTTGCAAACAGCTTGTTTATGTTAATTTATCGTATACTTCGATATTTTCTAATCTTCCTAACAGGTTTATTTATTTTCTTAAGTTTGCTTGTTTTCATAGGCCTAAGGGATCAAGCTGTTGAAATTATAAAAAAATTAATCGATGGATCACTAACCTCAATAGATATTTATGAATGGTTAAAATATTTTTCTAAAAAATTGGTACGAAAACTAAAAAAGTTGCTACACAATCTTGCTCCTTTATATGCTTTTATTATCAGTCTTTACCTCTACTTTTTTTTAATTTTTCTCTTTAAGTTTGTTGGTACTCATTTTGATGTAACTATATTTACAATCATCTTGACCTTCACCTTGGTTTTGGTCTCAGCCTACCTTACAAAACCGGGAAATAAAAAAGATTTTGATAGCTTTCGTGATAATTTTATTGCTAATTTTACCGATTTTTTTGAAATAACTTTATTTATTTTTTTTCTTACAATTGATAGTGAACATTTATTTTTCTTGCCCGAAGCCTTAAACAATGAACTCGTAGCTAAGATTGGTGACTTTGACCTTATGGTTCGAGGGATTAATATCTACGATAATTTCAACACTACTCTTAATATTATTTTATTTATTTTCATAATAGAGATAATCCGTACTGGACTAGGTTTTTATGTAATTGCTAAAAAATACGCACAAACATTAGAGGCTAAAAATCATAAAGGAAGTGAATCCATATTAAAATTATCACTTAAACAAAGTATGCACCGCAACATTGATGATATAGTAAAATTTATAACATATCTTACCTTCGTTGTTTTTGTTTTCCTCTTTTTCCCACGATTAAAACTACTTGCTATGGCAGTAACTAGTCTTGCATCATTAGTCGCAGACTTTATTTTTACCGAAAGACTTACTGCAACTGCAGAGAAAAAACAAGATCTATTGGGCAAAGTTTTGGCTAGGATATTTCGACTAAATAAATAGATCCCTTCTCTCCATCCCTTATACCCGTTATGGAACACAAATAGCCGTCCATCCTTTTTTCTGTTATAATGACCTACATATTTATTCCAGATTTTTGCTATCTATATTCTCATGTATAAAATTAACGATACTATTGTCTATCCAATTTATGGTTGCGGTAAAATAAAAAATATTTATAAAGAGAAGATTGGTGGAGAAACAAAAGATTATTACGAGTTAGATTTTCCGGATACTAATATCAACATTTCCATCCCTGTTATGCAGGCAGAATCACTTGGGATAAGAAAACCTATGAAAAAAGAAGACGTACAAACCTCACTCAAGTCCTTATGGAAAAAGGTTAAGCTAGATAAAGACGATGTTATCAATATGGAGAGTATTGCACGAGACCACCTCAATACTGGTCTTATGGACGATACTATAGAGCTTATCAATATGATCAAAGCTAGTGAGAGATCCAAAAGTGAGTCAAACAAAGTACTCAGCTTTTCTGATGAACGCAATCTTCAAATCGCCATAAATTTTGTACGAACAGAAGTAGAGCACTGTCTTGGCAAAAAACTTGCTAGGGAATACAACCTGGTAAGTGAATAAACCTCTGTTCTATGTATTTTGCTCTCTTTTAAAATATGCTATGCTTTCCTATTATTTATGCGTATCTTTCTTATGAATAGTAGAAATCTCAAAGTAGTATTAATATTTCTAATTATCATTGCTTTAATGGCGTGTTGTTGCGTATTTTTTGCAATGATGGTAGGAATGTCAGAGAACATAAACACTAACAAACTTTCTTCAACAGTCATAACACAAGGTAATAAAGAAGAAACAGTTGTGATTATCTCTGTAAATGGTGTGATTACTGATCAGTCCATAACCGATTTTTGGGGAAACGAGAGCCCCTCTATGGCACAAGATATTATCCAGCAGTTAGATAATGCACAACACGATAAAAATGTAAGAGCTATACTTCTACAAGTGGATTCTCCTGGAGGAGAAGTTTTTGCTTCTAAAAGTATTTATAATAAACTTAAAGAATTCAAATCTTCGGGCAAAACCCTAGTAGTACAAATGCAAGATATGGCTGCCTCGGGAGGATACTTTATCTCAGCCCCAGCAGATGAGATTGTCGCTTCAGAGGTTACTACAACAGGAAGTATAGGAGTAATCGTAACTGGTATAGATTCCGAAGGATTTTATGAGAAACTTGGCCTTAGAGAATACTCTGTTGTAAACAGTAAAGGGAGTATGAAAACACTAGAAGGACTAGACGACAAAAACAGTGAAGCCTATAAAATACTACAAAGCATACTAGATGATGTTTACGATAACTTTACCGAAGTAGTTGCAGAAGGGAGAGGGATCCCAATAAACCAGGTTATTCAGCTTGCAGATGGTAGAATATATAGTGGAAGACAGGCAAAAGAACTAAACCTCGTAGACACACTAGGGGAAGACAAAACAGCCAAAGAAGCAGTTGAAAGACGAGCAGGATTATCAAATCCCAAATATATTGTATATACTACAAACTCTAATCCTTTCTCCTTTTACAGTATGTCTCTCAAGAAGATATTATTTCCAGATCTCTATGTTATGGAGACGCTAAAACCTGGTATTTCAGTAGAGTACTTACTAAAAATCTAAATATGATTATTACTAGGCTTGTAAGGGGAGTTCGTAATCCCAATAAAGTTGCTATATATGTTGACTCAAAGTATACTTTTAGTGTATTAGATAATATACTATCTAGTGAAAACTTATATGTTGGTAGAGAAGTTAACCAAAAAGATATAGATTATTTGAAATCTATTGGAGAGAGACAGGAGTTAAAAAACAAAGTACTAAACCTTATAACAAAGAGACCACGGTCTGAATGGGAAGTTAGGAATTATCTTAAAAATAGAACTACTCCCGAAGAAACCATAGGACTGGTAAAAGAATTAAAACAAGATAAATACATAAATGACCACGATTTTGCTGTATGGTGGATAGATCAAAGACAAACATTTACAAATAGAAGTATTGGGGTAATACGACAAGAATTACTTAAAAAACAAATCGATAAAGAAATAATTGAATCCGAACTCGAAAAAATTGATAAAAGAACCGATTTGGAGTCTGCTTATGGGTTGCTCATAAAAAAGAAAAAACAGCTTGAATATAAAAACCTAGAGCCTAAAAAGTTAAATCAAAAGCTAGTAACATATTTACAAGGGAAAGGATTTGATTGGGAAACAATTAACCAAGTAATTAACAAACTAACAGAAAATTAGTTATTAATAATAAATATATGAATAATCTTGGGAAAAAAATAAAAACGGCAAGAGAGGATGCCAAAATGTCACAGCTACAAGTCGGTGTTGCACTAGGTGTTTCTGATAAAACCATATCGGGATATGAATCTAATCGAATCTGTCCTCCTGTTGAGAAGATACAAATGCTTAGTGAGTTCTTAAAGAAACCACTTACTTTTTTTATAGAAGATGATGAGAGGGATTATAAAATTTCTTCCAGGTTGCGAGCTGTGGAAATCACACTAAGAGATATTAGAAAAGATTTACGAGAGATAAAACTCCTAGCACAAAAAAATGATTTGGATTAAAGCTACAGAGGTGATAAAATCAAACTTAGCTTTTTATGTATAACAGATCTTAATTTGAACCAATGAATACAGACTTACTTATAAAAGTAGAACAACAACATTTGCGTAGAGTCCCAGAAATCACAGTTGGGGATCAGGTAGAGGTACATACTATAGTACGAGAGAAAAACCGCCAAAGAATCCAGATATTCAAAGGACTTATAATCGCAATCAAAGGATCAGGTGTTAGGAAAACTTTTACTGTACGCAAAATTAGCGCAGGAGTTGGTGTTGAAAAAATATTTCCACTACATAGCCCTAATATCAAAAAGATTGTAGTTACTCGTAAGGGTAATGTATCTAGATCCAAACTTTACTACCTACGCAAACGAATAGGGAAAAAGGCTCTCAAGGTGAAGGTATCAGAAGATACTCTACTAGAGGACTTCTATGCACAACCAGAAGAAGATATGATAGTAGAAGATACTAAAGAAACCATAGAAGAAACAGAAACCAAAGAGGAAGCACAAGAAGCAACAGACTCAGATAAACAAAAAGTTGAGGAAAAATCTACCAAATAACACCCTCGAGCTAGATCTGTTATCTCAAGGATATAGCAGAATTATAGGTATTGACGAAGTTGGTAGAGGTGCTTTTGCTGGACCAGTATTTGTAGTAGGATTTCTCTATTCTCTTAAAACCCCTTATCTTGATGAGGTTCAAGATTCTAAAAAACTCTCTGATAGAAAACGAATTACCCTGTTTTCTATACTAAATACTCTCGATCATATTACTAAAGTTGGCTCTGTAGAAACAATAAATAAATTAGGTATTGGCAAAACAATTGAAACGCTAATATCTGAAATAGTTTTAGAGCAAACTAGTTACGATACCTTTTTCCTAATAGATGGTTATTTTAAACCAGATTTTGGTAAAAATACCCGTCAGATCAAAGGGGGAGATAATTTACACTATAGTATCAGCTCCGCTTCCGTGATTGCAAAAGTCCAACGAGATACATATATGAGAAAAATATCCTCACAATACCCCCAGTACCATTTAGATAAAAATGTAGGATATGGGACTGCAACACATATTGATGCACTATACACTTATGGTATAACTAATCAACATAGGCGAAACTTTCGTCCTATTATGCGGTTACTACCTACTTGTGAACAAACGAACACTCGGAAACAAAGCTGAAGACTATGTCTGTACTTATCTGAAAACTAAAGGATATAAAATCCTCGAAAGGAATTTTACAATCCGTGGAGGAGAGATAGATATAATTACTCAAAAAGAAAATACCATAATATTTATAGAAGTAAAAAGCCTCAAATCCGAACAATTTATCAAACTTGAAGAAACTATAAGCTATTCAAAAAAACAATATTTAATCCGTAGTTGCAAGATTTGGCTAAATAAATATAAAAAAGAAGAGACTAACTGGAGGATTGATTTTGTTGGCGTTAAGTTTACTAGTTATGATAAAATTACAAGTCTGAAATATATCACGAATGCGATATATTAGATATCTGGGTTGGTAGCTCAATGGTAGAGCAATGGCCTTTTAAGCCAGTGGTTGCGGGTTCGAGTCCCGCCCGACTCATATTTTGCCTTTGAGCATAGCGAAAAGTTGCAAAATAAAGTCTGCCGAAAT
>CAYQRB010000018.1:0-18277 GCA_964420145.1 uncultured Candidatus Saccharibacteria bacterium
CTTGATCTGGTAATACATCTTTCCCACCACAAGGACTATCTGTTTGTCTCATCTCCTCTGTATCATCACAGGTTTTTTGATAGTGAGAGGCAAATCCTACATAGCGACCTCCAAAGTCAATAATATCAAAACGACCGTTGTTATTAGTATCTGCGGGTCCACAAATGAACCCTGTCGGTGGCTCTGTCGTAATAGGTGGCTCTTCTCCTGTGGGAATAGGAACAGGAGTGTTTGTCATTATCGGTGTAACACTAGGAGTAACAGAAGGGTCATCAGTCGGGGTAGGTGTGGCGGTATCTCCAACAGCTTTTATTACAAAACTGGTAGAACAAGTCTTAACTGTAGGATTTGTTCCTGTTTTTACTTCTGCAGTATTATTTATTGTACTTCCAACAGTTCCCTTAATCTTCATAGTATAGGTTATTGTATCAGTACCTGCAGGGACATTACACTCTAGGTATTTTCCGGTAGAGAGTGCAGGAGTATCGGTAGGAGATACATCCTCCTGTGTAATTAGGAAATAAATAGAGCCTACTACAAGTACTGTTCCAGTAGCTAGAATTCCTGCTAGGTATGGTTTTTCTTTGATTAGTTTCCAACCTATTTTTTCTCTATTTCGTAATACTATTAGATAGGTAGCACCTCCTGCTAGTAGTGAGAAGAACAATATACTTACAAGAACAGATCCTCTTTCAGAATAGGTATCAGATATACCAAGTACGGCACTTTGGACAGCAGAGGTTTTTACTGTACACCAGGTAGGCTTGTCAACTATTTCTAAATCATCATCATAGTCATCTCTTACAATAACTGTTCCGTTTGGACTGAGTGCACCACTATTTAATTTAATTTTATAGACAACATTAGAGTTAGGTATAGCGTTATTTGCTAGTGTATGTGTCTTTGTACAAGTCAACGCAGTAGGTGGGGGAGTGGTATTTCCTGGAACAGGAGTATTTGTTGGGGTTGGAGTAGCAGTAGGAGGTAGGGTTGTATTTGGTTTGACTACATTTACAACATTGCTTTCGGCTATTTTAATGGTATGTTTAAATGCTAATACTTGATAGTTTCTTTGTAATTCTGTTGCTCCCCATACGCTGGTATCTGAGTGAGCGTTATCTATATTTGCAGGGGCTGGTGCAATATCTAGTTTACTATAGTTTGTATCAGTTTGAGGATTACAATTGATACCAGAACATCTATATAATTTGAATTCGGTTGCGTCTGATACTTTACCCCATGTTAATCTAACTAAATTATTGTTAGGTATGGCAGAAAGCAAGAATGTGGGAGTTGGAACGGTTGTGTTTGTAGGTGTAATTGTTGGGTCAGAGGTAAGTTTTGTTGCATTCAAAACATTGCTTTTGGCCTTTAACGCACCAGTTCCAATATTTCCAGTTCTGAAATAAGCTCTAACCACATAGTTCTTTTTTGTTGCCGATCCCCACTCTCTGCTATCGATATGTACAAAGTCTGTGGTATCGGTAGATAGGCTTTCCATACCCATAGGAGATTCACCAGAGTTGACAGTTTTTGTATAATCACTCTCTGTTAATGGGTCACAGGTAGTCTTCCCAGTAGCTACGGTACATCCACGAATTTCATAGGTATTGGCTCCTGTTACTGTGTTCCAATTAAGTCGAACATGGGACTTCTCCACCGGTAGTTGTACAGTCAAGGTAGCCGGTAGTAAGGGAACTTGCGATACGGGAGTTGCTGTAGGGGGTTGGAATGGTGTGGGAGTAGCTTCACTTCTGGCGAAGGGTATCCTATCTCCCTCGATGGTATTATTAACTACAAATTTATAGCCTTTAGGATCTGTCGAGTCGTACTTAAAACCAGTAATCACTATTTTCATAGTAAATTTTGTGTTTCTGTCCTGTGGTCTATTAAGAACAATCCAGTTTTCGACCTCAGAAAGTGTTTTTGCTTTTTCTGATCCAGTAATTTTAGAGTTATTCGCATTAGTACCTCCAAATATTATGGTTTTAGAAACTGTACCTCCGGTATCTAGTATTTCTGCGTCTGGGATACCTTGGGGGTCCAATACACCTTTGGGGAGACCACAACAATATTGATTTTGAGGGCAGATGCCATCTATAGGCCACCGATTAAGTTCATTGCAGGTACTATAATAACAACTTCCAGCAAGACCACCACACCAGGGTTGCTCTGTTGGTTTCACTGTAGGTTTCACTGTGGGTTTTGGAGTTTGTGTTACATGTACGCATTCTCCATCCCGACATATATTACCAGTACTGCATTGTACTTTTCTCTCCCATTTACCACCAGTACAAACATAACCATATTCCCCCTCACATTTTTTCTGACCATCTGTACACGCTGGCTTGGGTGTGTCGGTGAGTTTAACGGTATTTGTGGGTTTAACGGTATTTGTAGGTGCAGGTTTACATGCTTTATTATAACAACCATGTTCACATTTTTCGTAACTCCACTGATTATTTACACAAGTATAAAGATAGTCCTCTGAGCATTCTTTTTTACCATTCGTACACTCTGAACTTGGTGTGGTAGGTCCAGCGGTAGGTTTAACGGTAGGTTTAACGGTAGGTTTAACGGTAGGTATTGGTGTATGGGTTGGAGTGGGGGTATGGTTTCCACCATCATTACCTCCACCACCGTCATCTCCACCAGCTGGTTTTGGAGTTGCTGTTGGGGTCGCTGTTGGAGTTGGAGTCGCTGTTGGAGTTGGCAGTTGTGTGATATCTATAGGTTCTCCTATTTCGTAACATGCCCATGATGGTAGTCCTGCTCCATTATGAGCATCTTCCCATTGGCCTTGTCCTAGTTCTCTATAAAGTGCTTCTTGTATTCCACCATTCCGTGGGAATAAACAGGTTTGAAAAGAAAATCTATAAAGATGTATATCTGCACTTGCTTTAGCATTAAGTAGCTTTAAATCATATTGAAATTCCCCATTAGGGGGATTGGTACTAAGTACATTGTTCATAGTTCCACATATTTCATTTAAACATGTTTCGCTTGCCGCACTAGCATCTTTTTGATCTGTCCTTTGCGAAATATATCTAGCCAATACTAGTGTGAAAACCATAAACAGTAAAAGAAATGCAACTAGTAATATGGTTACCTTCTGTTTCTTTTGGAGATTTGTCTTAAACATAGGAAATACAAATAAATATATAGATACTAATAAAGTAAAGGAATTAAGAGAAGATGTAAAGGGTTTCCAGAGAAAATAATTATAAAAATAGCTAATGGATTTAACTATACTCGGTAATAGACTATAATTATTCTAACTTGAATTTTGATAATTATGGTTACAACTCGTTTTGCACCAAGTCCTACCGGGAGTTTGCATATTGGCGGACTTCGTACAGCACTTTTTGCATATGCGCAGGCAAAAAAATCAGGTGGGGAGTTTCTGCTTCGTATAGAAGATACAGATCAAAGCCGACTAGTCGAGGACTCAGAGAAAGAAATTGAAGATATGTTACTAGCTTATGGGCTGTCTTTTGATAAAAGGTATAAACAGTCAGATCGAAAAAAAACCTATCAAGAGTATGCAAAAAAACTCGTTGACTCAGGCAGTGCGTATTATTGCTTTGCTACAAAAGAGGAAATTCAAAAGGAAAGAGAGCTTGCGGAAAAAAGTGGGGAAGTATTTCGGTTTCGTTCTTCGTATAGAAATACAGCCAAAAGCGAAGCCCTTGGAAGAATCCAAAATAATGAAAAATTTGTAATACGGTTAAAAACACCAGAAGATTACGAAGTACTTTTTGAAGATAAGTTACAAGGAAAAATGAAGTTCAATACGAACGAAGTTGATGATACAGTTTTACTTAAATCTGACGGTTTGCCAACTTATCATTTAGCGGTGGTGGTAGATGACCATCTTATGAAGATAACACATGTATTTCGTGGAGTAGAGTGGATTCCTAGTATCCCCAAACATGTACTTCTTTATGAGGCTTTTGGCTGGGAAATGCCAGAGTTTTACCATTTGCCCGTTATTCTCGATCCCGAAGGAGGGAAGCTCTCGAAACGCAAAGGCTCAGTTTCTGCTATTGATTTTTTAAGACAAGGATATTTACCAGAAGCAATTTTGAACTTTTTAATGTTAATTGGCTGGTCGCCTTCTCTAGAGAGAAAACACGGTGAGTCGGAGAGAGAAATTTTTTCATTAGATGAGTTTGTAGAAATATTTAATACAAAAGACCTTAACAAAAGTAGCGGAGTATTTAATAGAGATAAACTGATATGGTTTAACCATCAGTATATTGCTCATTTACCAGTAGAGGTGTTAGTAAAAAAGTACGGGGAGTGGCATGCTAAATATAGTGATAACCTTGAACTTAGGGCAAGTATTGCAGAAAAAGGAGAGGTGTTTTTAACCAAAGTTTTGACTCTTATCCAAACCCGACTCAAACTCCTTTCGGATATAGATGAAGCAGTTTTAGTTTTTTATCAGGATGGGGGAAAGGCGGATTTCTCTAAGTATAAACATACAAAAAACATAGCAGAAGCAGATATACAAGTAATTCTTAGCGATTTTGTCTCTGAACTGAGTTTGAAAAGGGAGGATATTTCTGATTGGAGTCATACACAATGGGAAGTGTTTATGAGAGAGAAAGCTACCTCTCTAAACCTTGGTGCAGGGAAGGTCTTTATGACACTTAGGCTTGCCTTGACTAATTCTTCAGAGACTCCTCCTCTATATGAGATACTTCAGGTTTTGGGTAAGCAGGAAGTATTGACCAGACTCTCCAAGTATGTAGATAATAAGTAAGTGAGTTTTTGGAAAATGAGAATTACTGCCATTATCAAATCGATAACTATCTATATATTTATAGTTCTAGTTTTCTGTATAAATCCGTATAAAGCGAAGGCTTTGGGCTATAGTGCAGATATGGAGTTTGATATTACTCTTATAGAAGATTTATCTGCCAATATAAACCAAAAGGTGCTAATAACAAATAATTCAAAAGAGTTTCTCTCTAGTTCGCTTAGTCTAGACTTCCCTTTTTTAAGTGTTGGCTCACTTCAAGTAGAGTCCGAAGGAGAGCTTTTGCCCGCTAGTGTGGAAAATGGCAGACTATGGGTAGAGTTTCCAGGAGATTCTCTAGATTTTGGAGAAGAAAAAATAATCAATATAAAATATCAAATTCCAGCTTTTGTAGAGGATCTGGGGAGTATTAAAGGTTTTGTACTACCAAAGTTTGTGGTAGAAAATAAAGAGGCTTCTTACCCGGTAAGGATTAATTACCCTATCCAATGGGATGATATACGATATAGTTCGCAAGGGGTTGATATGAACTATGCGTTTGAAACTAGAAGAGCAGTAGTATTTAACTTGGTCAATAGACCTCTTAGTGTTTATGTTGGGAATTATTCCCTTAAACAGGCGGATCTTAGTGTTATGGAGAGTACAGGTGGACTAGATAGACAAGAGTTGTTTATCCCCCTAAAAAACAAAAATTATTTTATAGGAGATGAATCATTTACCAAAAGAGAGATAGTAGATGGGCAAACGAAGGCAAGGGTAAATCTAAAAGAATACGATAAAAACAAAGCAATGATGATGATATCCAAGTCTGAAAATATATTCCCCGATACACAAAATTTAGGGAGTTACGATAGGGGAGTTGAAGATTTCCCTGGTATAGATACAGATAGTCCCGTCAAACTTTATCAGATTGTTTTGTCACGGCTAAATCCCTCAAGAAGCATTATAGAGTGGTCAAGGGATTCAGTAACCGAGACTTTGGGAAAACTTTCTCATAGCGATCTTGATTATGCCAATACTCTTTCTGCTGTATTTCGTTCAAAAAACATACCTGTACATATTGTTTATGGTTTGGCTAGATATCCTGATGGAAAATTCTACTGGCATTTCTGGAATGTGTTTCAGGAACGAGATGGTCAAAAACTGGTCTGGAGAGAAGTAGATCCATATTTAGAAGATCTTACAGGTGATCAGTATTTTCAAAACCTCCCTCCCACACGAATAATCTGGGGTGTGCTTGAAACAGAGAGTGATTTGAGTGATTTAGGTACGGATCTTTTTTATATAAAGTTAGAACGGTTGAATTTTAAGTACTATCCGTCCTCTAGTGTTCAGGCAGGTTATATTACCAGTCAGTTAAATAGAAAAACAATTACTCCAAGTATTGATTCTACAAACTCTGTATTAGGACTAGAATCCTCCAGGTTATCTGATGGGGGACTCGGCTACAACGGAAGTGCTTTTGTTTCTGTGCTTTCTGGCTTTACTCTCATATCTTTTGCACGATATTTTTACTATACAGAGAAGAAATATAAAGTTAAACTCAAAACGAAATGAAAGAGTCGACAGGTTCAAAAAGCTATATCCTTAACACCTCTCATATAACAGAGAACGAGATTGAACTTGCGGGAGACCGTGCTTTGAACTTATCTCATCTTTCTAAAATTGGAGCACCAGTTCCAAATGGATTTATAATCACAAGCAAAGTTTTTGATGATTTTTTGTTTGCTAATGATCTTATTTCCCAGATTAGTAATATTAACAACCATCTGTTGCGTGGACAAATCAGTCCTAAAAAAGCAGAAACCTTAATCCAGAAAATGGTATTGCAAGGAAGTTTTCCCAACTTAATACTAGAAATGCTTTACCGATCATACAATCTTCTAGTTGCAGATAAAGCTATTTCTCTGTCTCTGTATCCATCTTCGCTAAATCCTCATCTCAAAGAGTCGTTGGAGAGTATTAGTAAAAAATTGGTGATTGCCAGTAATTTTGATGATTTTTTAATTAAAGTTAAAAAAATTTGGCTATATCTGTTTAAAGATGAGGTTTTGAAATATCGGATAGATCACAAATACAAAGGAGTAATTTCTATTGCTATTATTGTTAATAAATTTATACAACCAGAAATTTCTGGAAGCGTATATACTTTGAGCATTGATAATGCTAACCCTGATATGGTTGAATTAAGGGCGGTTTATGGGGTAGAGCATAATGTCGTTTATAAAGAAAACTTTATGGATAGATATTTGTATCAAAAAAGTGGTGAAGACATTGTTTTAAGGATGGTAAATAAACAGAAATGGATGCTGGTTTTGAAAAATACAAAACTGGAGAAATTACCGATTTCACAAACTCGTCAAAAAACCCAAAAACTAAATGATATACAGATCATTAATCTATCTAAAATAACTTCAAATCTTAAAAATCATTTTAAAAACGAATTAAAAATTGACTGGCAATATCAAGCAGGTAAGTTCACCTTTACAAACCTTTCGAGGCTTCGTGAACAGGATATTCTCGATGCACGCAAGTTTTTGAGTTTATCTCGTCAAACACAAAAATCAGATAAACCGACAAGTATAATCACAAATTCTCTGGATGAACACTTTCACCTACAACCTATTGATAAATTGACAAAGGTCTTATATGGAACGGGTAACAACAAAGGAATTATTTATGGGAGAGTTAAGATCGTAAGGTCAAACAGTGACTTAAGTAAAATACAAGGAGTTAATATCTTGGTTATGAAAAAACCTATACGGAATATGGCGCTAAAGCAGGTTCGGTATAGAGGAGTAATCATAGAAGATGTTTTAAATGTAAAATCTATAGACCTTCCGCTAATTTCAGGTGCATCCGATGCGACAAATCTATTACTTGAAAATGAAATCGTTACATTAGATACAAATTCAGGGAATATTTATATAGGGGCAGGGTATTTGCCTGTTGTCCATACTACAACAGAGAAAATAATTGATAAGTTTCGTCCAGAGACTGTAAATACAAAAGAAATTACCATCACTATGCAGAGACCACTAACTACTGGGATATTTAAAACAAAACCGACTCAACCAAATACTCAAAATCAAGAATGGCTACCTCAAGAAAAAGAAATACTCCCTCAAGAAATGCAACCTATGGAGAGTATACAAGTATAATCCAGTTCGCAAACACAGATGCAGGCTAACCCACAGTCACAAATCAATGAGGAATGGTATCTCAAACCACCTGTTTACAAAGATCTATTAAATAATCCTGAAAGTGGGAGTGAGTATTGGCAGATAATAAATCCAGAAAACCCCCTTGTTTTGGAGAAAACAAAGGGAATATATTATCGAATAAGTGAGGTTTTGAAAACCTTGGATATTGATCATTATGAGCTTGTAAGAAACAAGCCATTACAGAGAAAATTTATTGAATTTTGCTCTGGTTATTTTGAACAATTTAAATCTTCTGGACAGATTTTGATTGTATTAGATATTGCTTCAGGGGCAAGAGAGACGCTAGCAGAAGAAGGTTTGCTAGAATTACAAATTGATATTATTAAATACTTAAGAAATAAGATTAGATTAAAAAATGTATCTTTAATACTTCCTGATACCAGAAATGAACAAGAACTAGCAAGTATGAAAAAACTTATTACTGCTAACGGACTGAGGAGATCTGCAACATTTGGAGTATATTGTGAAGTATCGTCTCCTCTGGCAGTTATCTCTGTACAAAAAATTATTAATGATGGAGTGGATGGTTTAATTCTTGATCTTGATAAATTACTTATCAATTTGGCAGTAGAGGATAATTATCGTTTATCCCCTGAAATCACTGGGTTTGTAACTGAGGTTGTAGAGAAAATTAGTTCATCGGCAATACCTGTATATTTGGCAGTCAATAATGTATCTCTCACAGAGGATAATATGGAAAGATTCATAGAATCTGGGCTTATTAAGTTTATATTCACGGAAGCCAAAATTAAAGAACTTGGTTTAATTTTGGCAAATATGGAGGTAAAACTCCTAACTAAAAATATCGCCAAAAAAGGAAGAAAGAAAAAATCTATACAGTATGGGTATTAAGGGATAGATCGGGGTATCTTAAAGAGGGGACTCGATGGTGTTAGTAATCCCTAGTCCAAAAAAGTATCCTGATTCTTTAGAAACATTTTCTGTTTCGATTTCATATGATATTACATCAAGAACATCATTTATGACTAAAGTGGCTGTTTTGTTTACGAGTTGGTTTTGATCGGTTACTATTTTATTTTTAGTTCGTATTTCTTTGAGATTAGATTTTCTCGTACCTTCTTCTACAGTTTTTTCTTGTTGTTCTATAACTTGATCGATTACTCGTATTAGTTTGGTTTGGGATACTCTTGGTATACTCTCTAGATTCCAATTTCCCGATGTGTTTAGTGTGTATAGATTATCTGCTATATGGATAGTAGTTTGAGGGGGACGAGAAACAAAACTCTCTTCACAGATATTGTGTTGATAGGAATTAAACTCCTTGAACGGACTACTAGACTCTAGATAGTTTCCATAGCAAATACGAGTATTTCTATTATGAAAAGTTATCTGTGCCTTGAAATCGGTGTAATCAACTGCTTTGCTTCTAATTTTTGCAAGTAAATCTTCTGTGTTACAGTTGTTGAAACAATCCTGCCACTCGGAAAGTATTTCGCTATGTGTAGAGCTTGGTCTTGGAGTAGGTCGGATAGTTGAGGTAGGCTTTCCTGAGATAGGAGATGATGGCTTTGTAGTTACCGTAGGGGAAATTGTGGGCTTATTTGACCCTACACTAATTGCGATCACCGAGACAAATAAAACAAGATTTAGGATAGCACTAAAAATAAGAGAAGTAAGCAAAATCTTTGGCTGAGATAAGAAACTTTTAATACTTACGGGTTGAGTAGTTTTCTCTGGCAAGTTTATTACGGTGTCGGCATTTGGAGCAGTAGTCATTTATTTAGTAGCTAAAAGACTTCTTGTCGTTTATCTATGAGGAATATTTTAATAGCAACAGCAAGACTAATAATTCCAGATATAAGAATAGCAACACCTAACAGACCTTGGCTGGGCATATAATCTGTAAGTGCGGTGTTGGGAAGCACAGTAATACTGTTTCCTGTTTGAGTCCCAAAAGCATACTCTCCTAAAACACCTGTACTTTTCTCTAGAGCACTGTTCACCTGATACCCATTATCTACACCACCTTCTATAGTGAAACTCCCACCAGCACTACTTAGGCTTGCTACCGTGACAGTACCAAGCGACGCACCACTAGTAATGGGAGAGCCAGTGCTTACTATATCAACACAAACCTCGTATTTAGTAGCACTAATAGACCGGGTAGAATTTGCTTGTCCGTCACAAACACCTATGGACAGAGTAGAGCCACCAGGTGGACTATAGTTTACAACTTTGGCATTATTTATAGTTAGGCGGAGTTGAACCATATTTGAAGTTGTGGTTGAGAGTATACTGATAGTCTTGTTTCCCGACACAGGAAAAGTACCGTCAGAAGGAGAGAGTGTGATAGCACTGGCAGTCCCAGTACTTAATATGAAAAATATAACAGTAGAAATAATAAAGGTAAAAAACTTTTTCATCGTAGATCGGAAATTGATATAAACATAGCGTATACAATTTAAGAAGAAAAGTAAACAAAAAACCTAAAAATTGGGTAGATAGATTTGAATATAATTTAGTACATTGGTTGATAACACCGATATAATCAAAAAAAGCTGGTAGCTTAATACAAAAAGTGTTAGTAAGGTAACAAAAACTGTTAAGACAATAACTTTAAATATAAAAAAAAACACTTTTGTAAAAAACTCAAGAGAGAAAACATATCTTATAATTATTTTTATATTGTCAGTTAATTCGTCCATAGTATTCATTATTTAATAAAGCTAATTAAATAACAATATATAGTTTTGATTCGTAGTAACAGTTATAATAGGAAGTTAATCTTAACAAATTGGGTTTATGCCACATATAAAATATTTTTTATTTAGAAAACTCCTTTTTAGTAAGACATTTTGGTTATTAACTTTTTCGGATGTTTTTACTTGGGGGTTTTATTTCATAATAGGCACATTATCAGGTATTTATCTACGAGACAGGTTAGGTGAGGACATAGTAAGTATTGTTGCTATTGGAGGTGCTATTTATTTTGTAATCAGGGGATTACTACAGATTCCTATAAGTAGAGTGTTGGATAGGCTGGAAAGTGACAAAGATGAAATCATCGTACTCTCTGTGGGTAGTGTTCTTATGGGGTTGCCATTTTTATTTTATCCACTAATCACTTCTGCGACAGAATATTATATTCTTCAGGTCATTTTCAGTCTTGGAGTAGCAATGAACCTAAATCCGTGGAGAAAACTTTTCGCAACAAATCTAGAGGTTGGGAAAGAGGCAAGAGGGTATGCGTTCTACGATATGATTAACAGCCTGTTTATAGCGGTTTCTATTCTTTTTGTTGGTCAAGTTGCAAATATAAACCAAGTATATTTTGATCTTGTTATGATAAGTCTGGGACTTCTTATGATGACTGGTGGTTTTTGGGCGTCACTTATTGCAACTGATAATAAACGGAAAAGTTTAAACCAGGATTCAGTAGGGTAAGAAGGTGTTTATGATTTCTATTCCGTTACAAAACTAGAGGGGATTAGGAGCAGTTTTATAATCTCTGGAGGTAAAGTGCGCCACTGAGATAATTTGGTTCGACCTATTCCAGAGGAAATTAAAATCCGCTCACCATTAGGGCCTGGTTGTTCGGGTTGTAGATAATTAGGAGGGATTCCTAAAGTAGTTACAGCAACACGATTTAAAAGTTGGTCAAGAAGGATATTGCTTGGATGTTGGCCACGGTGAGTATGTCCGGATAGTAATACACTATTCGCATTTAAAGATAGTGGTGTATTACGGTTGTTGTTATAAACTGAAGGATCGTGTGCAATAGCGATGGTGAAAAGATTGGGATCTAAACCGGTAGCTAGTCTGTTATGGTTGTTCTGTTCGTAATACGATGGGTTGGTAGAATAATCGGGTAGACCCATTATTTGTATCCCTAGGTGTGGAAGTGGTTTTATCTTTCCTTCAGTATCAATTACTCCTGCAATTGATTTCTCTTCGTGGAATAAATTACATAGGGGGTGCTGGAAGTCATGATTTCCACCTACAGTATATATCGTTAAATCAGGAATACGAGCTTTTAACGAAGCAATTTCGTCACAATATTGTGTGTGTTCCCTTTCGGTAGTAGCGGGGTGCTGTGGTCCAAACGCTTCGGTGACATCGTCTCCTCCAAGGATCAATATCTTTTCGTGTGGGGTTTGTCGCATCTCACTTTCTAGTTCGTAAAATAATCCTCCCAGAGCTAGTCCGTCGGTGTAATGTGCTCCGATATGCAGGTCTGACATAAAGAAGATAGTAGTGGGACTTTTGATCAGTGGAGAATTGATATGTACTTCTCTAAACGAAAAACTATCTGGGCATTCTGGACCTATCCTTTGTGCTACATTCAATACTAAGTGTCCTAAAAAAAGAAGTGTTGCATCTGTTATTCTCCCTGATCGAGACTTTTTATATTCTACCCCTCCTACTATGGGGGATTCTTTGTTGTCTATATCCATATAACCTATTGCACCTATCCAGAAATACGAAAAGGATTATATCAACACAAATCGTTTTTGTCAGTAAGGGATTTCTGGGTTTATGGATGAAAAAGTTTGGTGATTGAAGGTAGTTCTTTCGGATTTTTCTGTGCTTTCACGATTTTGATGATAACCTCAAATTCTCGATAATTGTCACGGTAAATTATATCATCTACAAATTCATCGAAACTGACAAAAATAAGTTTGATTTTTTCTCCTGGATCTTGGTGGGTTTCGCTTACTTTTTTACAGTTTTTGGTGATATAAGTATGAATTTGCCAATCTACTTTATCAAGTGGTTCATCTGTAAACCATAAGTGCCAATCATCAGAGGCGTATCCCGATTCTTCGAGTAATTCTCTTTTCGCTGCAGTCAAATGATCTTCTCCTTTATCCACTCTACCGCCTAAGGTCCCAATATATTCACTACTAAGACCTGGTTGAGACTGTTTGGTCATGATAATTTCACCCTCTGGCGTGATCGCGAATACATTCACTGTGTCTGGACACTTTACCTTTTCAAAAGTTTGGAAACTACCGTCATACATTTTCTGTCGCCATTGGTAGATATCAAAAAGCACTCCGGCGAAAACTTTTTTGCGTTTGTAGGGATTTTACTCATAGGTATTTATTTAACTTCTCGTCGAAAGAATAAACTGTGCTATTTTTGTTCAGTTTACTTAACGCAAGGATATAGGAGTCTATAAAAGACAGATTGTTTTCGTTAAAAATCTCCAAAGACATTGAGAGCAGGCTACTGTTAAGTTTGAATGCATCAAAGTTAATAATCAAACGCATGTTATCAACAACCTCATCCTTACTCAACCCGTAAATTGACATTAAAACAAAAATAATTTCGGCAAACACAATATCTGGAATAAACAGACTTTTTGGTTTTGCACTTCGAAGTAAGTTGTCTGCTTTCCGGGAAAGTGTTTTGTGATCCTGGGTAAGGAAGCGGATAATAACATTAGTGTCAACGATTTGCAGTTTACTTCTCATAATTTTTTCCTACAAAATCCAGAATAGATTGATCCATTTCGGTATCAGAATAGAACTGTTTTGCTTTAACAGTACCTTTAAGATCGAGAAAAGTTTTGGCCGGTCTTACTACGATTTCGTTGCCCTGTTTAGAGAAGCTAACTTTGTCGCCAGGTTTAAGACCAAACAACTTGCGTATTTCAGCCGGAAGGGTGACCTGGCCTTGTGTTGTTATAGATGATGTTTGAAACATATTAATACCTGCTTATATATATTAATTATCTTACTATAATATTAAATATAAAGTCAAGTTAATAAAGTAGGTTTATAAAAAGTAACCTAAAATCACAAATATTTACTAAACTCTTTCATAATTTCATCACTAATCTCGATTTCTTCATCCAACAGGTTTTCATCTCGGGTTGCGAGAGTGTTCACACCAGGCAGGCGTAATTTCTGTCCGTCTTTGGTTTTGGCACTTTCCATTCTATTTATAAATGCGTCCATTCGAGCTTTGAATTGGTCAAGTGGCATAAATAGCTCAGGGGAGAAAACCATAAAGAAATTACCCCAACCCTTTTCTTTATGTAAATCTGTGAATCCTCCTCCCGTGAGTAATCCAGCAAGGATTTCTACAACCATACCTAAACCTGATCCTTTGTAAGAGTTGTCAAAAGGTAAAACAGAGCCTGTTAACGCTTCGTTTGGATCGGTCGTGAAATTTCCTTCTTTATCCAGTGCAGTGTTCTCGGGCAATTTGTTCCCAGTTATAGAAGCGTCTAGTACAGAGCCAAAAGTTATGTTGGAGGTGGCCATATCAAAAACTAGGGGTTTCTTCTCTGTTGGAAATGCAAAAGCGATTGGATTTGTACCAAAAAGTGGTTCGGCAGAATTGAATGGCGATACAAAAGACTCCGATTGTGACATTAGGATTCCAATATAGCCTTTAGAGGCGATTTGTTCGAGGTAGTAAGCTAGACAACCAGATGATGAAAAAGTTCCGGAAGTTGTCACTATTCCGATACCTTCTTTTTTGGCGAGTTCTAGAGCTTTTCGTACACCTATTTGTCCAATTAAGACGCCTGGATGCTTGTTTGCTTTTATAACTGCGGACTTGTTTGACTTCTCCGTAACTTCTATCTCTCCCTCCCCACGATTTTCAATAATGTTTAGGTCGCCTTTAAATAACCGGTTAATCCCATGCGAAGGCTGACCAGAAAGCTCGCCAAACATAAGTACATCAGTAATCATCTGTGCTTCTTCTTTTGAATATCCTGCATTGGTTAAAACAGATAATATGTTTTGTTCCAGTTCGGTTGTTTTAATTTTCATAATGTGTAATGTTTACAAACTCCTAAATTATGTTAAAATATATACAGAATCCATATTAAGAGATACGCATCAAGGTTTCGTCTTTGATCTGTGTCTCTTTTTTGGTTTAGTTCGATATTCAAGTTTATTTTTAAGATTGTCAATAAATTGTATTTTTTCTTTTGCTTCTTTTTTTAATAAAATTGAGCAGGTTTTGACATAGGGACTAATAACCATCCGTAACTTATCCAACTGGTAAAGATATTTGACTAACGAATAAAAATCTCCATCACTTGTAACAATAACTGCTTGATTGAAGTTATTTAAATCAAGCATAGTCTGAAGAACTAAATCAGCGTCAACATTTCCTTTGACTTCTCCTTGCCCATTCGGCAAAGTGGGCTTGAATATAAGAATATAACCCGACTTTTGTAGTGCTTGATATAAATTCTGGTTATTTGGAATGAAGCCAATGAAAAGATAGGCAACATCTACATTGTACTTTTCTTTAAGATAGATGCGAAATTTTCCATAATCCAATTTCCAGCCAAGAGAAGAAACACCCTTGTTCAGATTTTGGCTGTCAATAAAAGCATAGTTTGTCTTGATTTTCATAAAACTATCTTACAGCTAAAAGAATTATACCAACCCCAACCATTCCAATCAGTCCGTGGAATATAGGAAATGTATTATTTATAATAAATTTGTGACAATTTTAGCAGGAAAATAGGAATTTAGATATATTGCGTTTTATAAACTTTTACCAGACAAACCACACTTCCACTAACTGTCGATTTATAGTATATTTTATTATTAAGTATTATATACAGATATTATGTCAGTCGATAAAATTAAGCATAAGATAAAGAATAGACGCAAATTAACCTACAAAGAACTAGAATGGGACTATTTGCCTATGATTGTGCTTTTTGCAGTAGTAACTGGGATTTTAACATTGTTATTTATACTACTTATTGTTTATCAAGATAGTTTGGCAGAAGAAGAGTTGAGCAGGCTTAGAAAGTTTAGATTGTTTAATAACTATCTAAATAATGAAGAATATATTCGGCCTACTGAAGTTATAGAAATGGAGGATATTTTTATAGAAGATAATTAAGATCTATACATATAGAAAACAAAAGTATTGTGATCGTACTATTGGTTTGAATCAGTATCCTTTTATCAATTATAGATTACTTGAAAAATAATCTATAAGCATCTCTTTATTAAAACACTCGTTATAGGTTGCAAGTTTACCAAGCTCATCTACTCGGATTTTCCCATAGAAAAGTAGTAGCTTTTCTTCCTTAAATAGTATAATTAACCAATATTATAACAAAGACGATTACAATGAGGTTTGGAAGGATGCTGGAGTGGTCTAACAGCACAGTCTCGAAAACTGCTGGGGGAGAAATCTCCACCTGGGTTCGAATCCCAGTCCTTCCGTATCTGAAGTACTTATAAAATAAAAACTTTTACCCTTATCAAAGTGGTCATTATCTCCTCTTTCTGTTTTTTCTTGAGTTAATAAATAGAGCAACATCAATCCTCATCAGCCTATTAAGTTCTATCACTGTGTATATAAAAAGGTGAAGTAGAGAGGGTTTTCTAGGATTTTAAATTTTATTGACTTCATCTTTTAGAGAGAAGATAATTAAAAAATATATTTTATAAAAACATATATGGATATAAATAACCCTCAGGATAATAATTTTCCTCAACATAGTAATACAATAGAAAATATCCCTAGTAATAGAAGAAACAATGAAGGATCAACTATAGGTAACAAAACTCTTATAATTGTTAGTGGTGGTATTCTTGTAGTTGTGGTGGTTGTTTTACTCTTAGTGTTTTTGGTCGGAAGTAAAGATGATAATACGAACATAGCTAATAATAATAGGTATATAAATACGGAAGAAGATGATAGCAAGAGAGTAGAAGAAGATTATGGTAGTAGGATAGAAGAAGATAACAATACAAATACTGAGAAAAAGGTAAATAGTTTTGAGGCAGTACCAATAAACTGTAGTCCTCAGGATGAAAATCAGTGGTATCGTACTGACAGTACATTTGTTGTTGATCCCAAAAACCCAAGCATTATGTATGTGAATGTAGAATACAAAGGTTTTTATAAAACTACAGATAATGGTAGTACCTGGAATCTAAAAACAAACGGTATTGTAACTGATCATAAAGATAGCACCACGGGTAAACCATGTTACACCGAGTACCCGGTAGCAGTTATTGATCCAGTTAATTCGTCAAGGTTACTGTTGGCTACCAGTGGAGGAGGTGGCGGAACAATAAATGACCCCAATATGCACGGAGGAGGGGTCTATGAAACTACAGATGGAGGTGAATCGTGGCACCAGAAAATAAACGAAACAATGAATGGTTATGTTACACATGCACTTGTTTTGGATCCTCTTAATTCTAACACTTGGTATTACGGAACAGCTGCATCTCCAGCCTCATATCGTGAAGCCGATCCCAATAAAATATGGGTAACCAAAGGAATCATTTATAAAACTAGTGATAATGGAAACAACTGGGAAGAGTTACCGACTGGAGTTATTAAAGATACTCGTTTAACACATATTGCAGTTAACCCTAGCAATAACCAACAAATTGTAGCTTCCACAGTTCATATGCTCCATATGCAGTCGGGTCCAAACAAGATAGGGGATCAGAATATGGGTATAATAGAAAGTCTTGATGGTGGGGCGACTTGGAAACGGATTGATAATCTACCAAAACAATATGAGGCTTCTTACGATTTTGCTGGCTCTAAAACAAACTTTAATAAAATGTTTCATATACCTGCAACAAATGACGGGATAAAGGGAAAGAGTTTTTATAGCATTGATGGTGGGCATAACTGGTTAGCGTCCTCGTCAAATATGGATATGGTTAAATATAACCCTAATGTTGTTGATGGCAGTGAAATTGTTGGCTATAAATGGCAATGTACGGATGGCCCTTGTGTTAGTAGCCTATATAAAAGTACCGATTCTGGAGCTACATGGAAGCCTTTTGGTACACTTCCTGTTGAAATCAAGAATTTACAGGATCATAAAACACGCATCCAAAATATTGTTTGGCATCCAACCGATAAAAATACTTTTTTCATGACCGGTGCTAGTGGGTTTGTGTGGAAGACTGTTGATAACGGCAAAACCTGGATAAAACTTCTTGACTATACACAAATTTAAAATAAGAAGGCACTTAGAGTTGATATAGACAAGTTTAGACTATGGGTTTACTGAATAGTTTCTAGTACTAGTGAGATTCTATCTCCTTCTTTGGGTTGTGTGTTTAGCATACCATCGGGACTTGGTTCCCCGTTAACCTTTAAAATCCAGATTTTACCATCTTCTGTTGGGTTATAGGAGTTTATTGAACTAATAGATATTTCTTCTTTTCCGTTCATTTCAAAAGAATCGAACTCTATTTTGAGATTATCGTTTGAAAGAATTATTGCATTTAATATCTCGTAAATATTTTCTCCATCTATAAATTGAAAGTCGATTACTGTCTCTACTCCGTCTTTGTCAGTGATT
>CAYQRB010000019.1:0-213 GCA_964420145.1 uncultured Candidatus Saccharibacteria bacterium
CTACACATAGCGGCAGAAAGAATCCTCGGCACCAAAAGCAATCCCATAAACTGTGCGTTTTCCTCTCCTATTAACCCTTTGGATATATTCACAATTAATATCTTTTGATTATCCATCACCCATCGGATATTAAATCCAGATTTGGGTTGTCCAAAGATATTTCTAGCAAGTTTGTTGGTTACAAATCTATCAAACTTAGAAACAATATATCCA
>CAYQRB010000019.1:223-17052 GCA_964420145.1 uncultured Candidatus Saccharibacteria bacterium
TATGAAATTCTTGGGTATTTGCCATTTCATCAGTCCAGTACCTTTTGACCAAATCATCTTTAATAAATGGTATTTTTTTATTAGCATAATTCTGATCACTTAGAATCCTTAGTACTTCTACCAAAGTAGATCCCTCCTCCTCCATCACAGTCAGCATGGAGTTTCGAACAGCTCTTTCGAACCTAGGCCCCGTAATACCTTGATTATGAGGATCAAACATCTTTTGCATCAAACCCAAAAAGGCGTTAACTACCCTATGTTTATCTTGTTCATCATAATATTCAATGATATTAAATCCGATAGGCCTTTCTGTATCACTAGGATCCCAGTAAATCACATCTTCTATCCTGTGCGGAGGGATTCTCTCTAGTAGCCACTCAGCACTATCTCCGTGAGGATCAAGAAAAGCTAAACCCTCTCCGTTTATAATATCTTGTAGTGCCATCTGTTGGAGAATATAGGACTTACCTGCACCAGTTTTTCCAACTAGATACATATGTCTACGACGATCATCTCTCATCATAAAAATTCGTTTATTAACATCTCGGTAAATATTATTTCCAAGCCATAAATCCCCGCTTGAGGGTATTCCGGAAGTAGCAGGTGCTCTTTTAGAAAGTAACCAATGAATATGAGGAGTGTCGATCATTTTATTTGGGAAATGCATAATAGTAGCCAGCTCAGCAGTATTTAAAATACAGGTTTCCCTAGGAATACGATAAATAAAATCTTTTATAAATTCTCCTCTTTTTCTTTTTTTGATGGAATCTTTAACAATTTCGTTACTCCCCTCTTTTTTGAATTGCGAAAAAGGACTAATCATCGTATCTAGTATTTGTGAAGCATCTGCCTCTGTGTTAGCAACCGCTACAAGCCTAAGATCTGTATAAAAGCCTCCCTTTTCACATTTTTTCTCAATTGCAGCGAGTAGGTCTTCCGGAGTATCAATCTTCTTTTTTTCAGGGTCTGAGTTATTATGTCTTACTTTTTGTACATATTTTTTTCCTGAATTTCTCCAATCACTTCCTGCACCTGTAATTACAACCTGAAAAACCGCAGCTTCTCCTATTTTGATTTTACCCATTGTGGTCAAAATAGAAGATAGAGAATCGGTTGGTAACTCCTCATATGTACGAATTGGCTTATACCCATCTTTGTCTAGTTTTAAGGAAGTAAATGCCACCTTACTTTTGTCATTAAAAACATTATATTCGTCTGTCTGAGTAACCTCGGCAGTTGGATAAGCACCATTGATTGCTTTCTCTACTGTATTAGCTATACTCTTACTTGCTACAACATAAAACCTGATCGTTTCAGGTAACCCCACAATCTCAAAACTAACAAAATTTTTAGCTCCTACGAATTTTTGCTTTCCTTTTAATTTTTCATAAATTCCTAGTAATCCGGAAAACATTTGGTCTGCTGCCTGTATTTCCACCTCATTTGTCTTGGGAAGCCTAATTTCAAATACAACTGCTTCTAGTGATTTCTTTTCTGATGAAGCATCTTTAACTTTTTCAACAAATCGTATGAATAAATACCTAGCCAGAAAAATAAGTCCAATAAGTGAGAATATCACCAAAAACAAACCTACCCAGAACGAGGGTTCCAGTAGAAAACCAAAAAAACCTCCTCCAGAGGATACATAAGACGGAGTAGTAACTGGAAGTCTTGTTTGTGTAAAAATCATTAAATCAACTACTATTTGATTATTATAATACAAGATTTCTCTGATAACTAACAGGGATTATTATTGCTGATATGTCTGCTTTTTCAGTAATTTATCCAACAAAACGAATATCCAAGTTCTAGCTTCTTGAGGATCTCCAGTTCCTTTTTTATTTCGTATACTAGCCAAATTTGAAGTTATTGCAGGTGGGATATAATATCCAAACACTTTGGGCCCTTGTGGTTTTACTACAGGAGTAGGTACTGGCGTATCTTGTGGTTTTGTCTCAGTTTTCAACTCATCTTGAGGATTTTGATTTAAAGGTTCTTTATTTTCAACTTTTTCTAACTCAACTTCTGTATTTTCTATTTGGCGTAGTCTCTCATATCCGTATTCTATGTTTTCACCAGGGGTCTCTGTGGCTACCTGAATCGGAGCAGATTCAGGAGTTCCTCCATGTGCCGAAACAGGAGCTTGATTATTGGGAAACGAAGAATCTTGTGGTTGAAAAGACTGTGTCTGGTCATTTGGTGTTTGAAAAGTAGAAGGTGACATAGTTGGAGAAAACTGAGTATTTACAGGATAATTAGTAGTATCTCCAATCACAGATTGATCTGCTACTTGATTTTGTTGCGCTCCTGTAGAAAAATCCTGTTGTGGAAATCCCGAATTGTCGCTTTGTTGTATTTGCTGGTTTTGTGTATCTTGCATAGTTAATTATAACCCATATGTTTTAAATCACGATCAATTTGTCTAATCTGATCTTTTTCTTTTAATTTTTCTCTTTTGTCAAATTTCCTCTTTCCTCTTGCTAGTGCAATCTCAAGCTTAACTTTATTTTTATCAAGAAAAAGATTTAGTGGTACAATCGTTTGTCCCTTTACCTTAATCCCCGTAATTAACTGACCTATCTCTTGTTGATGAAGTAATAGCTTCCTATCTCGATCAAGTGTTACTTCCTTAGTATTTCCTGCTCCAGGCCACATAGCAACATGTAACCCCTCTAGTACCGCTTCATTATTGATGATTTTAACATAACTTTCTTTCAGGCTAGCATAGCCATTTTTTATTGATTTTACTTCCCACCCCTGCAAAGATAATCCTGCTTGATATCTTTTAAGTACTTCGTAATTAAAAAGTGCTTTTTTATTATTAGATAGAATTTTCATATCAATAAAACAGCTCTAGTCCTACAATTCGTTTAGCTTTGATAACTCAAGTTTATAAATTACTGATTGATCAATAGTGTAAGCCTTTCCTTGTGATGGAACAACTACAATATCTTTTATACCACTAAAGATCTTACTATCTTTTGACTTAAACTGTCCTTTAAATTTAGCAGTCTGAATACCTTTATCAAAAACGGCAATTCTATTAGTAGTCGGATCAGTCAAGTAAATATTGGCTCCGTCTATAAACATACCGGTTGCACCATGCATATCTTGACCTTCAGGTAATCCAATTAGTTCAGGAGAATCATCTTGTCCGTTGAAAAATCTATACAAACCCTGTTTAAACTCTGCGAGTGTATATATTTTATTGTCAATTATATAAATATCTTTACCTGTCGCTAACTCATCAAGAGTAAACCTGGAAGCAGGTAGACCATAGTTCTCTCCTGATTTTTCCATATACATTACTCTTTTGTTTGTAGTATCAACAAAGTATAACCTACCTCCACCTATCTGGACATATTCTATATCTGCTACAGTTCCAATCTTTGCTTGGGAAGTTCCAGCAAGCCTTTTGATCTTTGAGGTTTCTAGATCATATATTCCGATTCTATTATCTTCTAATTCATCAAGGAATATTACTTTTCCTGCATTATCGACAGTTATAGACTTTGGATTGACTAAACCTGAAACAATTTCTTCAATATTAGATCCATCATATCCTACCGAGTATATTTTCCCTAACCCTTCATCTGTCAAATATAACTTATCTGCCGAAAAAGCTATATCACTAATTTTGGCATCAGGGAAAAAACTAGCTACATCTACTAACTTATCGTCTTTACTAACCGATACAACTCGATTAAAAAAATCTTGGGCAAACTCAAGTTTTTGACGATACTGTTCAACATCCTCTTTAACCGTATCGGAGTCTTTTACTTTTTCAATCTCCGCTTTTGCCAACTCAATCTCAGAAAGTCCTTGTTGTCTTTTTTCAGTACTATCAGCAATCTTAACCTCGCTAACCAAATCTTCAACAAGCTCTACTTTTTTCTTAAGAGCATCTAATGATACTTTTACTTCTTCCACCTGTACTTTTTCCTCATTATTTTTGATTGCCTGCCTAACTCCTAAGTACAATGCACCCGCACATAAAACAATCACTATACCTAGTGTCAAATATTTTCTTTTTTGTGAAACCAAAGAAGTTCCGTGCCCGTCTCTACCCCTATTCTCTCGATCTCCACTTTGTGATATTTTGGCAGATATCTTTGCTGGAATAGTTTTTATTGATTGTTTTGCATTTGCCAACAAAACCTTGTATGTTGTCTGTTTTTCTGTATTGCCCTGATCCATATCTTTTCGGGGAAAGTCTGGCCTACCTACAAAACTCTCCTCCTCTCCCAAAGTAGACTCATTATCCTCTATACTTAACTCATTACTTTGTATTTCTTCTGTTTCGCCAGAGATTCCTTCCTTTACAACACCTTCTTCTAATTCCTCATTATTTACAATTACTGGTTGCTCTTTTAACTCTTCTTTTTTGATAAGACTATCTTTGGACTCATCTTCTTCCTCGATAACTGTTAATACCTCATCATTCATAAATTTCTTATCTTCCTGATTTCCCAGAGAGTACCCCATAAGCATAAGTGCATGCTCATGATCATTTTTTCCTTTACTTGGAAATTCACTAAGATCAAACTTTTTTAAGATTTTACCAATCTGAGAGGAAGACATTAAACTAGATGCTGGTTGCGTAGATAATAACAACCTATCGTTAGGTTCTAGCTTCATACTGGCAACTTCAACTAGTCCTTCTCCTGTTGGATCTTTTAATGCTGGAATAAGATCAACTTGTTTTCCATCACGATAAATAAAGATACTAGAGCTTCCTACATTCACAAAAAAAACAGTATCTCCTACGATTGCAGAAGCAATCAGATCCATCTCTACACCCGTCTTACTAACTTTGTCTTCTTTTTCTATGAGCTTAGCTAGATGGTTACCAGAAGAAATGACAGTTTTTTCAAGTGCCAGAAGTGTACTAGACTCATGCATTTCAAAGTATGTTTCATGAAAATAGTCGAGCAATATCCCCCCAGCAGTCAATAGATCAAAACCAGGGTCTGACTTTAGTCTTAACACAGCAAATACTTCACCTTTACGAGACAAAATCTCCTCATTACGAGGACGATAGTTGTAAACACTAGCAAGATAACCCTTGCGGATCTCTTTTCCGATATGGAATTGTCTAGAAACAGTTTCGATCATATAAAGGGCAGTATAATAATGGCTAACAAAATTATAACTAAAAGTATAGCATGCAAATAAGAAAATAATAATACACGACTGTTACCTCCTGTCTCTACGACTTTACTAGCAAGCCCGGCTTGCCTTATCAATATGAGTATTGCAAAAATATGAATTAGCATAAAAACTATAATTGCTCCTTTACCTATGATAAATGCGATTGTTCTCAGGTCTATATTAGTCATTATGGCTCACCTCCTTCGGATTCATCATCAGATAAAATCGTCTCTACAGATACATGACCTCTGTGAGGACTCCTCCTCCTGCTTTTAGCAAGATTAGATAAATCGGTAATCACATCTCTAAACCAACTGGGATTAGATAATGCAAGCAGATTAAATTTATTCTTTTCTGCGGCAGTCTGGACCAAAACATCTCCATAATCAAAAAGTGATGGTAAAAAACCGATAATACTCGTAGAAACATCTTCAATATTTACCAACGCTGCCTCAGCAACTGATTTTCCAGTAAATACCTTAAAATCAACATGTAGTATTCTGAGGTTAGTGACAAGATAAATGTCAAAATACCAATCTAAGAAATTTACAAGGGCATAAGAGAGTACTAAAGAGTAATATAACAGTAGTAACATAATCCAGTTAGATAGAGGCATAAGCTCTATAACACCTATAGGATCAATTCCGTGACTAGACAACAGTGAGCTGAAGATTTGCAATGTTAGAAATACCAAGACTGGAAAAATCAAACCAAGAATAAAACTAGTAATCCAGCCGATATTTACTGCAAGGTGACTCCTCATTAAAATATAAATACTCTCCCCCGGATCTTGAGAATTAAAACTTACTCGTTCGGGGTAAACCTCAAGTATTCCAAAAGGCTTTCGCACACGACGAGGCAAAATCTTTGCTAAGTTACTTGGAATCTGTGGTGGCATAAATTTATGTTAATTTAGTAATTTTAACATAAACGAAACAGGAGATTAACTACTCAATACCTATCACATCTATTTTATATAGAAAACTATTGTTGTTTGAAGTTCCAGGTGAGACTGTAAATATAATCATATTGTCCAGATGGTTTTTTGGCAGCAATCCAAATATTCCAGATAGCTTTAAAATACCACCCTGCCATATTTATGGTTCCATCGGTACCACTCACAGTCACAATCTTTACTCGTCCAGACGGATCTTTTGTAAAACTTAATCCGGTGATAGTCCCTACGGTATTAACTGTCCGGATTGAATGGGTATTAGCAGGGTTAGAAGCAGCATGTTTTACCATATCGTTTACTTGCTCCATATTATAACCATTTGTTCTCCATTGCCAGCTCGACCACTGTGTTTTCTCAGCATGTTGGTTGTCATTGACATGTCTTAAGTAGGGATATGCAGATCCAGCACCATAAACATTAGACCAGACCGTGTCGTTATTAGCCGTACCCAATCCTTGATTGTTATCTGAGGAGTAAACAGCGGTTATTAAGTTTCCACCATGCTTAATAACTTTATTCTTTGTTTGAAGCGTAACATCAAGATCCCCGTCATGGAAAAAATCACTATCTGTTCCGCCATCTTTTAGGTAATTCACCTGGCAACTCTGTGTTAAACATATTGGACGATCCTCACTGCCGTTATTTGTATAATTAACGGCATAAGTTCTAGCACCAATCAACTGTGCTTTCCTAGCCTCTATAGGCCAACTCTCAGGCATCTCTCCTAACCCTCCTAGATAATCATCAAATCCGACCCTCTTTTTCACTGAATTTGCACACGGAGGAGTAATTGTAGTAGGACCACCTGGACAGTAGATAATCCAAACATACTCATTCATAGGATAATCCACGACCTCGACTCCAGTGTAGTAAAGTTTTAAAATTTGCTCTGCATTCCAACCTGCACTTGCATAGCCTTTTGCACCGTATTGGGACATACCTACACCATGACCTTGTCCCATACCTTTGTCAAGATTTCCATCATAGCCTTGTCCACTAAAGAAAAACTGACCACTGGTAATATTTAGTGTTCCACCTGTTCCATCTCCCTTGGTAGCTTGCTTTTCCAAATCCAACAATGCCTGTTGCTCAGCCGAGACAAGGCTTATTTTCTGTTTAATCGCGCCAACACTTGCATTGGCAGAAGCAATGTTTGCATTAAACTGGGCAATCTGCTTTTCTAAACCTGCTTTCTTTTCTACCAGTCCCGTATTATCCTGAGAGAGCTTTTCTATTTGTTTTTGGTGTTCTTCATTGCTTTTATTTAACTGACCTAACTCAGTAACCAATCCAAGTATAGAGTTTTTTGAAGTTTCGGTAACATAGTTATAATAAATTGTATTTTTCAAAATATCTTCTCCCCCAAAAATAGTCAAACCCTCATTATTGGCCTTCCAGGAGATATATGAAGTAGTCACCTGTATATCCTGTTGTTTCTCTCTTTCCTCTTTTTCGAGAGTTCGAATACTTATTTCTTGCTCTAACTGTTCTTTTTTGAGCTTATTAACTTCTAGTTGACTCTCGATTTCAGTAATTTCCGCTTTAATTTTTTCGATTTCAGAAAGAGAAGAAGACTTCCTAGCGACATTAGTTTTTAGGGTTTGCTCAGCTTTTTTAAGATCCGAGTTTAGAGTATTAAGCTCCTTTTGCTTTATGGCTTTTTCAGCCTCAATCTCATTTGCAGAACGAGCAGATACAATAACAGGATTTAATCCTATACATAATACCAGTATTACCCCAAACAGATTTATTAGTTTGTAAACAGATTTTTTTGTTGCGTACATACTTCAGTATAGAGGATTTTTAGAAATTTTTCTTATTTTTTATTCTGAAGGCTTAAATTTCTAAAAATCCTCACGAAAGCTGAATGACATTACCCCAATCCATATAATCATAATCATTAGTAAAAAGGAAAATCTGATACTGATTAGAGTATTCTTCCAAAATCTCTCTAAACTTTTCCTTCCGTTTGGAATCGGCTGTTACAAAGGGATCATCCAAGATCAGTGGTACTTCTTTGTTTTCAGTAATTAACTTTAAAAATCCCATACGAACCAGGAAATATATCTGATCTATCGTTCCTTTGGAAAGCTCTAGAATCGGATCTACCCAATCATTTTTTTCTTTTGCATAGATTTGAACAGTTAAATCTGTATTAACTTTAGTTTTGGAGTAATGATTATGAGTCAATCGTGATAGATTAGTATCTATTGTCTCTGCTAAAACTTTATTGGCCGACTTTGCTACCTCAAGGACAGCCTCCTTCATTGTTTCTATTGCAAGAGAAAGCACTTTTTGTCTTTTGATTAACTGTGTTAATTGAGATTTAGCCAAATCTAAATCTTCTTCTAACTCAACAATCTCCGAATATTCTATAGTGGTATCTCCTACTCTGGTTTTAGATACTATCAATTCCTCTTTTAACTTATCTCTATGAGCAATAAGTTTGTCTCTTTCCCTGCTTTTTTCTAGGTATATATCCGGACTTACTTCAGAGTTTTTTACAATATCGGTCAGAACAGTATTTTCTATCTCTTTTTTCTTTACCATTAAATCAACCTGTTCTTTTTCTAATTGATCCAGTGTCTTGTCTCCTAGCAGAACCCTTTGACTAGACCGAATATCGACATACTTCGCTTGTACTGATAAATAATTCGCCTTAAACGAATAGAAATCAGAAGCAGATTTCACATTGTATTTAGATAAAATCTGTTCTAGGTCAGTCCTGTTTTTCTCTATATTCTCCAACAACCCATCTTTTATTTTCTGTAGCGGTTGTTCTTTGGAAGGGATTACAACTAGATTAGTATCTTTAGTATTAAATTTCCCCCATACAAAAAGCACACAGATTAACAAAACTCCAAGTAAGGTAATTATAGTGGGAACCATAAACTCCCCTGTACTTATGAACACAACCAGTGAAATCACCAACGATAATAAAAAAATTGCAACATATAACAAATTCTTTAGTGGAAAAGACTTCTTCGGTGATTCAACTTCTGTTTCTATATTTTGCTCCATCAAATCTTTGGTCGATTCTACTTTTTTTAGTTCTCTATCAAGCTGTTTTAGAGTTCCTTCTAACTCTGCGATTTGCCTGGCTCCATCTTCAAGATTATCTGGTTTAAAACTTTCCCACTCTTTCATTTGTAAAGCAAAACCCTTACCTTGCTCTACAAGATCCTTATAGGATAATAACTTCTTTTCAATTGCTTTAAGTTTCTGATTAATTTCACCTAGGTCACTTCTACCCTGCTTTACTAATTTGTTATTGTTTAATAGTTCATCAATTTCTAAAATCTTGTGTTCTAATTGCTTTAGCTCCCCACCTGAGGTTTTTTGTTCTCCTGTGGCACTTTGTTTTTTTTTCCAAAGCTCTACCTTTTCATCCAGAAACTTAGATAGGTTAGTAATTTTTTCCTGCTGTATTTTAATAGGGCCGGGCGTATTCGTAGGACGATCAATTCCCCTGTTGAGGTTACTAAGTTCTGTTTGTAGTTTTTTAATAATACCTTGCACATTTAACTGGGCTTGTGAACTTTCAGATTCACTTGTGATTTCGTGTAATAAATCATCACGCGATCCAACCAGCGCAACATCTCCTTGACTAATAAAAGCCGTTTTACGATATAACACCTCACTACTAATTCCTATCATTTTTTTCAGATTATCAATACTCTCTTTATATGTTTCAATTTTTCTTTTGGTATTTAAATTTTCAAAAGAAATAGTTCTTTCATTAAAGTTTTTTGATAATAAATACTGTGACTCCAAAGCATAAAATCCCATCTCCAGCCTAGGCAAAGAAGAGCTTCCCCAAGGCCTGACCCTGCTCAAAAAACTCTGAGCTTTAGTCGATGGATCTACAAAAAGTAAATCTAGCAAAGCCTGTGCGATAGTAGATTTTCCAGCCTCATTATCTCCTATAATAATATTTATCTTAGGATCAAACTGAAGGCTTAAATCTTTGATCTTTTTATAATTTTGTATCTTGAGTGTTTTAATTTTCATAAATTTTCTATTATCTATTTTGTAAAAGCCGTACCCCTAGCTGTATTGCTTCATCTATTATCTTATTCTGAGAATAGTCTTCTCCTCTTTTCTTTTGTAATAATCGTATATATTTACCTACCAGGAATTCTTCTGGAAAATCCTCAAGCTCACCATCGGTGAGTTTCAGTTTCGTAATATCTCGTAGTTTTAAATAATAAGCCTTATCAGAAAAATAATCTTTAAGTTCTGTATCTGAAAACTTTACTGCCAAATCTTTTGCACCATCAAGTGTAAGTTCTATAAATTTCTGTTGTGTATTATTTACTCCTAATTGACGCCATCTTTGGTCTAACTCAGTAAGGGTTTTTGCTCCTGTAATATCCATAGAGAGTTTAAGTGCTTCTTTCTGTCCAATCTTTGATAGAGTTACTTTTGTTTGATTATCAATCTCAACTGTCAAAAAATTGCCTGCACCAACTTGATCAATATGAATCAGCTCAGGAGAACCGCTATACCAAACAGACGGAGTAAGGGAAACTTGCTTAGTACTATGCCAATCACCTAGTGCAACATAGTCAAAGTTCATTTTGACTAACTCACTTCGATTTAAGGGATTATTTGTACTTTGGGTATCAACATCAAGAGAACCGTGTAACAAAGCTACTCTGTATTTAGTTTTTTTATCCTGTGTGAGGATATCTTTCACACTGGAAAGCGGGGAAGAGTTATCTTTTTGCTTAGTTAATGAAACCCCCAATAAGGTCAAATCCAGCTCGGGAATAGTCCATATATATTCACCGGGTGTATTAAAAATATGGATGTAATCTGAGTTTAGTATCCTAAATCGTTCGTCAAAATAGACCGATCCAGCCTCAAGATAATCGTGATTACCCGCAATTACCGCTAAGTAGATTTTGTTAGATATTAGGGTTTTAAAACCCTCTAGTACTTGAGTTTTAGTATTTTCTCCCGGAAATGGTGTATCAAAGAGATCTCCAGCTATAAGTACAAGATCATATTTACCAGATACTGCCCTTACCACTAGTTCCTTAAAAGTTGTAATTAACTGCTTTCTATGATCCTGAGATTTTGGACCCAAAAATCCTAATTTAGCTTCAAGGTGTAGATCTGATGTGTGTAAAATCTTTATGGGCATTTTTAATTAGGTTGATACTGATTATCATACACTATACAGGGGAAAATTTCAGTTTTTATATAAACTATATTGTGTATATCTGGATCAGCTCAACACTATATATAGTATGTGTTGTTTTGGAGTACAAACTATATAAACCAAATAAACAGATTTATTTATCTCAGAATTCCTAGATACTCTACAGTATCAACTTATTCAGTACTTACTTAAGTTTAAATATATGATATAATTAGCGTTGTTATATCATATTCTTTGAGTACAGAAAACCCATCTCTAACAAGTCCAGAGAAGTTCCTTACAATAATAGGACCACTTTTTTTACGCCTTGTAGACAAGCTCTTAACCCCACCCCCTATTTATACTAGGATTGGGAATACTCTTCCTCATAACCAACAAAATAATCTTGTGGAAGCATATATGGAAGCTTTCGAGGGTTGGAACGATCCTTCTTATAACCTCACTCGAGAAGAGACTCTCGAGCAAAAAAGAGCATATCTAGAGATGGAAGCCTTTAAGTCAGATGTCCTTATTACTACTATGGGAGAGGGTAACAAGACCTGTGCTTTTGCAATAACAGGAACAACACCCCTTGATCCAACTATTGTAGCAACAAATTTCGCCAATGGGATAACTCATATCTATCCACAATTATCCCAAATACCCACTCTATTAAAGGATAATTCTTCGCACTTCCTAACAGAACACGCTATACCCTTCAATGACTTAGCCGTTATACGCAAAAAGCTATCCTCCCATTTACCACCATATGTACCTAGACCAGTGGAAAAATTATTACGCGCCCATATATCTACGGGGTTTCTAAAACGGCATTTACAAGAATTGTGCACATTAGGGAATAATCCATCAACTCCACTAGTGTTTTGGACAGCACATGTGTCACCACTACTACAAATAGCGAGACAACGACCCGATAGTTTTACCCAACAGGCTTTATTTACACCCGAAGGAGGAGAGGAGTCTGAAAAGAATCCCCAAATATATATATTTACAACAACGATTGATCGACTACTATCCATGATAGAAAACCCCTTTACCTATAGAAGTGCTATATCTTCAGAGATACAAGTACCTCCATTTACTTACCAATATGAACCTATTTAACTAAATAAATTAAAAACAAAATGGAACAAAGCAACAAAACAGTTCAATTCGGATACCATATGACTTTAGATTTTTATGGATGCCCACTTCAGCAATTAACTGATCTAAAATTATGTTACAAGGTATTAGATGAACTACCTGCTGTCCTCAAGATGAAAAAACTAACCGTACCACAGGTAATACTTGCAGATGGAAATGCTGAGGAAGGAGGGAAAGACCCTGGTGGAATAACAGGATTTATAGTTATAGCAGAATCACATATAAGCCTTCATACTTTCGCTCGTCGTGGCTTTATAAGCCTGGATATTTATTCTTGTAAGGAATTTAGTTATGAACAAGCAGAAAGATACCTGGTTAGTATTTTTCAACCAAAAGACCGAGAAATTTATACACTAAATAGAGGAACCCGATATCCATCTGAAAACATCTATTAGTTAAGGTTGGTTTAATGTTATACAATGTATCCCCCCACCTCCTAGTATAATTTCTCTTGAATATACGGGAATGATAGTACTGCCTGGAAAGATTTTTGAAAATAGGTTATATGCAGTCAAATCCTCTATTTTATTTCCAAAAAAGGGTAATAATATAAAGTCTTTATCTCTGTAGTAATTTATATATGATGCTGTAAGTCGATCACCCTCATTTCTTGGATATGTACCAGGATTTTTTATAACCCCGGAACTATCACTTTCAGAAATCAAATTAATAGTAGGTTGAATAATCTTGATAATTTCTAAATATCTTCCTTCTGCATCCCGCTCTTTTTCTAGAACAGCCATCATTTGTCTAGAAATACTATAGTTTGGATCATTCCTATCATCAGTCCAATTAATAAGCCCGACCCCCGGCTTTACAAAACTAAAGATGTTGTCTATATGCCCATTTGTTTCATCATTATAGAACCCGTATTCTAACCAGATTATTTTTTTCACCCCACAATATTTTTTCAAAGTTTCTTCTACCTCTTTTTTAGAAAATTGTGGGTTTCTGTTTTTATTAAGTAAACATTCCTTAGTAGTTATCAATGTACCACGCCCATCCACATGTATACTACCTCCTTCTAAAATAATTGGTGCTTCATAAAAATCCATATTCTCTGTTTCCAGAATAGTTTTAGCAACCTTTTTATCTTTTTCCCACGAATCATACAACCCCTCACCTGCGCCACCCCATGCATTAAATCCCCAACTCACACCTCGAACTAATCCTGCGTCATTTACTACAAAAGTGGGACCAGTATCTCTAATCCACGCATCATCATATTCAAGTATTTCTATATTGACCGAACTACTTAAAAGTTTGTTAGCATTATTAATTTGTTCTCTACTAACCCCCATTATTATCTGCCTATACTTTGAGAGTTTATTTGCGATTTCTGCAAAAATATATTGCGCTGGGATAGCATTATCTCTCCAGTTATCTGGTCTTTCTGGCCACAATATCCAAATCTTACTACTACCTTCCCATTCTGCAACCATCCGGAAACCACTATTTAGTGGTGTAGAATATGTAATTTTTGACATAATTAGCGAATCTTCTTATTATTTAATTGTATTATATATGAATATGCTTTTCAGTAGTAATATGCTCAATATCAATAATATCGCTTATATACTGTGTTTTATTATAAGTATCATTTTATCAATAATAATCAGTACTCAGGGGGAAAAACGCTCTAGTAGGTTTTTTGCCTTAACAGTACTTGCAATGTCTTTTTGGATTTTCTCAAACTTTATGGTTAGTAATACAACATCTCAAGAATCCATTCTGTTTTGGATAAGAACAGCAATGATTGGACCAATTTTTATAGGTCCTTTTTTCCTGATGTTCTCTCTCCTATTCCCCGAAGAAAAATCTATTAATTTTAAAAAAGCACTTTTCGTACTTGTACCCTCACTATTTTTCCTACCACTCATATATACAAAGTATAATGTTGAATATGTTATTCCTAACCCCCTCCCTGGTCACAGTGTTTCTTTCACACCTGGGATTTTATATCCGATATTAGGATTGTTTCTTCTTGTATATATATCGATAAGTTTCTTGGTTTTATTAAGTAAATATCGAAAGTATAGAAATATAATTATAAAAAAACAATTAAAGTTTGTACTGTTTGGTTTTATTATTACATTTTTTATCTCTTTAGTAGGTACATTAGTCCTGCCAATGATAGGTTATACAGCACTCGGTATCATCGGGCCCTTATCAACAATACTTTTTTCCTCAACAACTTTCTTTATTATCTATAGATACAGTTTTCTTAATATACGAGTACTCCTAGGAAAACTCTTCTATCACATCCTTATCGCAACCCCTCCCTATCTTACTTTTTTCATACTTGCATATATATATGAGGGGATTTTTGGGACATCCCTTAATACTATCGCCTATGTTATGGGTGTTCCGATTGCTATTTTATTTACAGCCTCTCTTAATTTCTTCACCAGATTCATCTCCGAATACACAGATACCCACCTTATTAATCCTGGCTATAACCCATTAATAGTATTAGAACAACACAGGCAAAGACTCTCCAATACACTCGATATCGAGAAAATTACCCTTGAAACCCTCTTTATCATAGCTCGCACTATCAGACCCAGTACTTCTGGTATTATCCTAATGGGAAAAGAATACAAAGATGACTGGCTTTCTATAAACTACAAAAAACCTCCCTACGATAACCCCAAAGAGTTTAAAACCTTCACAGGATATTTTTCTCAGAGGAAAGAAAGAGTTGTTAACTATGAGGAATTAAGTAATGCAAGAATCCTAGAAGACACTATACTAATGCAAAACAGACATTTATCCTCACAAATGGAAAAATACAACCTTGGCTTAATTGTAGTAATCAGAGAGGAAGCTACCATAAAAGGACTTCTACTTATCGGAAAGAAAGAAGCAAACGAACCGTATAATAGCCAAGAAATTAAATTCCTCATAAGCCTTGCCGATTCTATGAGTATGGCACTTGGTCGTGCTTTATTACATAAAGAAACACAGCAGTTCAACGAAGACCTAAAACGAAAAGTTACCGAAGCTACATCCAACCTACAAAAGAAAAACGAGGCACTAGAGGAAGCACTAGAACAACTAGAAGAAATCCGCAGACAAGAAAAAGATATGATTGATGTTATGGGTCACGAACTTAGAACTCCTATCTCAATCACTAGAAATGCCTTATTAACATTACAAAAACACCTAGAAGTAAATAATGAAGGGATAAACCCTGAGAAAGTAAAAAAATACACTAATATGGCAGTGGAGGGAGCGAGGAGAGAAATCGCACTCGTAGAAACATTGCTTTCTACAACCAAACTAGAGGGGGGTCGTATGCAAGTCGATATAACCTCAGTAAGTCTAGATGAAGTTATAAAATACAGTCTTCGTTCACATAGCGAACTTGCCAAAAAAAATAATACCGAAGTTGTTTACAATAAATCCATAGAGGATATTATTGTTTTAGCAGATAAAATCCGAATACAAGAAATTATGGATAATTTTCTTAACAATGCCATAAAATATACTGGACAAGGCAAGGTAGAAATCTCAATGTACAAACAAGACAAACTAGGCTGGGTAGATGTAAAAGATAGTGGTATTGGAATTTCAGAAGAAAACCTTAAAAACCTGGGAAAGAAGTTTTTTAGAGCTCAAAACCTTTATAATCAATCTGCTAATGTAGTAAATCCTAGTGGTACTGGATTAGGATTATTTGTTAGTTTTCTTCTCATCGAAATGATGAAAGGAGAAAAGAAGATTATCAGCAAAGAAGGAGAAGGTTCTGTTTTCTCCTTTGGATTACCGCTTTATATAGATCCTAAATAAAATACATCCTTAACAATCTCCATTTTATATAAATCAACCCCGAAATAGGAGTAGTTACCACAACCTCCAGAGTTTGCTTTGTGATACAAAGTTAATATCTCTTACAACTGTTATTCTCCTACTATTAATTTAAATACTACCCCTATGCAAAACAAATCCCGTCTTTTTTTATCTACCATCACAGCCCTTATACTAATTTTTTCTCATACACTACCCGTATCTTCTCTAGTAGATATCCGCAAAAAACCACCTATTCCTACTATTCCTACCCTTATCCCCACAACAATTCCTGACACACCGTCATTGGTAGGTAGAGAAGATTTATTATCAAATAACGGTAAATTACTTGCATACACTATCAAACCACAGAACTCATGGGTCAACGAAGACATAGTTATCAAAAACTTGGAGACAAATACATCAGCAACTATCAAACTAAAGCTACCTATGTCTTTTCATCTAGCAAGCTGGTCTCCTAACGATTCGTATTTATATATTTTCGAAGAAGCTCAATATTACGGAGGTCTTAGAGGCATAGTGTTAGATATACAAACCCAAAAGACACTATACTCTTTTCCAACTCTAAACGAGCGAAGTCTTCAACGACTTACAAGGCTTTAA
>CAYQRB010000020.1:0-16576 GCA_964420145.1 uncultured Candidatus Saccharibacteria bacterium
TGTATTTTCTGTTTTTGTTACTAAATTTAAACTTCTTCAAATTTCTAATAAATAGTAGGCTATTTAATTATGCATAAATTTAATTATATTAACAATGAATACTGTTGTATATTATCTAGTATGTGATTTGTGTTACTATTGATGTGATTTTATTTTTTTAATCTCTATTATGACAGACGATCCACAGTCTACCGATGATTTCTACTCAGATGATGTTCAAGCCGCAGCTTTGGCGGATAACAACATGGACCCTGATCAGTTAAGAGAGGACAAAGAACCTCCTGTTACTTCGGGAGATATGGAAATCGGTGATCTAGATGATGATGAAATGTTAGGATCAGGTGGAGAAGATAGTTACGATGAAGAGTCAGTACCTGCTGGAGATAATGTAGTTGATAATTAATACAGTATAGTTTACCAATGGCAATCAAGGTTTATAAAACAGAAATAGTATCAGCTAGTATAATCGCACAGGCGGTCCATCAATTAAGTATTCCTCTAGGTGGTGAGGAGACAATCGATTTTCAGGCAGGGCAGTTTGTAAATATTTTAATAGCACCAGGGGTCAGAAGGAGTTATTCTATTGCTTCTTCGCCTTCTTATAATACAAGTATAGATTTGATAGCAGATTCTGTTATAGGGGGACCGGGTTCGCAGTTCTTTTTGAATGCGAAAGCTGGTGATAAAATCGAATTTATTGGTCCTATGGGAAATTTTATTTATAAGGAAGAAGATAAACCTGCTTACTTTTTTTCGACAGGAACGGGATTGGTTCCATTTATTTCGATGATAACCTATGCTCTAGAAACTCTCAATACAAAACGAGAGATCAAGCTGTTTTCGGGTTTTCGTCAAGAACACAATATTTTCTATCAAGATTATTTCGAAAACCTTGCAAATAAATATCCTAATTTTGAGTTTATATTAAGTTTGTCTCAACCCTCAGATGAGTGGAGTGGGTACAAAGGAAGGATAACAGAACATTACATTAAAGAAGTTAAAAAGAATAAAGATTTTGCCGGATATATCTGTGGTTCGAAGGCTATGACAGATGAAGTCTCTCTCAACCTCACTAGTCTTGGAGTAGTAAAAGAGAATATCCACTATGAACAATACTAATAATAAAAGACTTCTTTTATTACTTGTTCTAGCATTATTCCCCATCGTAATAGTTTATATTTTTATGCTTCGTGGATCACTTCCATTTCCACAATCTTTAGATCTAGGTTTGGTTGAAATTCAGGTGTATAGTCTTTTTATTTTAGCAGGAATTGGGGTAACAGCATTTCTTTTCGACAAAAATAAACAATCTCATCAACAATTAAAAAAAATTGATACTTTAGATGCTCTGATTTGGATTCTTATCCCCGCTATAATCGGCGCAAGGATATGGCATATACTAACTGATTTTTATCTCTATAGTGATAACTTGATTGAGATATTTTATATTTGGAATGGAGGATTGGGGATATTTGGAGGTATGTTGGGTGGTTTAATAGGAGTATATTTATATACAAAAAAGATAGCGGTTGATTTGTGGGATGCATTGGCTTTGCTGGTAGTGTTTTTGCCTTTGGGACAGGTGATAGGTAGGTTTGGAAATTTTGCCAATCATGAGCTTTATGGCCCTAAGACAAATCTTCCGTGGGGATTATATTTAAGAGAGAAGGGGGAATCTTTTCATCCAAGCTTTGCATATGAACAGTTTGGCAATATACTACTTTTTATGGTTATGTATTATTCATATAAAAGGTATGGGTTATCAAAAAACTTGCTATTTGTTTATTTAATGGGTTACGGGACAGTAAGATTTTTTGTAGATTTTTTCCGAACAGAACCTCATATTTGGGGAGTACTAACTCTGGCTCAAATAGTTTCCTTGTTGCTTGTTTTGTTTGCAGGGTTCTATTTTGCTAAACTTATGAAAAGATCTATTTAATTCAAATATGAAAAAATTTAAAACTCTTTTTTTTGGTTCTGGAGACTTTGCCGTTCCTATATTGGAACAACTTCTAAACTGTGAATTTATAGACATATGTGCTGTAGTAACACAACCAGACAAACCAGCCGGTAGAAAACAAGAAATGCTTTCTGTCCCAGTAAAGGAATTACTTGAAAAGTTCTACCCGTCTGTTCCGATTTATACACCTACTTTATATCGTGTAGAACAAGCGGGTATAGTAGGGACGGAACGCCCAGAATTAATAATAGTTGCTGATTATGGTCAAATACTTCCTGAATACACAATCCAATATCCACAATACAAGTGCCTAAATATTCACGGATCAGTACTTCCAGATTTACGAGGAGCAGTCCCAATTCCTTTATCAATATTAAATGGTTATAAAAAAACAGGAGTAAGTATTCTGGTTATGACTACGGGTCTTGATGATGGACCTGTAATTGCTTCTTCCGAGAGAAGTATTGAAGATAATGATACAACTGCTACCTTAAAAAGAAAACTAGCAGAAGATGGAGCAGGGTTGTTGATTGAGACTTTACCCGGCTGGTTCTCAGGAGAGATAGACTCAATTCCACAAGATGAGTCAAAGGTAACCTTTGCTGATAAATCCCTAATAAACAAAGACAGGGCTAGTTTTGGTACAAATACTTCAGTATTTCAAGTCGATAGAATGGTTCGGGCATTTAATCCGTGGCCAATAGCTTGGTGTAGTGTGGTTTTAAATAATAAAACAAAACGACTAAAAGTTTTTTCAGTTCAAGTGGTGGAGAATTTAAACGAAATGGTTAAATACACTCCCGGTCAAATTATTCGTGAGAAGAATGAGTTATTACTTATTTTGCAAGATGGTGTATTAAAACTTAAAGAAATTCAGCTGGAAGGTAAGCCACTTGGAACAGGGAAAGACTATCTTTATCTCGCTGGAGCCTCTGTTCTGTAATAATTTTTTAGAGAGTTATTCCATCAAAGGGTTTGCGTCAGAGAGGTTTTTGATTTATGCTATATATTAAAACTCAAGAAAGGAGGTTAATCTAAATGAAAATATTATTAAACCTTTTATTAAGTGGTGTCGCTGTTTTGATTGCTACTTATTTAATTCCAGGAGTTAATGTAGATAGTTTTTGGATCGCTGTTTTGGTTTCTGTAGTTTTTGGATTGGTAAATGCAGTAATCAGACCGGTTGTAGTGTTACTTACTTTGCCTGTAAATATCCTAACACTAGGATTATTTAGCTTTGTAATAATTGCTATGATGGTAACTTTGACTGCCAGAATAGTGCCAGGGTTTACTGTTGATGGATTTTTCCCAGCAGTATTGTTTGGACTGGTAGAGTCAGTAGTTAGTGGGATACTGTTTAAGGTTATGCCAGAAGCTAAAAAGTAAACAGTTTCTAGCTTGATTAAATTTTATATAAAAAGGTAAGGGTTTCCCCTAATTATTTCTATGTATTTTTCTGAATTTGTAGAGTTTATAAAAAAATGGAATAAATATGGGAAATATCCGCCTAGGACTGCGTGGCCTACAGAGGTGATCTTGGATAGGCGATTATGGGAAAACATTACTAGTCTTCATAGATATACGGATTCTACTGGCTATGAATATGAGTCGAGTTTATTTTATATAGAGAGAGAGGTTATCATCTCTAAGCCACTAAAGGGTAATAAAGATAATGTCCACGCACACCATAGTTTGCAAGTAAAGTATATGCCGGATAATAGAAATTATCGTTATGAAAGGCATATAATTTTAGACAGTAGGGTTATCCAAAAAGACTATTTTGCGCCCGACCAGGTTCCTAAACAGGTTGACTCCGGTTTTTTATTTAATACGCATACTCACCCAACACACTTAAACAATACAGGCGAAAAGGTCTATACTTTTTTCTCTCCAACTGATATAAACAGTCTATTAAAAATCAATTCACTACTTACCGGTTTAATAACCGACGAGTTTTGGCTTGCTTGCAAAACAGACCGGGTGATTAGTAAAATAGGAAGTGTTGGAGAAGGCATGTTAGCCAATATTACTAGACAGTCTTTGGACGATGAGAGAATGTTAGAGCAGGTTTTAAGACAAGAGATACAAAACTGGGGATTAGTAATATATCGTGGTAACTTTAACCAAACTCTTAGGAAGGTGATTTAATGGTACTAAATAGTAAAGAAAATCAAAGAGATTTGTTGTTGGTGCTAATTCGTACCAATTTCAAACTTCGCTATAACAACTCAATACTAGGGTTTGTTTGGGTGTTGATGAAGCCGTTTTTGTATTTCCTGATGTTGTTCATAGTATTTACGGCTTTTCGTGGAGGGGAGCTCTCTACTCAGTATGGTGCCAATCTTCTTTTAGGCATTATTATTTATACTCTAGTCAATGAAGGTATAATCTTTGGAATGCACGCATTGACCGATTTAGCGGGAGTGATTTTGAAAGTAAACTTCCCCAGACAGGTTGCGGTTACTAGTGCGGTGTTTATGGCAGTAACTAACTTTGTGTTTAATATGACGATACTTGTAGTACTATCTGTTTTGGGAGGTTTTATCCCCTCTGTTGAGGGTTTTCTCTATTTTGTGGGTATCCTCACGATGGTGATTTTTGCACTTTATTCGATTTCATTATTTAGTAGTATCTTGCTTGTGAAGATCCGTGATCTCGAGCATATTATGGAGCTGGTTATGCAATTAGTATTTTGGGGGTCTGCTGTATTTTATAGTATTGACGATATGGGTGGTACTTTTGGTCAAATTATTAGATTAAATCCTTTGGCATTAGTTATCCATGCATCTAGACAGGCCTTACTTCAGGGAAATATTATTCATGTAAAGGCAATGTTTATTATGTCTCTATTCTCCATTGCTTTATTTATTTTGGGGAATATCTATTTCAAGAAAAATATTAAAAGAATAGCTGAGTTTATATAATGGATAAACCAATAATAGAAGTAAAAAACCTAAACAAAGTTTTTGAGATTCCACATGAACAGAGGAATACTATCAAAAGTTACTTTTTGAACCCTTTCAAAAAGGTCAAGAAAGAGAAGTTTTATGCACTTAACGATGTGAGTTTTTCTATAAACAAAGGTGATTTTGTAGGGATAATAGGTAGAAATGGTAGTGGTAAAAGTACTTTACTAAAAATTATGGCAGGGATCTTTGAACCAAGTAAGGGGAAGGTATCTGTAAGGGGAACCCTTGTTCCCTTTTTGGAGCTAGGGGTTGGATTTAACCCTGAGTTGACGGGTAGAGAAAATATTTTTTTAAATGGGATTATACTTGGGATGACAAAAAAGTATGTAGAGTCAAAATTTGATGAGATTGTTGACTTTGCAGAGATAAGAGATTTTATAGATCTTCAGGTCAAAAACTATTCCAGTGGTATGGTGATGCGACTTGCATTTGCCGTAGCTATGGAAGCAAAAGCTGATATCTATTTGCTTGATGAGGTACTATCAGTAGGAGATGTAGGTTTTAAGAAAAAAAGTCTTGAAAAAATGCTTGAACTTTTGTCAAATGGATCTACAGGTATATTAGTAAGTCATAGTATTAAAGATGTGAGAGACCATTGTAGTAGGGTAATTATGCTCAAAGATGGTACCATTGTCTATGATGGTCCTACAGAAGAGGGCTTGGAGAAATACGAAGACTTTATGGGACTCAACGACCCCAAATAAAACCTGTTTTAGATTCCCATATATCCCTTGAGTAGCAATACCTAAAAGTGTAATATAAACTAATCCCGTTAGGGATATTTGTAAATAATTACTTTTTTATATGAATTTACCAAATAGTAAATCTATAAGGCAATACACGGTGGTATGTTTAGCTGTTGCTTTCATACTTGTATCTATAAATTTGGCTATTCCATTTGATGGAGTCGTGGCAAGAGGAGTCCCTCAGCAGACTGCCCAAGTTAGAGAATTAATCAAAAGAGAGTATGAGTTTGATTTGACTAAAGTGCTAGTTCAGGAAAAAGGAAAAGATAGTCCAGAAATAATAGTCATAGAAGATGTCCCAAGAGAGAAGGGATTTATTAGTTCAAAAAAACTAGAGGAAAAAGGCATAGAAAAAATAGTGAATCAGGTGAGATACAATCGCTTAGAAAAGAAGCTTATAGAGTTATCACAACAGAGTAATGTTGAATATGCTCAACCCATATATATTTATCATACTGCAGAATGGTCAAGGTCGGGGGATAAAGATACTCCAAACGACTTTGGTCAAGATCCTTCTGCACTAGAGGGAAACCATTGGTATTACGAACAGGCGGGGTTGCGAGAAATGTGGAAAGATCAAGATTGCCTAAATAACGGAGTATCTTGCGGAGGAAGTGCTGAAGTTATAGTAGCAGTCATAGATACGGGCCTTGCTTTTGAAGACCATACTTCTGCGTGGGCCGATATAGGAGATGATCCATTTGTGTTTTCCAAATTACCTGATATGTTCTCTGGTGAGAGTATAAACTTATGGACAAATACTGGGGAAATCCCAAATAACAATATAGACGATGATGGTAATGAGATCATAGATGACTATCACGGTTTTGATGCAGACAATCATGTTTATTGTGAATCGTGGGGTGGGTGTAACGATGTCTTAGATGCGGAGTCGGGTCATCCAAACGATGATGTAGGACATGGGACTACGGTTACAGGACTTATCGCTTCTCTTGTAGATAATAGCTCGGGAAGTGTTTCTCCTGCACATAAGGTTACTATTATGCCCATAAAAGCAAATACTCAAAAAGCTGATAGTTTTAACACATTTACTCTCACAAGGGCTGTCAATTACGCGGTTGCTAATGGTGCAGATATTATAAACTTGAGTTTAGCAGGATCTGGTCATGACCCGGCGTTTGAAACAGCCATAAATAATGCACATAATGCTGGTGTGTTGGTAGTTGCTGCTTCGGGTAATTTCGCAGGTCCTGTTTTGTACCCTGCAAAATATGACAATGTAATTGCTGTAGGTGCGGTTAATGCAGATAATACAAAATCAAACTATTCGTCTTATGGTTCTGAGCTGGATTTGGTGGCTTATGTTGGTGACGGGGGGGTAAAAGGAGATGCAGTTTTTCAGGGAACCTACACTTGCGCATCAACAAGCCCTAACTGTTTCAGTCCAGATAATACCAATACATTACGATATACACAGTTTTCTACTTCTTATAATACCGGGACTTCTTTTGCGTCTCCTCAGGTAGCTGCTGCGGCAGCGATTATAAAGAGTAATAATCCGGGGATTACTATGGAGGAAATGAGACTAGCTCTTGTATCTTCTACAAACGATATAAATACACCTGGTTTTGATAATACTACCGGAAATGGAGTTCTAGATTACAGGAAGGCTAATAGCTATGATAAAGAAGATATGGATATAAATACTAATTATTTTGGCTCCTACAGGGATGATACAAATACAAACACATGGATTGTTGTAGGAAATCCAAATCCTGACAATATTAATATGAATTTAAATATCTATAACAAAGTTGATTCAACCAAGAGGATTAGTGCAGGTGGACAATTTACTTACAGATTCCCCCTCTCTAATGGTAAACCTGTCAAAATAATTAGTGATGGATCGGTATATACAACACATAAAATGATGGGCAACGGATCATTAAGCGAGTTTGCGGGTATCTCTGCGTCTCAGTTGAGTAGTAAATACTATTTCGGTTCATACAGAGACGATTCGAAAGCAAATACATGGATAGTAGTAGGGAATGCTGATACAGTTTCAACAAATGTAAGTATAAGTATAGGAGGTGTTTTGAGAAGCGAGAGTGTAACCATAGAACCCGGAGAACAGAAAACTTTCAGATATCCCGGTTTAGCAGCAAAACCTGTGGAGATAGAGAGTTCGGGAGAACTGATATACACAACACACAAAATGATGGGGAACGGATCCTTAAGTGAGTTTGCGGGTATTCCTGTTTCTCAATTGAGTAATAAATATTATTTTGGTAGTTACAGAGACGATTCCAATGTGAATACATGGATAGTGGTGGGGAATGCTGGTGTAACTTCGACCAGTGTCAATGTGAAGATTGGAGGTATCTTGAGAAGTGAAGATGAAATAATAGAACCCGGAGAACAAAAAACTTTCAGATATCCCGGTTTAGCAGCAAAACCTGTGGAGATAGAGAGTTCGGGAGAACTGATATACACAACACACAAAATGATGGGGAACGGATCCTTAAGTGAGTTTGCGGGTATTCCTGTTTCTCAATTGAGTAATAAATATTATTTTGGTAGTTACAGAGACGATTCCAATGTGAATACATGGATAGTGGTGGGGAATGCTGGTGTTGTTTCTACCAGTATTGATATCAAAATTGGTGGTATAGTTAGGAGTGAAGATGTTGTAATAGAACCTGGCGAACAGCAAACATTTCGGTACCCCGGATTGGCTGCGAAACCGATTGAGGTGGAAAGTACTGGAGGATTAATATACACAACACATAAGATGATGGGTGGTAACTCCTTGAATGAATATCCAGGTATTCATGTGGAGTTATGACTATAAAAAAAATCACTAAAATATTTGGTGATTACACGCTGAGTTATCGGATTAAACAACTGAATAGGATGTACTGGTTTCAATTACCAAAAGAAACATATTCGTTCTACAAAAGTAATAACTTTGGTGATACGATTGGACCCTATTTGTATTATAAATTCAGGAAAACCGAGCCTGTATATGTAGATATTAGAAATTCTCCCACAGACAAATTATCGTTTCTGACCGTGGGCAGTATATTGGAATTTGCAACACAAAACTCCATTGTATGGGGCTCAGGGATTATCAGTAAAGAAGCAGTTTTTACACAACCTCGCAAGATTTTGGCAGTGAGGGGTCAATTAACTTACAAGAGAGCAAAAGAGTTGGGTTATGATCTTCCTGAGATTTTCGGAGATCCTGGTTTATTGTTACCTCGTGTTTTTAAACCAAAAATAGACAAAAAATACTCTTTAGGAATAGTTCCACACTATGTTGACTACGCAGAAATTAATAACCTATATAATCGAATTCAAGATATATTGATAATTAACCCTTTAGATGATTTAGAAAATATTGTAAGAAAAATTCTTAGTTGTCGGTTCGTTATCTCGAGTTCTCTCCACGGAATTATCCTAGCTCATGCTTATAATATTCCAGTAGCGTGGGTGACTTTTAGCGATAAGTTAAAGGGAGACGGGACAAAGTTTCTAGATCACTATAGTTCGGTCGGTATACAAGATAATGTATCACCGTATAACTTAAACGGAAAGAAGCTAAATATCCGGGCTTTGCAGAATATAGCAAAGTCCGCACCTCAACCTGATTATCCAATACCGATTGATAAACTATACGATAGCTGTCCGTTTAGAAATATATGAAGATATATTTACATACCAAAATATAAGAAATCACTTCTCACAACGGAAAAACGGTCGCGTACTCTCTTTACTGTGAATACCGTCTGCGTTGTATCCGATCAACTGTACAGTCTTAAAATATTGAAAAACCTCCGAGTAGTCATCTTTCGTCGTTCTTTGGTGTCCTTCAAAATACAGAACCTTCTTAGTTAGATTTTTAATATTCTGTGAGAGAATTTTTTTGTTTGAGATATGTGCGTAGAGTGAATTACAAAATACTGTATTAAATACAGGTATGTTTTTAATTGGAAGTACTAGGTCACGGACTTCTAGAGATATATTCGAATTTAAAATGGTACTGAGCCGTAACGCTGAGGTAGCAATTTGAGGACTGGACTCTATTGCTGTGACATTTTTAGCGCCAAAGTTCCACGCAAGCATCGCGTTTATGGAAATGTTTGCTCCGAGGTCGGCAACATTTTTCCCGCGGATATCTTCAACAATGTTTGTTTTTAAGATTCTTTCATACACATCCCTGCGTCTACCTGCCAAAAGTTCGGTTTCTTTATAAAAAATACTCTGACAAGGGATGTCTTTATTTCGTGTTCCGTAAAACTCCTTAGTATTATGAACAATGTTCGAAAGCACAGTGCTAAGTGTGTTTTTTATATACGGTACATCAATACCTAAAAAATAGGCGATTGATGCCCTGTGATTACCATCAATAATTACCTGTTGAGAGTCTGGAGTAGTTACAATTCTTATTGGTTTTAGGATACCGTCCTTCTCAATATCTTCTTTTAGCTTTATATATCTTTCTATTTTGTCTAGCCTTTTCGTTCGAGTGTTGTCATTTGGATAATAAAACTTCCAACTCTCTGATAGATATTTGTAATATAGGCTTTTTCTATATTTTTGTGTTCCTTATCTCTCCAAAATGTATAATGAGGGAGGTCTTTTAGCCGTATTCGCGTATGTTGACCGTATAAATTATCAAACAAATCTTGGTGAAGTGGGTGTAACTGTCCGAAATATAAATCCCCAAGATTTTCATTTCTAAGTAGACCGGTGCTATCTTTGTTTGTAAAAAGTGTGTGTACCCTATTAAATATATCGGGCATAGAGGTTATAATGAATAATCTTCTCTATATTAACAATAAATGAAACTAATCGCACTATTAGCAGTCAAAAATGAAGAATTATATTTGCGGTATTGCCTGCAAAATCTTATCTCCCAAGGGTTCGATGTTTACCTCATCGACAATGAATCGACTGACGATACCGTCAAAATTGCAAAAGAATTTCTAAACAAAGGAGTAATAACAATAGACAGCCTCAAAACTAACGGTATATTCAATCTCATGAAAACTTTGCAATACAAAGAAAGTATAACAAACGCATTGGATGCGGATTGGTTTATGCACACTGACGCAGATGAAATACGCCTTCCACATCCTCCATTTAAAACGATCAAAGAAGCTGTAAAGAAAATAGAATCTCTTGGTTATAACGCAGTGAATTTCAATGCATATTATTTCCTTCCAGAAAAAGGGAAAAGTTATGTTGATAGGGATTACAATAAAGAGATGCGGTATTATTATTTTCATTCTCCTCATCCGCTGACACATATCAAACTCTGGAAAAACGAGAGAAGGCCGATGTCTTTCGGGGTTTCTGGTGGTCACCAAGTTTCTTTTGAGGGGATGAGAATTTACCCCAATCCGTTCATATTAAAACATTTTATCTTTCTCAGCGAAGAGCATGGTATCGAGAAATACTCAAGGAATAGAAAGCTCCCTGAAGACGAGGTGAAGAAACTTGGCTGGCACGGCTTCCGTGCAAATTTCAAAAAAGAAAATTTCTATATTCCCTCAAAATCAGAACTTAAAAAACTTACCGATAATAATTTTGACACAAGCGATCCGAAGATAGAGCATCCATTCTATAAAATGGATGAGAAACAAGTTAAAGAAGAGAAAAGTCAGGAAGTACATGAGGAGTCTATCAATAACGAGTTAGTCCAGCAGGTACCCCCACATAAAGAGAACCAAAGTAATCATAGAGTCAAAGTTCGTATCAAAATATATAGTTTTTTATTATCAATATACAGGCGTTTGATCCCCTTTAGACTCAGGCAGAAAATTAAAAATATTCTTATGAATACGGCTAACTATTAGGTTTATTCCGAGGATTTTTATAATTGTGACTTATACAGCCCATCATTAGGCTTGTCTCACTTCTTCTAGATCCAGATACCAGAACAGATTTTGGTTTTTTAAAAAGAGATTTAAGAGATATGAATCAAAATACAAGAGAGAAATGGGTAGCAATCTTTAGATGGTTATTTATTCCTAAACAAGCGATCTATATAAACGAAAAACGATAGTATTCTCCGAAAGATAAACTTAAGGCTCTTTGATTTTGCCAACCTAGTACCTTCTAGGTGTTTGAGGACTTTATAAGGAGTTTTCTGATAGGAATCGTTGATCTCTGTGAGTTTTTCTATGTGTGTAGTTAGGTTTTTAGTATGGTTATCTTTTAGTGTGATTAGTGCTTCTAAGTTGGCTACATGTTGGTTGGTATCTTTTAGTATCTGTTGAAGATTGTCATTTTGTAGTTGTGTTTCTTTTAATATGTTTTTGAGTTTAGAGATACCCTGAAACCTTTCTATTGGGTTGGTTATAAGTGTTGTTAGGTAGTCCTTTTTTATAGTATCCAAAGGAGGGTAATAGATATAAATCCCTTGAAGCAGGTTGTATTCATAGTCCAGCATCTTTTGCAATTCGGTTGCTGAATGATTGACTAGCTCCAGCCATTGAACCGGAATAAGAACATTATGATAAAAATTAAAACAGGGAAAGTCTTTTGATACCATTGTTTGTAAAATGCGGTTGAGTTTTAGCCCAAGATAAAAAAGTGACCTTAGTATTAGAAAGTTTTTTGGTAGGGGAAAATCAAAGCACCACTCAAAATCCACAAAATAGTAAGTATTGTCTTTTTTGATAAAATTATCGAGGTTGGTGTCATAAAATCCTGGAGACCAGCAATCAATTTTCGTTTTTGAGAAGTATTGTTTTTTGGGATCAAATAATCTGACAAAGTCGGTAGATTGATAAAGGTTGGATTTAATAGTTGGAATCTTTTTTAGAAAATTAAAAAAATCTTGGATGTCACTTGTTGCTTTTTCGTAGTTTCCTTCTATCAGGAGAGTTTCTATTTCTGAAGCGAGATTGGGATGATCGATGTAGTCAATGTATAGTTTGCTTTTTTCAAATGTGGTTTGAGGCAGTACAAATAAATATTCTGGTTTGTTTAGTAAATTGTAGTTGTCAAAGATAGTCTGTATGTGTTTCTCTCCTTCGGGATATATAGATTCTTTCCTAATAAATTTATTATTATTCTCTTCGATTAGTTGTGTTAAAACTACAAATTCTCTTTTTCTTCGGTATTGTGATTGGGCAAAGTGGACTTTTCTCATTTACGAAGCATCAATTAAAAATGAATTAGCAAAATTTTGTAAAATCTTTTCTTTAGTTAAAAGATGACTAAAAATAATTTCATTAAATAAATGATCTATTTCATGAGATAGCACAACTGTCTGGGTAATGCCTGATTTGGTTAGGTTGTTAATAGATTTTAATCCTTCTTCTGAGAAAACTATGGTAGGCAACTTATAATCAGGGAAAGGGTAGTAGAAGTCTGTTTTTGTAAAACCAACAGTAGTTAATAAATTGGTTAGTTCTGATTTAGTAAAGGTTTGGATCTCTTTGTTTTGTGGGTAGTTCTCGAGAGATGTAAATACTTCGCTAAGGTGGTCTTCAGGTGCACCGGCAAGGTATTTTAATCCAATTTTATTTTCTATTGATAGAAGTAGGTGTCCATTTGGTTTTAGAAGACTTTTTACTATAGAAAGGATTTCCTTGTATGGATTAGAACTAGAGGAGTATTTGGCTGTATATTCCAAAACACCGATCAAGGTAATATAGTCGTATTTTGCTTTTGACTGAAATTGGTTTATGTTTCCTGAATAAATTGTGAGGTTTTTATAGTTTTGAAATCGGTTTCTGATAACTGTACTTCTGGAAGAAGAAAGCTCGTTACAAGTTACGGAGGATAGTTTCTCCAAAAACAGTCCCGTGATTGCACCACATCCTGCACCAATTTCTAACAGAGAAGATTTTTCTCTAAATGAATACCAGTTGAGTAGCATATGTCTTTGCGGAGATAAATGATATCGTATTGCCCAAGGAGTGGTATCATCCGACAACAGACTGTCAATAGCAGTTCTTTTTTCTAGTTCCGATTTATCAAAAAACTTTTGTAAAAATTGTTCGGAACCATCTAAATAAGGATTTCTGACTTTCTTACTAGTTTTTTTAATCTTTGACATAGTGTCTTTCTACTCATAACTTGGTATTCTAACACGAATAAAATCAAAGCCGAAGAACAACAGAGTGGTTTATCGTTGAATATAATTTATGGAGAATATGTGTTAACATAATCTTTCCTGTTATAGATACTATTATGTATAACAGCTCGAACAAATAGTATTGGTCTAAATTATTATGGATAGATTGGAAATAAATAAGAACTTTATGTGATAGAATTCCTTATTCCTTTAGTATACTAAATCAATGTCAAACAAAAATAATATTTCTAAAGAGATTGAGAAGTTAGAAAAAGAGTTTAGGCAACGAGAAGAATATTTAGTAAAGAAAATTAGAGACTTACAAGATCAGAACAAAAATCTTCAAACCAAGTCTTGGCGGTTTTTTTGGTCGATTAGAGTTAGGATTACTTCTTTGGTAAAGCTATGGAATAGGTTGGTGGGTATGCTTTTGTTTCGGAAGATCCACACCTTCTTTTTTGTATACTCTTTGTTGGGGATACGAGGGGCAATATATTTAATTCGTCACAAACTAGGTATCTTAGAGGGTTTTCCTTTTGATCACAATGTAGTTGACTATCTATTTTGGCAAAAAAATATAGAACCTACCACTATAAGCAAAGGTTTACCAAACTCAACAGATATAAAAATAAGTATTGTAATGCCTGTTTGGAATATTGCTCCTAAGTATCTCAAACAAGCAGTCGACTCGGTTGAGAGGCAGACATATCTAAACTGGGAGATATGTATGTATGATGATGCCAGTACCAATAAGGCAACACTACGAACTCTCAAACAATATGAGCAAAATCCTAAGATAAAGATACAGTATGGAGAGCAAAACAAAAATATTTCTTTTGCAACTAATGAAGCTCTGAAATTAGCAACGGGAGAGTTTGTATTGTTTCTAGACAACGATGATATGTTAGCACCTCACGCACTTAACGAAATAGTTAAAGTAATAAAAACGAAAAATGCAGATGTGATTTATTATGATGAGGATATAATACTGGGGAACAACTTGCGTGTTAAACCTATACTAAAACCAGCTTGGTCACCAGAAACTCTTGATGTTACTATGTTTCTAGCACATTCTGTCTATCGTAGATCTCTTGTAGAGAAAGTGGGAGGAATGAGAAAAGGGTTTGAGGGCAGTCAGGACTACGATCTGATTTTAAGAGTGCGGGACCTTACTCAAAACATAGTACATATCCCAAAGGTTTTGTATCACTGGAGGAGAATTACCGGTAGCACAGCTGATTTTTACGAGGCAAAGGCAACTCCTAAACAATCTGCCCAAAAGGCCTTAAAAGAATCGATCGACAGAAGAAAATTAAGTGCTAAGTTAGTAGATGGGCTGACAGCCCCTAGTTTTAGATTTAAGTACAAGATTAAAAATAATCCTCTAGTCTCTATAATTATTCCTATTAGGGATAATTATAAATATCTGGAAAACTTAATAATAAGTATCGAAAAGAAAACTATTTATAAAAACTATGAGATTTTGGTTATGAACAACCAATCCGAAAAACCTGAAACTTTGCAATATCTTAAGAAGTTAAAGAAAAAATACAGGGTAGTGGATTATGATGATGAGTTTAACTTCTCTGCTATAAACAATACTGCTGTAAGATTGGCTAAAGGAAAACACATCTTACTTCTAAATAATGATATGAAAGTTATATCAAGAGGGTGGTTGGAGAGTATGCTGGAGTTTTCTCAGCAAAAAAGTATAGGTGCAGTCGGTGCATTACTGCTTTTTGAAGATAATACAATCCAGCATGCTGGTTGTGCTATTGGTATAGGAGGAGTGGCAGGACATTTATATAAATATGGAAGGTTGGATGATTCTGTTATGAATGCTTCTCTAGATTTTCCTCAGATAATTCATAATGTTTCTGCCGTAACTGGTGCTTGTCTTATGGTAGAGAAAAGTATCTATCTTGAGGTAGGAGGACTTGATGAAAACCTCAAGGTAGCATTTAATGATATCGATTTTTGTCTCAAGGTGCTTAAAGCAGGATATAGAAATGTATATACTCCATTTACAATGCTGTATCACTATGAATCAAAGTCAAGAGGGTATGAATATCTAGACCCATCTCAAGAATTTAGGTTTAGTAATGAGGTAAGATACTTTAAGAAGAAATGGAAACAATTTTTAAAGGAAGGAGATCCCTACTATAACCCAAACTTTACAAGAGAAAATGAGTTTGGCGGGTTGGTTACGAAGTAAGTTAAAATGTGTACTAGGTAGTTAAGTTTTTCTAAACACAAATAGATTATTGAATCCTAGTTGAAATATTTTTTTTGGTAACTAGTTCAAACCTTGACTTCGCAAAGATTTTATCCGTATCCTCTTTTGACAGATTAAGCATATTAATATCTAAAATAGTTGTTTGTCTCTATGATAAACTTAGTTATAGTGGTTTCTCTATACCACTCATCAGGGACATTTCTTTTGAAATAAATATAATCTCCAAATATAAATACGGTTGCTACCAGAACAGTAATTATAATCTGCAGGTAGAAGTTTTTAAATAGATTGATTAAAGAATAGGCAATCAGTATGGCAAGTGGAGCCAGAATTGGAAATAGATATCTACCGTGAACAGCTAAAAATGTCATACCTGATATACGGTAGCTTGCATAGTTTTGATAATACATCAAAACAAGGATATAAAATAATGAAATAACAGAAAGTATAATTAGTGGTTTGTTTTTGAAAGATATTATTCGAATAAAACCAATGAGGGCAATGCTTATTATTAGTTTATACGGTATTAGAAGAATCGGTATTTTAAATAATTTTTGGTGTCCAAATATACCAAAAGTACCATCATACATATGGCTTGCCCAAACAGAGATA
>CAYQRB010000021.1:0-2597 GCA_964420145.1 uncultured Candidatus Saccharibacteria bacterium
AACATACTATATTAGTGATTTACAAAAAGGTATGTCTTTGTTAGGTGAGACATTTGCTATAAGAGAGGTTCAACTCACAGAAACAAAAGCTAAAAAACCTTATTACAGAGTTTCTCTGATCGATAAAACAGGGTTGATTAGTGGCAACATCTGGGGAGATAACTTTCCCAATATTGAGAAGTCTGCCCTTAAAACGGGTAAGGTTGTAGTTATCGATGCCACGGTGGAAGAATATAAAGGAAGCTTAATGCTTAATATTACCAGGACTAATACAGTAAGTGAGGCAACTCTTGATGAATACATTGAGGGTAGTGATTTTGATCTGGACGAACTTTTTACACAATTAACTGGATATATTGAGAAGATTGAAGATAAAAAACTAAAAGAATATTTAGAGCATATTTTCTCAGATAAGGACTTTGCTAATAAATTTAAAACTATGCCTGCTGCAGAGTATGTACACCACTCATTTAGAGGGGGGTTACTTGAACATGTGGTAGAAATGCTTGATCTGATGCAACCTTTACGCACATATTATCCCGAAGCGGATTTTGACCTAGTTACGGCAGGTGTTATCCTTCACGATATAGGGAAGTTAGTAGAGTTAAATGTTGTTGATACTGTTGTACAAAGGTCTGCTAAGGGATATTTGCTTGGACATATTGCTTTGGGGCTAGAGTTTTTGTGTAAAGATATAGATAACTATCTTACAGATGAAAAATCAATGCTTTTGAAGCATATTATCTTATCACATCACGGATCTTTGGAGTTTGGTTCTCCAGTGGTTCCCTCTACTATAGAGGCATCTATTGTAAGTCAGTTAGACTCTACTTCTTCTCAGGTGCGTATAGTCCAAAAAGTTCTTAGGAAAAATAAAAATCGTGAAGATAACTTCTCAGAATGGGATAAGATTTTACAAACAAAAGTTTACCAAAGTCGACAAACTGAAGATCTACGACTAATTTAATTATTTTACTTTTTTATCAAAATCAAATGTTTACAGATTTAAATAGAGCCGAAATAATTGGGAATATTACAAAAGACCTTAATTTGCGAACTACGGGTTCGGGAACTTCTGTTCTTTCATTTGGAGTGGCTACAAATAGAAGATACAAATCACAAGGAAGTGATGATTGGCAGGAAGAAACAAACTTTCATAATATTGTAGTCTGGGGTAGACAAGCAGAGACTCTTGCCCAAAAAGCAAAGAAGGGGACAAGGCTTTATATTGCAGGTAGGCTAGTTACTAGAAGTTGGGACGATGCAGAAGGGAAAAAAAATTACAAAACAGAGATTGTAGCAGAAATGATAAGCCTTATTAGTAGATATGAACAGGGCCCATCTGCAGAGGGAAGTAGAGGTCAAGATCGTGTCTCTACAGAAGATAAGCCTGCCTCAAGCAGTAATACAGAAGATATAATAGACCCTGATGATTTGCCGTTCTAGGTATAGAGTTTGAGTGTTGTTTTTGCTACTATCAATACATAGTTAATAGAAACCATGCGATATTCTAAGTTGTTTGGAAAAACAGTTCGTGAACCTCAGAAAGGTATGACCCTTACTTCTCATAAACTCCTTTTTCAAGCAGGATTTATTCGAGAATCAACAGCAGGACGGTATTACCTACTCCCTTTGGGTCAAAGAGTTTTTGATAAGATCGTAAAGATAGTAGAGCAAGAAATGGATAGGGCTGGTACACAGAAAATGTTTGCTCCTGTTTTACATCCATTGGAACTATGGGAAGAGACAAATCGAGATAAGTCTGGCGGATATGAGTTGATGACTGTACAGGATAGGAGGGGGGCGAAATTTGCGCTCGGGGGTACAGCAGAAGAAATGTTCGTCGATGTAGTGCGCAAATTTCGCATCACCTACCGCGACTTACCGTTTAATGTCTATCAAATGGGTTATAAATTTCGTGATGAACTACGGGCTAGAGGAGGATTATTACGGGTAAGAGAGTTTGTTATGAAAGATGCCTATTCTTTTCATACAAGTGATGAAGATTTTAAGCAGGAGTATGAAAATATGCGAAGTACCTATTCAAAAATTTTTACTAGAGTAGGACTTAAGACTGATATTGTCCCAGCAGATAATGGATATTTTGGTGGTGATTACTGTGATGAATTTGTTGTTGAATCCCCAATAGGGGAAAGCACCTATTTCATCTCAGAAGATGGGAAATACATAGCTCATGAAGATATAGCTACATTCCAATACGAGTTGATAAACCCAGATGATGTAGTTAAACCTCTAGAAACAATCACACAGCCTGCTTGGGTTAAAACTATGGATGATAACATTAAACACTATAATCTTCCTGCCAATCGATTCCTAAAAAATGTTGTTTATAAAAACAGAGAGTCTGGGGAAATAATAATTGTCACGATCAGAGGAGACCTTCAAGTTAATAAAAATAAACTAGAACACACCTTGAGTATGGTCGGTTTGCTTGAGGAAGCAACAGAAGAAGATATTAAATCATTTGGCTCTAAGCCTGGATATGTACATTCTTGGGGATATAATACGAAAGATAGCAAAGAGATTATCTTTGTAGCGGATCTTTCTCTTAAAACTGTAGTTAATTTTATAGGAGG
>CAYQRB010000021.1:2607-11440 GCA_964420145.1 uncultured Candidatus Saccharibacteria bacterium
AGAATGCACTGATACCATAAATGTAAACTACGGTAGGGACTTCAAACACGACATAGAAGCAGATACAGCACTGGCAGAAGAAGGTTTCCTCTCTCCTGATGGAAACTCAAAACTAGTGAAAAAGACAGGAATAGAAGTAGGTAATATTTTCCAACTCGGTCAGCACTATTCAAAAAAGATGAAAGATGCGGTTTTTGTTGATAATGATGGTAAATCCAAAGAGTTTTTTATGGGTTGTTATGGACTTGGCTTGGGCCGTACTATGGCAACTGTAGTAGAAGTCTCTCACGATGACAAAGGAATCATATGGCCAAAAGAGATTGCTCCGTATCAGATACACTTGGTAGGATTAAATCTGGAAGATAAAAATGTACAATCTAAGGCGGAAGAAGTGTATACCAGACTTCTAGATCGGGGGATAGAGGTTCTCTATGATGATCGTCTTGATACAAATCCGGGTGAGAAGTTTGCTGACGCAGATTTGATTGGAATTCCTGTAAGGGTAGTGGTGTCAAAAAGGACCGAAAGAAAGGTGGAAGTGAAGGAACGCAAATTATCAGAATCAGAATTAATAGATATTGATAATTTGAGTATTTAATTCTATAGACTAATGGCCTTTTTCCGGTAGAAACTCCCCATTATTAAATTCTTGTTGTAATCTAATATCTTTTTCTAGGTGTTTTTGTAGTTCTTCCTCGCTAGAGTATTCTGTTATTGTGTTTTCTTTTGGCAGTAGGGTACCGGGTATATCCCATTGAACCTTTTCCATTTCCTGACTAGATAAATTATCTTTGAGGTCTTTTTCTATATTTTGAATTATATTTTCGGGATTTGTAATATTAGGTTTCAATACAACCCTATATGAATCTATTTTTTGATTATAAGTAACTTGGTAATTATTCTTATTGATGACAATATTCTCCTCTATGATCTCCGACTTTTTCGTATCCTGATAATAGTATAAAGATACAAAAAATATAAATATAAAAATAATAAATAGTCCTATAATAATATTTTTATCACCAATATTTCTATTGGTTATTATAGAAGTAATTTTTTGTTTTATATCATTCAGGTTGAGGTACATTTGTAGTTAAGGGTGTTGGAGTTGTTGGTGTATTTGTATTACAACTCAGGTTCTTAAAATAATCCAAAGCAAATAAATATCTATCATATACTAGATTACAATAACTTCCATTCTTACTACAACTACCATGATATCTTTCTGCGACTTTCTTAACCATATCTTCGGTCCATTTGGAGGGTTCTATGTATCCCCCGGTAAAGTTTTTATTGTCTTCGGCAATTTTAATTGTTGCAGCACAGAGGGAGTCTCCAACCCTAGCTCTTCCAAAATAGTCAGGATCTCCGATACGGTGTTTATTAAACGAGTTCTCGGCACCATCAGGATCCCAATGGCGTTCACTACTCTCTTTGTTGCGTAAAACCCCTAATTGACTAGTACAATATTGCCAATCGCTTGTTGCAGAATAAAAATCAAAAGTAGATGGAATAAATTGTCCTACACCTCTTCCAATTTTATCAACTAAGTTTGCATCTAAATATAGGGCTAACTGGTTAGGATTTCCGCTACACTTATCAGTTGGTGCATAAATAGGATCTCCAGACCTTGTATTCCCAAGTAACTTAGCATTGGTTAGTCCTGTTTGGTTATGCTCAACATGACTACTAGAACATTTATGCCAACTTTCACTATACATAATTGCCCATAACACTTGCCACGGAATTCGTTCTCCTCCAGGAAATGAGTTCACTAGATTTGTAGTTGATACCATTAGACATTCATAGTTTTCAAAACTTCCTGCTCCTATGTCTCCGTAGTAACATTGATTTGTACCAGAATTATTATTTTCTGAAGGGATTTGAGTTTTTGTTCCTCGTGTATATGTATTTAACATAACGCTTGTAGGATCATAAAAACAGTTTTTGTTATATGTTAAACATTTCATAATTTCAAAATGAAGGTGTACTCCGTCAGAATTTCCTGTTGTACCCATGAGACCTATTCTAGTATCTCTGGTTACTGTTTCCCCTTCTTTAAGCTTTGTCCCATCTTCTTTTAATATATTTTCTAGGTGAGCATATCGAGTATAAGTTCCTCCATGATCTATTACAACATGTGTTCCATATCCCGTAGTCAATCCTTCCGAAACGGTTATAACTTTTCCTGATCCTGCAGAGTATATAGGCACACTTTTATCTGCAGGATATCCATCTAAATCTAGTCCGGAATGAAAGTATCCGAAACCATCCGAAACATCCTCTCCACTATATTCTATACCAGTGAATGTCCCCAGTGCTGGTTTTAGAGATTTACATTGTTCTATCAATGCTTTATCACCTGAAGAGAAAGGAGGAAGTTCTGGTCGTTGAGTTTCTTTTGTAGGTCCATAACATTGATTAAATGTCCAGTTTTTATTGCGTTCACCGGACAAAGGATTTACAAGGCCGGAGATATTAACGGATGGAGTACATTGGTTACTAGATACACAAGTTTTATTCCCCGATAAAATTCCTCTAATCTCCCCATCTGCCATTATAAGCGGTTGCCCTCTGTTATCTCCCCATCCACCAAAAGCATTAAATAGGAGTGCGTATTTTAGTCTTGAGTCAGAGCCGATAGTCGATAAACTGGCTTTCAGTCGTTCCATATTATGTTGGAAATCTCCAGTTTCATTTATGCCTATGGGTTTAGAATCATTGAAAACGGTTTTTACATGAGCAAACTGTGTTTCGAGAAGTGAGATTTCAGCAGGTAACTCATCGTGGTTATATATATTTATAGTCCAGTAGTCTACCAGGTCCTTTGCACTAAATTCATTATGAAGTCTTTCAAAGTTTTGATAATTCCCAAAAGCCGTAACATTATGGGTCGGTCCACCGATTTCAACCTTTCCTCTTACTGTAGTATCTTTATTTAGTTCATTGGCAAAAGCTTTGTAAAAAGCGGATACTGCAGGCATTGTATCTGTAAAGTTCAAATCATTAGGATTTCCTCCATACCAATGTTCAGAAATGGGTTCATTAATAGGAGAGACTGCAAATTTTTTAGATGTTTTTTTAGAAACTTCAATTATCATTTGCGCAGCTTTTTTCCCAGATTCTTCTGAAGATCCAGTAAGCTCAGTTCTGAAGGCACAGCTTTGATCTTGAACCTTACTTCCAGGATTTCCCTGATCGGCATTGCAAAAACGGAAGACTGTGTTACCAGAGAAGGAGTTAACAGATTGAGACATAGCTTCTATCATATTGGGAGTATCTTCAGTAATGACTTCCATTTTCCATTTTAGTCCCAGACTTTCTGCACGGTGATAGTTCCCTTCTTGAACAGGTCCTGTTATTAGGTGTATTCCGAATTTATCATAACTACATTGTTGAGAGTTTAGTATATCATCACAAGCGGCAAGACGAAGCTCTGCATTATCAAATCCTTGACTAATCAAATAACTAGCCATAGGATCACAGTTAAAATCTAGATTTGTTTTAGGAGTAGCTTTACATCGTTCGAATGCTGGTTGAAATAATCTGGTTTCAAAAGACTCCGACAATATACCTTCACATGTTCCTCCTGCTCTCATAATCCATTGTTCATACTCTGTAGGATACTTCTGTTGAAACTTTTTACAATAAGTCGGTAAATATTTTTTAGCTATTGTTCTTTTATCACTTAGTTGTTGTTCACAGGTTCGGACAAGACAATCGCAAGAGGTTTCTGTTGAAGAAATACATTGGCTCTTTTTATCTTCCGAGAGTAGATCACAGTAAGGTAGTGCGATATGTGGATATGCTGTCCCCCCACTTGCAATAGCTATCTGGACTTCTCCTAAGCTAGCACTATCCATATTGATTTCTAATTGACTAACGGTTTTCTCGTCTTTATTATTGGTCGCCGCAAAACCTATTCGTTCGTTCATTCTAGGAACTTGACCAACATAAGCATAATAGTTTTCCATTCTTACCTGGGAAGCCCCAGTTTGGCTTCCTGAGCTTGTATCGGAAGTACATTGTGTTAGTCCAGATCCCGTATTAGCTAGAAGAAATCCACCGGTATATAATGAGTTGTATTTATATACTTCCCCCTCTTTATAGTTGAGTCCTCCCTCTCCCGGATAAGTTTTTGGTTTAAGTATTTTAACAAATTTTTCCAGAAATGAAGGGTATCCATTGTTAAGTATTGCTCTTATCGATGTATCTACTGATTTTTCCCCCTTAACTGAAGGAGTTGGTAGGGGAGTTCCTTCTACAGATAATCCTTCTGAGGGGATGTCTTCTGGTCTTTGAAAAAGTGCAGGGCAATTAAGCAAACAGGTGCTAAAATTACTTGAATTACAGCCACAATCATACGGAGAAGCTCTCCTACATACTTGTTGTGCCTTATTTACCACTGGATCTTCCCCGCAGTAGGTAGGTTTGCGATCATCCCCTAGTGCGGTACATTCTGGTTGTTGCTGGTCATAAATACTAGCAACTTGATTTATGTCTATACCTACATTTTCGTGCCTTATAGGGTTGTTGTACTGGATAAACTCATTATGCCAGGTAGCTTCCATTAGTTTATTTAATCCATGTATTTGCAGGTCTTTCCAACCGTTAGGCATTTCCTGACGAATAAAAGGATTTCCACCAATCTCGTCTACATCTCTATTATCTATACAGGCGTCATAGAGTTGTCTCATTGTGTCGCCACATTCAAAGTCTTTTCCACATAGATTAACAGACGAACACTCTTCGTAGCCAGGTAGTGGCATACCGGGTTCTACCGGTGGAGGATATGTAGGGACTACTATTTTGTGTATAAATCCCTCTTGTTCTAGTGAATTATTAATATTTGATTCTGTAAAGGTAGCTTTTTTACCTTCTCCAATTTTTAGAAAGGTACAAGTTGCTCCCGTAACTCTATTTTCTCTAAACTGTAGATTACATAACTCTTTAGGTGTTAACTCAAAGTTTTCTTCTTCTATTATGTGTTCTGAGCTACCTTCATCATCGGCAAAACCAAAAACAGCTCTATCAGAAACACCACTAGCAGGACCGTAATGAATTTTTGTGATAGGATCTCCCTGAATATCGCTACATACAGGCATACTAGCAAGCAGGTCTGTTATAATAACTTCATTTTTAGGAATGATTGATTCTGTAAACTGATGTTCTTCTACTCTTAATTTCTGAGAAATCAGATAGTCTGCTAATTTACCCATATTATATTTGAGCATATTATTGAGACCACTTCCTGAATTTCGTGTTCCTATAAGAAACGGATCTATTTTTAGTTCGGATACTTGTTGGTTATTTATAACCCCCGTACCTATGGCACTTCCAAGTAATGGAACTTTCCAAAAGTGAGTATTACCTTCTGCTTGTATAGAGCTAGCCAATCCTGAATAAGTATTAGAAAAACGAAGGGTAAATGCAGGGTCATCATTTTGTGGCTGAGTTCGTGTATTTGAATAAGCTTTTAGTATTTGGCTACAGAAAAAGGGATTTGATTCTGTTCCCTTGAAGCTGTTGTCTTGTAATGTACCCATTGCACAGTCCAGATATTGTAATAACCCAAAGTCTTTAACTCCTCCAGTCCAAGCGTATCCATATGTCCATTTGTCATTACTCTCACATTTGTAATTAGGGTGTAAATTCCTTTGTGCAGGATCTTTGTAATTTGGGTCACAGCTATTTAGGTCTAGACCTACAAATAAGGTTCCGTATGGAGATTTCGCTCCATTAGAGGTAGACTCATAATGACATTGCTTAGCATTCCAGTTACTGGGTATATCAAAGGTGTAGTATTTTTGATCAAAATCTGTGTAATAATTTCCGGAATATGTCGGGTCTATGCCTCCACAACCATATCCGCCACAAGATCTATCAATTCCATCACTATGTGCAAGTGCGTTTTCGCAAGCATTTGCATCGGTAGAAGCAAATCCGGCATCCCAGAAAGTATCTATTCCATTTCCCCCAGTACTTTCTGCCATAAAACAAAAACCCTGTGCTCCCTCTGGTAGCATACCTTCGAGAAAGCCTCCTGCATATCTTCCCGCGTAGCTGTTTTCTGCTTTATCACCAGCATAGTCAGCAGAGGTAATGGTTTTTGTTTTAACCCATTTGATATTATTTTCGGAAAGGCTAGGATGAGTACCAAAATAAGTATTATTTTTCGGAGCAGAAGTGATATAACCTAGTCTGAATGTGACAGGAACATTATCATTTATATTGTCGGTTTTTTGAGAAACCCTGAAATTAATACCAGCTTTTTTTGGATCTGTTGCAGGTTTCATAGGTAAACAGATTCCACCTTTTAGTCCATAACCACCTCTTGAAAACATCTTAAATGAATTGTTTCCATGTGCAGTGAGTTTTTCCTGACATTGTTGCTCTCCAGCTACTTCTTGTCTTACATATTCTGGCTTTTGATAACCGTTCCCTTCTGTGAAAAAGGTTTGGGAGTTTATCGGTAAAAGTGCTGAGGTATCTGCTTGATAGTGGGTTGCTTGGTCTGAAACTGCAGAACAACCCTTTCCGCTAATAGTCCCATCTGGTTGTAGCGTACAGATAGGGTTTTCAAAGCTACCATCATGAGATTGTCCAAACGATACATCGTCTAATAGGTTTTCTCCCGGAGGGTTACAATACTCTTTCATGGGTTCACAATTTTGAGGAGTTGTATCATCGTCAGGAATAGATTGTGTATTCATAGATATTCCAGATATAGTAGGTTTTGGAGATTCTTCAACAAGTGTAATTACTGAGTTTGAGGAGAGAGGAATAGAGGTAGGAAATGTTGGGATAATTTGTGCATTTAAATCTTCGGTCTCAGTTTTTAGGAAGTCTACACCTAGTTTTGAAGATAGATCATTTGGTCCATTTTTTTCAGGTGCTTTTGATAATACTATTGACCCAATCACTATAAAAGCAATACTCAGCGGTAGCATAATAACCAACCTAATTTTATCGAGTTTTTTGAGTCTCATAGATTTTATTCTACTTGAAATATTAACCTACTTGAAGTGTTGACAGAAAGTTTTTAAGGTTTTTGTTGTAGAAATCTCTCTACCCATACAATACTCTCTTTGCTATAATATTTTCTATAATCTTAAAAACTATGCAGGATTTAAATATAGATGATTTTGGAAGTGCTGGAGTTTTTACCTGGACTCATAAGTACCTAAATCAAGTTTTAACTACTGGAGAGGATCCTGTTATTAAAAATCCATTACTAAAAACTGCATTTATGAAAGTACAAAGAGAAGATTTTATCCCTGAAAAGAGTAAAGATAGAGCATTTCAAGATATTGATGTTCAGTTAGAAGGTGGTGAAATCTTAAATAAACCGACACTAATTGCTGAAATGCTTGAATTGTTGGATATTAAAGAATCGGGAAAATATTTAGATATTGGTACTGGGAGTGGCTGGCTTGCATCTCTACTTGGTGTTGCGACTGGCCCTAGAGGGGTGGTATATTCCATGGAAAGACTAGAATCTGTTGCAAGAAAAGCGGTTGATAATATTAGAAAATATCCTGATTTACGAAATGTATTGGTAGTTTTTCGTGATGGTAGTAACGGGCTTCCTGAGTATGCTCCTTATGATGGTATTCACTTATCTGTTGCTATGAGTAATGTTCCTGTCGATATAAAAAGCCAGCTGGCAATAGGAGGTAGAATGGTGATTCCAACTATTCAAAAAGATGTAAGACTTATAGTACGAATTAGCCAAAATGAGTACAGAGAATCTGTTCATGCTGGGTATTACTTTGATCCCATAAAAGAAGGGGTGATAATGGCAAATTCTATGGCTACTCAGGCGAATACAAATAAATAACTATTATATTTAAAAAATGGATGATTATAATCCTTTTGATCCACTAGGAGACGGAGACGATCCATTTAATCAGTTCTCCAGCTACAAGGGCCCTTCGGAGAGAATCGATATTACAGAGCTGTTTTCAGAGAGAACAAAACAAACATTGCAAGAAGCTGCAACTATTGCTGTTGAGTATAAACAGAGAAATATAGATAGTGAGCATCTATTACTAGCTTTAACAAAAACTGATGAGCTTACAGAAAGGTTGTTAAAGGATTTAGGTATAGATAAGGGTCAATTAGCTAGTTATATTGAGTCTTTGATTAGTAAAGGAACTCAGGATGCTAGTAGTATTGGGATAACTCCGAGAGCTAAACAGATTTTACAACTAGCTTTTCAAGAAGCAAGGGAGTTAGGTCACAATTATATAGGTACAGAACACCTAATTTTAGGGATTTTACGAGAAGGAGAAGGGTTAGCATATCAAATCCTCAAAAAAAATGGAATTACCCATCCACAAGCAAGACAAGCAGTCATAAAATTAGTAGGAGAAGGAGATAAAGAAGGAGAGAAACTTAAAAATAAATCTCAAACGCCAGAACTTGATAAATATTCCAAAGACCTCACAGAGATTGCTATGCAAGATAAAATAGATCCTGTAGTAGGTAGAGCAGATGAAATAACAAGAATTATAGAGATTCTCTCAAGACGCAAAAAAAATAATCCCGTTTTAATAGGAGAACCCGGAGTTGGTAAAACAGCAATTGTAGAAGGGCTAGCACAGAGAATAGCAACAAACAATGTCCCCGATATACTAAGAAATAAAAAAGTGAAAGCACTTGATTTAGGTATGCTTGTCGCAGGATCAAAGTTTAGAGGAGAGTTCGAAGAAAGAGCAAAAAAACTAATCACCGAACTTGAAAAAGCAGAAAGAGAGATTATCTTGTTCATTGATGAATTACATACAATAGTTGGTTCTGGTTCTCGTGAGGGAGAGCTTGACCTAGCTAA
>CAYQRB010000021.1:11540-16148 GCA_964420145.1 uncultured Candidatus Saccharibacteria bacterium
AATTACATACAATAGTTGGTTCTGGTTCTCGTGAGGGAGAGCTTGACCTAGCTAACATGATTAAGCCAGCACTGGCCAGAGGAGAGCTTCAGGTTATTGGGGCAACTACTCTAAATGAATATAAAAAATATATTGAAAAGGATGCTGCACTAGAGCGTAGATTTCAGCCAATATTGGTAGACGAACCCAATGTCGAACAAACGATAGAGATTTTAAGAGGGATACGAGATCGTTATGAAGCACATCATCGTATAAAGATATCTGATGAATCTTTGATTTCCGCATCTACACTTTCAGATAGATACATTAAAGATAGGTTTTTACCTGATAAAGCGATTGATGTAATAGATGAGGCAGCAAGCAAGGTACGATTAAGAGTAACTGCAGAGCCTGAGGAACTGCGTATAATCAAACTCGAAGTTGAGAGAATGGAGAGAGAAAGAGAGTCACTTGCTAGGGTAAATAAACATAAAGAGGCTGCTGAGCTTAAAGTCGAGATTGAAAAAAAGAAAGAGAAAACAAAACCAATCGAAGATGAGTGGAAAAGGCGAATCGGAACAGGATCTCCCGAGGTTACTATAGAAGATGTTACAGAAGTTATCTCTAAGATGACTGGAGTTCCGGTGAATAGTCTTAAACAAGAAGAAAAAATTAACTTACTAAAGCTGGAAGATAGACTTCATGAGCAGATAGTTGGTCAAGATGAGGCAGTACATATAGTATCAGAAGCGGTTAGGCGATCCAGAGTTGGTCTAAAAAACCCAAATCGTCCTACAGCCGTCTTTATGTTTCTAGGCCCAACAGGAGTTGGTAAAACTGAGCTGGCCAAGGTATTGGCAGAGCTAGTATTTGGCGATGAAGGTGCGTTGATAAAGTTAGATATGAGTGAGTATATGGAGAAACACTCGGTTGCCAAGTTAATAGGCTCTCCTCCTGGTTATGTTGGATACGAAGAAGGTGGACAATTAACAGAAAAGGTGAGAAGACAACCATACTCTCTTGTGCTACTAGATGAAATCGAAAAAGCTCACCCTGAGGTTACAAATATATTATTACAACTCTTTGACGAGGGACGACTTACAGACTCTAAAGGACGGACAGTTGATTTCCGTAATACTATTATAATTATGACTAGTAATCTTGGTGCAGAAAAGATAATCTCAACAGTCAATAAAATCAAACCTAATAGTCAACCTTCTGAGGTGAAAATAGGAGAGACTACTAATAGTAGTGAGAATAAAATTATTAAAATGAAAAAAGCTAATGATGGGAATAGTGCAGATGAACAAAAAGAATGGGAAAGCTTACTAGCTGAAATGGATATTATACTCAAGAGATCTTTTAGGCCTGAGTTTATGAACAGAATAGATGAGATTATTTTGTTTAGGTCTCTTTCATTAGTTGAAATAAAGAAGATAATCAATCTCACACTAGATAAAACAGCCAGATTACTAAATGCTCAAAAAATCAATGTAGAGTTTAGTCAAAACAGTGTGTCTGAGCTTGCTCAAATAAGTTATGATCCGCAATTTGGAGCAAGACCAATCCAGAGAATAGTTCGAAGATATATAGAAAATCCGTTATCCGAGAGGATTTTATCGGGAGAATTTGGTGAAGGGGATACGATTATTGTGGATTTTAAAAACGAATTTCTTTTTGCGAAAAAACCAGATTAGATACAGAGGTTAAGTAAAATATGAAAATTTTGCAAATCACTACTTTTTTTCATCCTGTAACAGGAGGGGTTGAATCTCATGTTTTGAATTTATCCAAGGAATTAGAGAAAAATGGACACGAAGTTGAAGTCCTCTGTAGTGACTCTACTAAACTTGGTGGTAGAGTAGCCAAAACAGATACAAATTATTTCGGAATTAAGATCCGCAGATTTCGTAGCCTTATAAGTTTAAGCTATTATCATAAATTCTTCCCCGGCATTTTAGGGTTTTTACTAAAGGAAGAATATGATTTGATCCATATTCACGGGTTACGGAAAACCGAGTCTTATTTTGCGCTTATTGTAGGTAAAATCCGAAAAAAGCCGGTAGTACTAACAACCCATAATCCATTTCCAACTTCAACACGAAGTGCTTTTACACAGAGACTATTAAATATCCACGATTTTACTGTTGGTAAATTATTTGTAAAAAGATTTGATAAGATAATTACTATAGTGCCTTCTGAAAAAGAAAAATTACAAAACCTCTTCAAAGTTCCGATAGAGAAGATTATAGAAATACCAAATGGAGTAGAAGATGTATTTTTCACAAAAGGAGATAAAAGCGTGTTTTATAAAGAATGGAATATCAATCCTGAAAAATGGGATGGATTAGTAGTAACTGTAGGAAGAGTTAGTTATGCCAAAGGAATTCAGAACCTCAGACTGGCAATTAAGAAGCTAAAAAACACTTTGTTTTTTATAGCCGGAGGAGATGATGGGTATCTTCAAACATTGAAAACGATGTTTCGAGAAAATAATAATGTGATTTTTAGTGAACGATTTATTTCTCCTGAAAAACAAATAGATATGTACGCAGGAGCAAATGTGATGGTACTTCCAAGCCTGCACGAAGCATTCGGAATTGTGATTTTAGAATCTCTGGCACAAGGTGTTCCCGTGATTTCTACTGATAAAGGAGGTCCATCTGAAGTTTTTAATACTGAGGCTGTCAAATTAATTGATCCAGAAGACCAAGAGCAATGGAAGCTGGGTATAGAAGCGCTTATCAAAAACAAGGCAAGAAGAGATGAGTTATCTCATCTGGGTCAAAAACTTGCAGTTAATTATACTTGGGAAAAACTTACAAAGAAGGTAATAAGAGTGTATGAGAACAGTATTGTTAAGAAATAATCGTTCTTGTAGATACTTTATAAAGCTTATTAAGCTGGGGTGATTAAACTATATAATTAGTGAAATATTTGTAATTTTTTATATAATCTATTTGAAACCATCGGGCTTCTTATGGAGTTAGATATAGGCAGGAGATTAAGATTTTTTCGAAAAAGAGTAGGTATAAGCCAGTTCGATTTAGAAACTGAAATCGATGGATCTCCTGGGATGATCTCAAGGATAGAGGGAAATTTTGTTAATCCCACCAAAGAGACAATTCTAAAGATCTCTGATGTACTCGATTTAAGTGGTGCAGAACTTGATTATATAATCGGAAAAAGTATAAGACCAGCAAGTCTTAAAGAAATCGAAAATGCAAAAAGAGAAGCTTCTCAAGAGTTAGAAACAAAGGGAATATTGGCTTATCTACTAGATGAACGGTGGAGGTTTCACCAATTTTCAAATACATTTATTCAATTTTTATATTTAAATAATACAGATATAGATTATCTGTTAGAGATGACTGCGATTCAGGCTTTGGTTAGGAAAGATTCTCCTCTACTCGAAAGGTTGGATAAGGATTTTTTTGAAGGATTATTGTCTAGCTATCTTGCCCTCTATCATGCAACAATGTCGTTTATGGAAGATGATGAAGTCTACCAGCAATCAGTGGAAGATATAGTGCGTAATAGCTTAGCAAGAAAGATATGGGTAAGTCTCGTGTATAAAAGGGATAGGGTGTCTGTTTTACCAGAGAAGCGTATAATTTACTTTAATCTACAAGGCAGGAAAATTGCTCTGAATTATTTTGCATTTCATTTACCACTGAATAGCCGTTTTCTAGTTGTAGAATATCATAGTAAAAATAAAATACCGAAGTTCCATAGAAAAATTATTTAATAATATTTTACCCTGAATATTTATGCTTAATATTAAAATAGAAGTGGTATTTTTAAAAGTACTGGAGCATTGGACTACTCTTTATCGCAGTGTGAGAAGAAAGTTAGGGAAGCCAAAAAGGCTCGTAGTTTATTTAAAGTTAAAAATGTTTCTGGATTACAGTTCTTAGAATCTGTGGCTGAATATATGATAGTGAGGAGTGTTTAACTGTTATGAAGAAGGAACTAAGTGAATATATAAAGAAATAAACTTATATTCTCAAAATAATTTCTCTCTGTTATAATAACAAAGCTAGGATACGATTGATTGGCCCTATCGTCTAACGGTTAGGACACAAGATTTTCAATCTTGCAATCGGGGTTCGATTCCCCGTGGGGTCAGTAAGAAAAACCAAACTATCCAGGATATCATAAATCACCTTAAATAGTAGGTCTATTTGGGGGTTTGAGTATACAATTCTTCATCAAAAACCATCTATTTAACCCAAACCTTAAATATCCGTGCTATTCCTAAAGATAAAGAATACTATATTAAAAATAATTTATTCTTGAATTATTTTTTTATTTATTGTTTACTATATGTAGTTTAGATATTAAATATTTTTAATGGCAAAAGAGAACAAAACAATTACAAAAAGCACAAAAGAAGAAGCTATGATGTATTTTCTTTTGTTGGTTGGTGTTTCTGCAATCGTTTCGTTGTTTGCGGTCAATGTTATCTTGATTAATAAAACAATGGATAATATTGTTCTAGAAAACCAATATCTACATAATACTCTTCGCTTAGAGAGAGAAAGAAATACTTCGGAGGCTGAAATCGACCATACCCTAGAAGATGATACGGATTCTGGAGAAACAGAAGATCCATACTATGAGTTGTGG
>CAYQRB010000022.1:0-15194 GCA_964420145.1 uncultured Candidatus Saccharibacteria bacterium
TTTAGTGCGAGGTTGTGAGTCAGGAACTACTATTACTCTGATGTACTTAGGAAGTTTAAGTTTTTTGGCTGTTTCCAGGGTTTCCTTGTCATCTTTTTCTAAAAGAATTAGTACATCTAGTTTGTGCTTGGGCCAGTCCAGCTTTCTTATCGCTTGAATAAAATCAGGTAATACATTTCCTTCTTTATAAAGAGGGCAAAGGATGGTATATGTTGGTAGGTCTTTATTTGAAAGACTGTTTATTTCTTCCTCTTTGAATACGAGCTCTGGTGGATGGTGTAGACTTTTTATAAGTACAAACATTCCAAAAATCACATCTAGGAAATAGATGAGACTCAAAACTGCAATGATGATAATCGATGTATTGAGTGTATTAAGGAGTATCCCTATTGCTATGGAAAGGAGTATGGTAGCTATAAAGAGTTGTTGTGATCTAGTAAGTGTAAACAATGCTGATTCTTGTGGAGACAGGGTAGTATGAGTTATATATTTATTGTTTTTATAAAATACACCAGCTCCAATCATAGAATTTTTCTTTTTTGTTGGAATTGGTTTGATTCTGGGAGCTGAAAACCTTAATGCTATTGCGGTTGATGTAATCTCAAATGTTGTTTTGATAAAATTAACTTTTGATTTCCCATGTACCCTATCGGCAAAATCTATCTCAACACTACCTATTTTGTGGTTGAGCTTTGTTGCAGAATAAAGTAGTGGCATATCTAATGCCCAGGGCTTTAAGTTTTTTTCTTCTAACTCCTCAATAATCTCTTTTTTGAAAACCTTGAGTCCGGACTGAGAATCACAGTGTAATCCTAGTAGATACTTTCCTATCATTTGAGAATTAAGGTTTGACAGTAACCTGCGTATAAACGATAAATGGTCTTTTTTCCTGTTGGCAACAACTATGCCGTATTTTTTAGTCAGCCTGTACATTTGAGGGATTACCTCCGGTGGGTATTGTAAATCTCCATCGATCATAGCGATCGTTTTGGATTTTGTTGCTTTCGCACCTTCAAATATAGAAAAAGCCTTTCCCGGCTTTCCTTGCTTGGTGAAAATGGTTATGGGGTAGTATCGTTTGAGTTTTTTTAGTATACGGAGTGTGTCGTCTGTAGAGTGATCATCTACAAATATCATTCTATATGAGAGATTATCAGATCTCATTGTCGAATTGATACGAGATACCAGTTCTGCTACTGCCCTTTCCTCGTTTAGGACAGGAATTATTATTTCTAAATCGACCATTGTAGAGATAACAAAACATCCTGATGAATCAGGATGGGCAGAATTAATAAAATATGGAATAGATTATATCACACGGGTGCTTTATTCTCCAGTAGTAGGTATGGTGGTACGGCTATTTAACGAAGTAATATTTTCAGTGAGAGGTGGAATTGGACTGTGATTGATGTTTACCTATTGGGTTTAGAATATTAAAGTGTGTTTTCTTGTATAAAATCACCCGTTTGGATAAGTTTTCCGTCCTTATCAATAATAATTCCAGAAAACATTAGTTTTTTGAGTTGTTCTAGACTTTTCTTCCCATTTACAAACAGTATTGTAGCCCAGGCATCTGCCTCGATTGCAGTAGGTGCTATAACATAAGTTTGACTGAGTTCGTTAATCGGCATCCCTGTCTTGGGGTTCAAGAGGTGATGAAAGAATCGCACTTTTCTTGCCCATCCACCAGATCCACAAATACTTCCTTTCTCTAAACTAATCGTTCCTAGCGAGTTTTCTTTGTGTAGTGCTTTGTTTGGCAGTTGTGCTTTATAAAGAGAGATTTGCCAGTTGTTTCCATCGGGTTTTGGGCCTTTTACCCGAATATCTCCTCCCGCATTGATCATAAATGCAGGAAAATCAGAAAGAGTGTCGTAAGCTAGGTCGATAGCGTATCCTTTACCGATACTTCCAAGATCAAGTCTTTGCCTAGTAGCGAGTTTAACAGTTAGATTTTTCTTATTTAACACTATTTCTAGTGGTTTTGGACGAGAAAGAACAAGTTTTTGTATATTATTAAAGAGGTCTTTATCGTCTAACTCTTCAAAGTTTCGATTTCCTCCATACCCATAAGTCTCCAGCAAATCAATGATAGTAGGGTCATAACTTCCGTTTGTTAGTTTAGAGAGTTCTAACATATACTCGATCAAGCCAAATAATTCTAAAGAAACCTTAAAAGGCTTTCCGTTACTATTGTTTAATTGGGCTAGTTCACTTGTAGAATTAAAACGAGTATATTTCTTAACAACTAGATTGAAGCAGTCAAAAGCTTGTTGGATTTTCTCTTGAGAGTATATAGTGGATTTATCCGAATATAATGTGATTCGGATAATTGTATTCATAAATACTTGTTCTTGTTCAATTTTTCTTGTGTGCATTTGTGCCTCGTAGTTTGTAAAGATAACTACCGGCAACTACTAGTATTACTCCAAAGATCAGGGCGGAGGGCGCTCTTAGATTATCCGGCAATGCAGTATCGGGAGTACGACTGGGTAGAGGTATTGAGCTAGTTGGCAAAATTGTAGTTTCTGGTTGGGGAGTAGCTACAGGGGTAGTTTCCTCTCCTGTTCCTCCTACTACAAACTCTACTGTATTTGTAGTGGCTAACACATCAACAGAGCTTGAGTTAAGGAGCATAGTGTTTTGTTTCTCGAATGTGAGCTCTGCAAAACCTGCGTTTAAAGCTTCTACTTCAAACACAGCCACAGTTCTGTTGGTAATACTAGCAGATCCTGCTGGATTTTCGGCACTTATTGTAATAATTCCTTGTTGTTTGGAGACTTCGTTGATTATTGGATCAAAAAAGGTATCTTGAAAATCAACTTCAATAATATCTGTATCAGGATTAAAATCCACTACTCTTAGGCGTTCGGGATTGAACAATATCTGAATAGAATACTGGCTTATGGGTTGTAGCTGTGTATCTATTACGACTTCTATTTTAGCTTTCTCTCCGACATTGAGATTGGTAGCTTCTGAGTTTAGAGAAATACTAGGTCCTGTTGCTGGATCGGACGGTCCGATTACTGGGGTGGGTGTGGCATTTCCTGGTGCAGTAAAGGGTATTGTAGGCGATGCAACGCCATCTACTTGAGCATATACTCTCCTGAGAAAGAAATTCATTACTAGCAATTGAAATTTTTTATATTGTAGCTAGCAGATAAGATTAAAGCAAACATTTTTATATTCTGATACTCTCTACAATATCCGTAGCTATCATTGAGATTTCTCCGAAATGTTTCCTTGCTCTATCCCCCGCTAATCCATGCATAAAAACTCCTAGTATTGATGCTTCTGCACTACTTAGTCCCTGTGCGAGTAGTCCTGCTATCATCCCTGTAAGTATGTCTCCAGAACCTGCGGTCGCCATTCCTGGATTTCCAGTAGAGTTAAAAAAAACTCTGCCATCAGGCAAAGCTATGGAGCTATGTGCTCCTTTGAGGATTACTATTTGGTTATATCTAGTAGCAAAGTTAATTTGTTTTTCTAGTCGTGAATAGCTGTTAAGACTAGATCCAACCATACGATCAAATTCTTTTGGGTGAGGTGTAAGAACAGATTGTTTTGGAATTATATCTAATAATGATCGGTTTGAGCTTATGAGGTTTAGTGCGTCAGCATCAAGTACTAGGGGTTGGGTTGCTCTTTCGAGAAGTTCTGTCAAAGTAGAGAGTGTTTCTGGGGACTCTCCTAGCCCCGGGCCTATGGCGATTGTCTCAAATTGATTTGGGTCTATCTCTATTTTACTTATAATATTGGAGTTCTTATCGCATATTATCATAGCTTCCGGGACAGTCGTTTGTAGGATATCATACCCACAAGAAGGAATATAGCTTGTAACAAGTCCAGATCCAGAGCGCAAGCACGCTTTTGTAGCCAAAACTACTGCACCGACTTTGCCCATACTTCCGGCTACTATTAAAGTATGGCCAAAACTTCCCTTATGTGAAAACTTTTCTCTTTTTAACTTCAAGAGTAATTTTGAGATTTGTGTAGAGTCTATATATTCGTAGTGGGTATCGGTTTGAGAGAGTTGCTCTGAGTCTAGACCTATAGGAAGTATTTGCCAATCCCCGACAAACATATAATTATCAGCAAGGAGGAGATTTAGTTTTGGGAGTTCGAAAGTATAGGTAATATCAGCTTTTACGATGGTCTTAGAGTAGTTGACACCTTCGCAAGCGAGACCTGAAGGGATATCTATCGCAACTCTGGTTATATTTTTGTATGAGTTGATTTTATGTATAACTTCTGCAGGCAGACCTGTAATTATGGCATTTACTCCTATTCCTATTATGGCGTCTATGATTAGTGATTCTGCAGGAATTTCAGGGAAATTAGTTTCGTTATTTATATAGTTGATTCTTACCTTTTCTGTGTCAATCCTTTCAAGGGTTTTGGTAAATATGGGGTCGTCATCTTTACGGATATGGACAATGTATACAAAGCATTTAAATCCAGATCGGGATAGCTCTTCTGCACAAACTAGTCCATCTGCACCATTTTTACTATTTCCGCAGAAAAAATATAAATCAGGTTTATCTTTGTATTTGGTAGATATACTTTGAGCTAGCACTTTTCCTGCACGCATAGTCAAGTCTATCTCGACTAGAGACAGCTTTTGTAGTGTAATACTGTTTAGTATTTTGATTTGTTGGGCAGTTAAAATCTTCATAACAATTACATTGTAGCTTCCCGTTAATTTATTACAATGCTAAAACTTATGGTTTTGTTTTTTTTAGAACCTGGTCAAGTTTAATGTTCATTTCGTTTAGGTCAGATCGGATGATAGCTTCTGTTAGACGAAGTTCGGATAGGAGATTGCGTTCTTGGCGTTTGGTTTCTCGTGTGATTGTATCGGAAATATATTTTAAAAGTAGTTGCATAATATGAGTTAATTATCTGATTAAATCAAAAATTTCTGAAATTTTTGTGAAGACTTGCTATTTTACTTATGATCAGTCTAAATTATATAAATTTATTTTTTAATTTCCCACTATGTCTAACCAAATCGTGATTAAATTAGGGGGATCACTGCTCTCTCGGGGAGAAGACAGTATCTTTGATTTTGGTTATTTGGAAAAGCTAAGGGCAGTTTTGACTGATCCTGAGTTAAGTGAAAACAAATATTTTTTGGCGATTGGTGGTGGATATACTATGCGTAAGTATCGTGATTTGGCAAGAGAGGCAGGAATTAAAAGTGATATTGAGATACATTGGGTTGGGACAACTGTCAATGTATTACATGCCTATTTGGTGAAAGCTTATCTAAGCGATATTGCAGATGATGAGGTTATTAAATATGAAGATTATTATGTGGATTCAGAACGAACCCAGTCGGAAACAGTAGCGGTGAGTAGTGTAGTAACCACAGATGAGGAGTTCAATAAATTTACAATTACGAAAAGGATAAAGGTCGGAGGTGGAGGTAGGCCTGGACATAGTGGAGATGTTGACGCTCTGCTTGCGGCACAAAAGCTAAGAGCTAATACTATTATCAGCTTAAAAAATGTTGATGCAGTGTATGAAGCGGATCCAAAAGATTTTCCGGAAGCCAAAAGGATAGAGAAATTAAGCTGGGATGAATATCTCAAAATTATAAAAGATAAAGATACTCACGAACCGGGTGGGAATTATCCAATCGATCCTGTTGCGAGTCGGATGGCAAGATTCGCCGGAGTACGGTTTGTAATACTTTCGGGAGAAGATTTACCTAATTTCGCAAATTATCTCAAAGGCAAAGAATTTGTGGGGTCTGTTGTGGGTTAGTTAGCTTCTGTAACTATTTGTAATTTCAAAAACTATTAGTTATTATAGTTATAGATATTTTAATTGTTAATTTTAAGATATGAGCCCAGACACAAAGCCCGGCCTTTCTGATACACATGATGTAGTTGAGCCCAATATTCCTCAAGAGGGTCTACCTGTCGGCCAATTGGGTGGGTCAGATGTAGTGAGAAGTTTGGCTACCTTAGGTGTGGGCACTGGAGTAGAGGTAGGTAGCAGTACTAAGATGGAAGAACCAGCGGGTACTACAGAAGGTATAGGTACGATAGAGGCTACGGAGCTTTTGCCTCCTACGGAGGCAATGAGACAACAGGTTGAGGCTAAAATTATAGATCTACTAAAAGATGGTTTTGGGCACTCAGTCATACAAAAAGGCTTAAATGAGAGCAATCATCCTCATGAATATGTAAGACGATTACTTATATAAAATGCGAACCCATTTGGTTTCTGGGAAGAAAATACCGGGGATCAATTGAAGTATGTTTTAAATGATCTAGGATACAATAGAAATATGTATCTGGGTACTGCGGTTAACTTGTTGGGAGAAGACCCTACCAGAACATTGGAAGAACTTTGTACTAGCCAGGGGATGGACTTGAATAATTTAGCCCAAGAGGCTCTAAATAAAAAAGCAAAATATTTACGAGAGCATAATTACACAGGTGATTTTGATAACGCTCACATAGCCATTCCTGTGGGGGAAGGAACACATATTGTGGTGCCGGTTGAACAGAAGTATTACTATACTAATGAACGTGGTGGTTGGATGCAAAATGATATACTGCCTGAGAGAGCTACCTTCATTGCTTTCAAAGATACCCGCAAAGAAGACGGTATAGCCACCCCCCTATATAGGAATGTGGTAGCAAAAGTGACAGATGCGCACTATCGCCCAGACGACCAAATAAACCATGAGTAAAATACTTATACTGGTCTTAAGGAGTATATGGGAAGTACTTATACCTTGACTTGTACCTTGTCTGGATTTCCTCTAAAATTTACTATTAGTAATTTTTTGTTATGCTCAAACGCCTTGAGGTCTTGATAGTTAACCTGATGATTTTTTGGATCGTAGCTAGTAATATGCCAGGTATCGAGAGCCCTCATGGCTCTGTGGGCTTCTTTCTAGCTGGTTTTTTGTATGGATTACTCATTATTTCTCTTCCTGAAATTTTAAGGTTTTTTCGTTTTCCTAAAAATACTTGGGGTAAATTATTTATAGGTAGTGGGTTAACTTTTGTTTTGTTGTTGGTAGTTTCTACTTTTCTTACGAGTGTGATAACTATATCGGCTAGTGTTATAGGAAATTTTGATTTTATTTGGTTTATTACTCCGGAAATTTTGGAACTTTCTAGTCCCTATGCAGTTGCTGGATTTGTTTCAGTATTGTTGAACTTATGTAGTATAATTTTGCAGTTCCTAAACAAAGGTAGGCTCTAACTTATTTTAGAAAACTGTTATGGATATTAACAATATATTAAATATAGTATTTATAGTAATTAGTGTTTTGCTGGTTGTGTTTATTTTGTTGCAACAAAACGGTTCGGACTTGGGGACAATGTTTGGTGGTTCGGGTGGAGGAGAGGGTTATCGTTCCAAAAGAGGGGCTGAGAAGTTTTTCTTTAATGCTACTATCGTTCTTTTAGTTTTTTTTGTTGTAATCGGTTTGGTAATTGCCATTACCTCAGCTAGCTAACAATGCTCTTTATACTACAGTCAATCCAAAAATTTATTTATTCTCTACGGGCAAGTCTTTGGTCCTATCCTGAAGATATTTTTATAAGTGATTATTCTCCAGTACAGAGGATTGTAGATATTTATCAAAATGCAAGACCGTTTAGTCACTTTTTCTCCATCATTTTTGTAGCAGTAGTTGTTTTTTCTTTAGTCTCTCAAGATGTAAGTGCAAACTTCAGAATTAATGACTCAACTTTTATAGAGGGTGTAATTGTAGGGGTTGATGGGAATGGACAATTAAGACAGCTTAACAGAATAAGTCCGCTGATAGTGAGTGAAATCCAACTAGAAAAAGATCTAAGTGAGTTAATATATGAGAGTCTAATCAAAATTGACCAAAAGGGTAATGTAACCAATGTTTTAGCAGAGAGCTACGAAGTCCTAGATAATGGTAGTAGATATAGATTTCATCTTATACCAGATGTATATTGGCATGATGGAAAGCTACTCACCAGTAGAGATGTTGAGGCTACTTTTAGATTACTTCAGGAGTTAGAAGGGTCTGCCGAGACTAGTACAATCCATTCTCGTGCTTCAAAAAATATGAAAATTGAAGTTATTGATGATAATACTTTTGATTTTACATTTAAAGAAAATACAGTCATACCTTCTTTTTTTGAGGCCATAAGCTTTAAGGTTTTGCCACAACATTTACTCACAGATGTTAACCCGCACAATATCAATACTTCAGATCCCATTATCAATCGTGTACCAGTAGGAACTGGGCCTTTTCGTATGCAAAAGGTAGAGTCTAAATCGATTGTGTTGAGGAAGAACACTTTGTATAGAACACCTGTTAGTTTGCAGTTGCTAGTTTTTAGGCTGTTTCCAAACGAGATTAGTGCTGTAAATGCCATTAAATCAGGTCAAATTCACGGATTAGCTGGTGTCTCTATAGATAGTTTGCGTGATCTACAAGATAATGCATCTACCCAAATCCTGACAAGTGATGTGATATATAACCAGTACTGGGGAATATACTTTAATCTGGAAGATAAAATGTTTTCAGATATCAAACTTAGACAAGCGGTCGCTTCTGCAGTTAATAAAAACCTCATCATTGAAGCATTGCTGGGGTTTGCAGAAAATGCAGATAGCCCCATTCCTGTGAGTTCTTTTGCTTATGCTGATGTAAACCACTATACATATGATAAAGTAAAAGCACAGGAGTTGTTAGACGAAGCGGGCTGGACTCTACCTCCCGGCAAGCTTTTTCGGGAAAAAGATGGACAGATATTAGAGTTTGAAATGCTCTATGTGGATAACAGTGATCGTGCCAAAATAGCTTCTGTCTTGGAGCAAGACCTTGCTGAAGTGGGGATACGCCTCAAAACAAAACCAGAAACTCTTGCCAATATGAGAGATCAGCATATAATTCCAAAGCAGTATAGTTCTCTACTTTTTGGGGTACAGACTTTTGTAGATCCTGATAGATACGAACTTTTTCATAGTAGCCAGATCAATCATCCTGGGCTAAACATTAGTTCATATAGATCCTCCCATGAGGTTTTGGCAGTAGTTAGTGACCCCGATAAACCCGGTAGAGTAGTGAGTATGAAAATCCCCGAAGTAGATGATCTGCTAGATGATGCAAGGAAAGTTACAAACAAAGATTCTCGTAAAACTTTTTATAAAAAATTCCAAGAAATAATCGCTGAAGATGTTCCAGTAATTTTCTTGTACCATCCCAAAGAAACTTATATAATAAATCGAAGAGTGAAAAATGTTGATATCAGTAATTTGGGTACTCTTGAGGAGCGATTTCTGAATGTTGAAGATTGGACAATAACACTAGAGTAATTTGAAATTTTTATTTTTTAATTTTCTAAGATGATACTAGGTTCGTTTGCTATCTTTCTAATAGGTCTAGCCGTAGTTTTGGGTTTGATAGGATTTGTTATCGCACTTTATAACGGGCTTGTAAAACTGCGTATTTTGGTTGAGGAGGCGTGGAGTGGGATAGATGTTCAGCTCAAACGAAGATATGACCTAATCCCAAATATTGTTGAAACAGTCAAAGGATACGCTAAACACGAGAAAGATACCTTTGAAAAAATCGCTGAGCTGAGAACTCTAGCAATGAAAACAGATAGTATCGAGGAAAAAGGCAAAATAGAAAACCAACTAAGTACAACCCTTAAGACCTTGTTCGCAGTAGCAGAAAACTATCCCGAGCTTAAAGCAGACTCTAATTTTTTAGATTTACAAAAAACACTTCAAAATATTGAAGAAGAAATACAAGGAGCGAGAAGGTATTACAATGGGGCGGTTAGAGAGTTTAATCTCAAGCTTTCTGTTTTTCCCAATAATCTTGTAGGAAAATTTTTGGGATTTAAAAATAAAGAATTTTTTGAAGCTGATGAAGCTGAAAAAGCTAATGTCAAAGTCGATTTTTCTGATAAATAATGATCAAAACCTCAATATTTAGAAGATCAAATTCAACTATTTTCTTTGTTTTCTTTCTTTCGGTTGCATTGCTGTTATTATTTCCTGTATTACTAGGTGCAAAGGTGTCTGCACAAGATCGTAGCTATGTATACGAATCAGTCAATGTAAATATTGATCAAAACCAGGACTCTACAATGATTGTAACGGAAGATATTACTTATCGGTTTAATGGGGTGTATCATGCAGTTTTTCGAGATATTGCTCTAGAGGACGAAAATAGAGTCAACTCGTGTAAGAGCAATTCTGCTCTGGTATGCGGAGGTTTTGAGTTTTTACAGATTTTAGAGGTAAGAGATGATCAAGGGAATATACTAACACCAGCATCAGAGGATGAGATTGTGAGAGATAGCCAGGGAAATGCAATTATTCCTCCCGATAAATATATTGTTACCACTACTTTTAAGGATCTGGATAAGCGATTTCGTATACAGTGGGTGTTCTCTGAAGAAGGCAGGGATTTTAATAATGAGCAGTTGAAGTTCTCTATCAAATATATGGTTTTTGGTGCACCAGGCTATTTTGAAGATTATGATATGCTTTATTGGAATGCTGTTTTCGGAGAAAGAGATGCGGTAGTAGAAAATGTAGAAGTTACCCTTAACTATCCGGGTGTTGTTGATGTTTCTGCACAAAGTCTGCGGATTCCCGGTCATGGAGATGATTATAGAGTGGAGACGAGAAACGAAGGCAAAACTGTCAAGATTTGGAAACAAAACCTATTACCACTTGATAATTTCACCATATTACAAAAACTCCCCAAAGGGATGATTGATAAATATGTAACCCTAAATCTTAAACTCAGTCCCAAGATTCAAGATATCAAAATCAATAACGATATTACTCTTTCAGAAGTTAAAAATAGACTAGCAGGTCTTCCTCCAGGTCAAACTAAACTCGAGTTTTCAGCTAAAAACAGAATTTCAAAAACATTCGATCTTGAGCTTGAGCCAGGGGAGGAGAGGGATCTGGATGTATTTCTGGAGCTAACAAGAGCAGAGTACATCAAGCTAGTCGGGATCATTGTTATAAATACTTTGAGTTTGCTGTTTCTTCCTGTGGGATTGATTGTGATTTATAGGTATTGGAGAAGTAAAGGTAGGGATCACACTGTAAACCAGGTTGTGGTTCCTGAGTATACCCCTCCTGATGGTGTACCCCCATATATACTAGGATCTCTAAAAGATGAAGAGGTAGATATGGTTGATATAACAGCTAGTATTATCGATCTGGCGTATCGAGGCTATATCAAAATTATAGAATTTAAAGCAAAGCAGGTTCTGGGTATCAAAATACAAAAGGCTAATTTCGAACTATTAAAGCTAAAAGACTACTCAGATCTAACAGAGCCAGAAAAGGAGCTGATGGATTCCATATTTAGCACTAAAGATAGAGTTACAACCAAAGACTTGCAAAAAAACTTTTATACTAAATACCCTGGTATTCGGACTAAAGTATACGAGGAGATGGTAGATAGAAAATACTTCAAAGAGAGTCCTGAGAAGACACTGATGAAGCACATTGGACTAGCACTTTTGTTTATTCTGTTTGCGGTGTTGCTTGCAATGGCAAATGGATTAGTACCGATTTTTATCGGAGCCACTATTTCGGTAGGAATATGGGGTATAGTTATGCTTTTTACTGCTAGACATATGCCTGCCAAAACAAAGGTTGGCTCAGAAGTATTTCACAAAGTACTCGGATTTAAGATGTATATGGAGACAGCTGAGAAATACCGTGTGCAAAACCTTACTCCTGAAACATTTGAGAAGTTTTTATCTTACGCAATAGTTTTTGGGATTGAGAAACAATGGGCGGATAAATTCAAAGATATTTATAAGGGGAAGCCAGACTGGTATGAGGGAAGTGGGGATACATTTACTACAATTTATCTAGCAAACGCTATGACTAATTTTAGTACTACGACAGCTACAGCTATGACTACATCGGTCAATTCTACCGGTGGAGGTTTTACGGGTGGTGGCTGGAGTGGTGGTGGTGGTTTTTCGGGAGGCTTCTCTGGAGGAGGAGGTGGTGGTGGCGGTGGTGGCGCTTGGTAATCTACTCTATAAGTTGAATATATCGGTACTACAATGATAGAATTAGCCTTGTTTAGTATTTTTCAAGAATGGTAAAGAAATTACAGGCTTTATTAGCTTTGGTTTTTTTTATAGTTGCTGTTTCGATAGCAATTCCTACTATATCTTTTCAATTTCGAGGAAAAATCTATGAAATTACAAATATCAACCCGGTTGATTTTATTTCTGGTCTAATTACTCAGTATTTTGAATATAGACCAGCACTGGATTTGCAAGGCGGATATAAAGTTGTACTAGATGTCTATCTACAAGGTGTTGAAGACAACAAACTCGAACAGTTTCGAGAAACGGAAAAGATTATAGCTCAGAGAATGGCTATCATTGGTCTTAGAGATTTTGAGCTAACAAGTTTTTATAACTTAGAAGATGAGGTTTTTCAGCTACATCTAACTACTCCTGAACCAATAGATAGTAACATTATCCAGGTTCTGACTAGTCCTGGGGAGCTAGATATCCTAGTAGATGATCCCGAAGCAGAGCAAAGCGAACAGAGCGCTACAGGCTCTATTCTCGATGGTCGGAAAAGTGCGGGTATTACTAATGAGGATATCTTAAGTGTTAAGGTGGTTTCGGATTCACGCATTTATACAAGTGATCCCAAACAACCCAATAATTTCGGTCTTCTTCTGGTAGTAAAACCAGAAGCAAAAGAAGCTTTGCAAGAAGCCTTACTTGCTAATACTTCAAGTAATATGCCCTTGATCTTTACTCTGGACGGATCGATTGTCGCAGTCCAAGCTAGTGGCTATTATATAAATCCATACGAGAAAACCGATAGACTGTTACTCTATACTCTCTTTGATGATACCAAACTTAACAACTCTGTACTGGCTGCGACTATGGGTACTCCAAACCTCGAGCCTCTGGTGATTGCAGGAGAAACACTTAGGATTAACCCTGTACTAGGAGAACAAGCCTTGTATAATCTAAAAGTAGTGACAGGTAGTGTATTGCTTATTATCAGCGTTGCTCTGCTAGTCGTTATGGGTAGGAAGTCATTTTATGTATTGGTAGCTTTATATGTTTATTTGGCGGTATTTATAGCATTACAAAAAATATTGAATCTTAATCTTAGCTTAGCTTTGGTATCAGCGTCTATGGTGATGACATTTGCGTTTTTATTAAATCAAATTATTTTGATAATTTCCTCTACCAAATTTACTTCTTCAAAAAAAGATATGGAGGAGTTTATAGAAAAATATACACTTGGTGGTTGGAGGGCAATTATTTACATAGCGGTTATTGCTCCAATAGCGATGTTCTTTGATAATTTACTTACTGTCTCTGTAAATCAATTTATCCAAGTGATACTTTTGGGGGTATTGGTATGGCTGATTTATAAAATTGCTTTTTTCAGGGTAATATTTAATCTATTTTCTAAAAATATTATAAAGTGAAAAACTTAACTCCAAAAGAAATTATAATTCTTTGGTTTTTACCGATTTTACTATTACTTGGCTTTGTGGCTTATTCTGGATTAAATATGGGGGTTGATTATTCGAGTGCCAATGTGATTTCTATGAGAATTACTAGCGAAAAATCCGTTAACGAAGTAAAAAAAGAATTACAAAATATTCGTCAATTTTCTAGAATCGATGTTCTAGAGGGTGGACAGTTTTATATCTATTATCAAAATGTCTCAATAGATGATTTGAAGGCGATGGAGGATGATCTAACTACTGCTTTTGGAGAGTTAGAGGAGTTTCGGGTATTCATATATAACCCGACCACTTTGGTTTTGATTACAGATAGGATAATCTACGCACTATATATCACTATGTTTATTTACTTAATCTTAATAGCTTATCAACTTAAAGGTAGCGGGATTACTAGAGAAAAACTAATCTGGTTTTTACTTACTGAGCTTCTTGTTGCGGGATCATTCACCCTGATACTGTTTTTATTGTTAAATTCTTTAGAGATTTTTAATATTCAGATCACCTCTTCTTTGATCATATATACTTTGACCACTTTTGTTTTTGGATTATTTTTGAATATATTTTTAACTAGAGATCTTTTCTTTAAGCCTGCTTCGAAACTAACTCCTGAGGTTGAGGAGAGTAATGATAGGTTTTTATATAAATATCAGAAGTATTATTTATCTTTGGGGTTGCTACTTCTGGCATTGTTCCTAATAGATACGGAGTATATGCCGTTAGTTACAATATATATCTTGGCTGTTTTTTACTCTATATTTTTGTTTGTGAAAGTGAAGCCGTTGTTACTAAATTACTTGGTTACCAATTCGAACAAACACAATCCTTTCTCAAGTCGTAAGTTCTTTAAGAAAGAATGGTAATCAAACAAGCAACCACACTAGATATAGATCCTTTTTATGAGCTTTTTAGTGAAATAATGTATGAGGGCTATGCAGGGTATTCTCCTGAGCTGATCAATCATTTCCTTACCAAAGACTATAACAAAGGACAATTTTACCTCTGGTTAGAGAGGTTTTTTAGAAATATTTATTTAGCTATAGACTCGGGCAAAATAGTAGGCTTTGTTATCGGGGATTATACTTATGGCGGAGTAGGGTTTGTAAGCTGGCTGGGAGTGAGTCCAAACTATCGTAAAAACGGGGTGGGCACTGCTTTATACAGAGAGTATGAGAACTTTGCAATCAAAAGAAATGCACATCTGATAGAACTCTATACCTATCCTGCTGTTGCTTCGTTCTATCTCAGGCTTGGATTTAAGCAGGTTGGGGAGAGAGAGCAAGGTTATTTTGGTCAAAAAAATCTGATTATGAACAAAAAGATCGGAAACTGGAATGACAAAAACCTTCCTTCTCCATAAGTAGTTAAATCTTCTGTTTTAAGTTTTTCTATATTAAATAAACAAGGTTTGTTGTCAATATTTTCGGTTTGGTCTAAACTATAGAAGAATAACATATACATATGAATCAGAGGATCGTCATAATAGACGACAATTTCGCTATCCGTCAGATCGTCAAGGTCTTTCTTTCTGTTATTTCCAAAAAGTTTGCTATTACTCCTAGTGTTTTTTCTACAAATAACGGGATAGAGGGGCTTGGATATATCTATATTACCTCTCCAGATATTATTATTATAGATACAACAATTCCTAAATATTCTGGTAGGGATGTTATAGATTATCTTGTTAGTA
>CAYQRB010000023.1:0-13954 GCA_964420145.1 uncultured Candidatus Saccharibacteria bacterium
CGCCGACTTTTCCAGCTCGATACCTTGCTTTTAAGTCATTCACCTCCTCAGTATCTTTGTTTAGTAAATCGTGAAAAAGAAAAATTGGATTCCCTTCAACTTGCCCAGGATCAGTGGGCTTTATCCTGTTTGGATCGGTATAGCAACTCATGATCTGTTTTTTGATCACTTCTTCATCATCAAATATCCCGATCACATTACCGAGACTTTTGCTCATCTTTCGTTTTCCATCAGTTCCAACCAATCTAGATATTTCCTTTGACGCAATTATTGGCTCAGGCAATTTAAATATAGTAGTTTTGAATATTTTATTGAAATTCTCGGCAACATCTCTTGTCAACTCTACATGCTGTTTCTGATCTTCACCAACCGGAACCCCGTCGGGTTTATATAACAAAATATCAGAAGCCATCAAAATCGGATAATTGAAAAGACCCATATTAACACTCTCTCTACTTGCCCCTTCTTGAAGTTTGTCTTTGAAGGCGTGCATGCGTTTCATTTGTCCATAAGAAACAGTATTTGCAAGAATTACTGCAAGCTCGGAATGCTCCGGAATTTGTGATTGTCGGAAAAAAACTATTTTGTCGGTATCTAACCCCAAAGATAGATAGTCGACAACCACCTTCAAAATATTATCCTCCAGGATCTTTTTGTCTTGCACGGTTGTGAGTGCATGAAGATCAGCCACAAAATAATACGCTTCCTGGACTAATTCCTGTAATTCCAGATGTGGCTTTATTGCACCAAAGAAGTTCCCGATGTGCAGTTTGCTACTACTTGGAGTTATTCCTGAAACCACTGTTTTGATTTTGTTGTTTTCTGACATAGTAAGTGTATGATAGCAGAATTTTCACTCTGTTGGTAGCTTCTCATAACTCCTAATACATACTTAGGAAGATTATCTAAGTATCGTATCTCCCGCTAATTTTCCTAAACACAACCATAAGTATTTGCTTAATCATATCTAGAGACTCGTGTATAAACTTACGATTCTTGGTATTTGATATATCCTGATCTTGCCATTTTACCTTTACTTCCTTAATCTTGTAGCCGTATCTCTCTATTAAATAAAGTAACTCTACATCAAAAGCAGATACAGACCAACCTTTTATACTTTTATTCCCTAAAATATGAAGTTTAGGGAAAACTTTTTTAACAATACTATATTCGAATAACTTGAATCCGCACTGAGTATCGTCAATATTTCTAAGTAGAAAAAGCTTCCGAAAGTTACTGAAAACTTTACCTGCAATCTTCCTAGACATAGTCGCAGATATCCGTTTGTTTCCTCTCGACCCTATTACGGCTCTATATTTCGGTATAAAAGGTAGTAGTTTCTCTAGCTCAGGTAATGGCGTAGATTGATCCATATCAGTAAAGAGTATATATTTCCCACTGGATTGCTTAATTCCCTCGTAAATCGCAACAGGTTTCCCTCCGTGTTTTGCTTTTATAACCTTCAAAAATGGAATATCTTTATAGTTATTTTCAAGATATTCTAAACTTCCGTCCGTAGAGCCATCATCTACTATCAAAACCTCATACTCAAAATCTAAGGTCTTGAGATAATCAAAAGCTCCGTATAGCAAGCCTTTCTTTAAATTAGAAAGTTCATTGTACTGAGGAATAACAACGGATAAAAAGACTTCTTTACTTCCCATTATTCACATATATTTTATAATTATGAATCTGCTCCATAAATGTAAACTTATCTTCAAGATCGGCAAAAAACTGTGGTCGCTTCCTTCTTGAATCATCATCAACTATGACAATCATAGATTTATCTCTCCCCTCTATTCCTTCCGTCATCTTCTTCACTGAGTAGTCAAGATGATACCAAACCAGATATTTATTGACAAAGTTACCATTAAGCTGGGTAAATATCCACGGTTGCTCTCCATAATAATAGTAGTCTAAACCATTATAGTTGTCCTCAAAATGGGTTATTAAAGCATTGGTCGGTATAAAATAATCGTGTTTTTTCCAGAACCAACTATGAGTGGAAGTGTTCCCGAGCATATATTGGGGGAAGTCAAAATAATATTTCAAGTGTCCTTCAAGTCGATACCTATCAACCACCTCTATATCAAGACCTCTACTAAACAGAAATAGTACTAACGACACAAATGTAAGAGATATTGCAAAATACTGTTTGAGAGAAAACTTAGAATTTTTTATAAATAAAGCAAACCCTAGTAGCATTACGGGAACAAGCTGGATTAAGTAGTGGGGGTATGGCCGACCAGATAGGGTAACAAGGGTAATATCTAAAACAATTACTACCGAGATAACAAACCCTGTCTTCCCAATACTTGGAGACTTTCCCTGTCTGATTTTATACAAAATCCATACAAAAAATATAAAAGCTAATACTAACTTAAATATATTCCATTCTGTTGCACCATTTTCGTTTTCAATGTAGAGAAAATTAGTAATAAATGTTGCGTCTAGAAAAGCATAAAATGAGTTGTTAATCAATAAATACATAAAATAAACACCTATAATCCCCAAGAATGTAAAAACTAAACCGAAATAATACCTAGAGTCAAACCTGAGGAGAGTGTTGTTATCGTTTGATTTAGATAGCTCATTTTTCTGATCTACTCGAACTGATATAAAATCAAAGATTGCCACAAGAGAAATGATTGCTACTCCTTCTATAAACGCCTGAGGTTTGATCAGAAATGTAAAAGACAAAAGAAGACCAACCAAAATTGCCTTTCGGTAATAAAGTGAAAGATAGAGAATAGCAACGGTAATAGGGATAAAAAACAACTCAGTATTTGCTACATTCCCTTCTAAAATTGGAGTACCTAGTAAAAATACCGCAAGGAGAATAACATACATTTGTATCTTAACAGTGATGTCTTCTTTTACCATCAATTTTCTAAGCAAAACTATAGTAATAATACCTGCGATAATACTAAAAACTTTAATCAAAGGATAACCTATATCCCAGCCAAATACTCCGCCAAACAGATATATCCAAACCATAAGAGGAGGTTTATGATCCCACGCCTCTAAGTACAACTCTTTCCCTCTTAAGATCGCCTCTGCTTGAGTTGCATAAAAGCCCTCATCTACATACCATAACCACTCAAAAAGACTTGGTATCCGAAGCAAGATAAATAGCAAAATTAATAAAAAGAATATTTTGGGGTATTTGTTGGTAGTCATCGGAATATATTAAACCATAATCTATCCTAGACTCAACACAAACATTAAAGATAAAAAAAGAGGAGTAATAATACAAACAGGAAGCCCGCCCTTAACTTTTAAAAGTTAAGGGCGGGCCTAAATAATCAAGCTTTTTTGCGTAATCCTTTTTTATTAAGGACTACTAACACTGCCAAAAGTACCATCCCTGCTCCGACTGGGACAAAAATATTTCTCCCGGTAGCTGGTAAGTTGCTACTAGCACCTAAAACCTTTCCTATACTATCCGTTATTCCTTTGATACTTCCTGTGCTCTTATCTTTCCCTACTTCTTTATTTCTATCCGTATCTTCACCCAACACCCTTGAGATTGCAACTGTTGAAGAAGCTCTGTTGTTCTCAGGAGTAGGGTCGTCTTCACAAAACTCTATAACAGGCTCTGTTATAGGCTCCATTGTTGCAGGTAGAAGTCCTATCTGGCAACTTCTCTTAGCTTCCACATTGTTAACTATCTGGGTAATTTCATCACTTAAATCTGTAGGGACAAATACTGTGATATCAGCTACCCATTCCTCATTTACTGCTAGGGAAGGAATCGTCCAAGTTACCCTTCTTAGAACAGAGTTATATGTTCCGTTTGGGCTTGAAGAGTGATAGTTCACTCCTACAGGAATATCATCCCACACTGTTACCCCTTCTGCCCCAATACCTTCTGTTCCAATATTTTTAACACTTACTTTATAGGTTACCAAAGAGTTTGGTGTTGCACTTTCTAGTTCTGTGGTCTTAGTAACCAAGAGATCTGCAGTAAGATTATTTCCAAAATTCTTATCATCTTCAACCTGCCCAGAGGTAGAGATGGTGAAAGTATGATAATGAGGGTCAACTGGATATGTTTGTATCCATGGAGCTTGTGTTATCTCTACAAGATAATATGTACCTGGCTTCAGGTTAGAGAACATATACTCTCCGTTTTCGTTTGTAATCTCTGTATCGAGAGGAGCTACCTCGGCTACATCACTTGGCTCCGTTGTATGAAGCTCAATTGTCCAGCCGGAGAGTTTAGGCTCTCCCCAATCTTTCTCTCTGTTACCATTATCATCATCCCATTTATATCCTTTTACTTTTCCTAACTCAAAGTTCCCAAAATTCTTATCAATTTCTTCTTGACCTGGAGTTGTAATCACAACACTATAACAGTCTTCTTCATTTTCTACTGCTACAGGATAAGTCTGTAGCCATCCTTCTCTGGACTCTTCACAAACCTGATACTCCCCTGAAACCAATCCTGAAAACTCGTAATAACCTTTTTCATCTGTAAGCACCTCAATAGGCTCTCCGTCTACACCAACTCTAGATAGTCGAATCGACCAATCTTCTAACCCATCTTCTTCCTTGTCCCATTCACCATCTCCATCGAAATCTAGCCATTTATAACCACTAATACTACTCAATTCAGTATTTCCGAACCAAAAGTCAAAATCAATATCTCTAGATCTAGAGATATTGGTTGTAAAACAATACGGTGAATGTGAGGTTTCTGACTCACTTGAGACACCATTATCTTCCGTTGGATTAGTCTGGAGCCAGTTATCACGAGACTCTTCACAAATATAATATGTTCCTACTTTCAATCCCGAAAATCTAAAAGCCCCAGTAACAGGAACACCTGTTGTTTTCTCATCAACCAAATCCCAGTCTTGATCATACAGGGTAATTTTCCAGCCATTAAGAAGGTTTCCACCCTTTATCTCATCCTGATCAAACTTCCCATTTCCGTTAATATCAAAAAACTTCAATCCCCAAATCTCCCCACCTTTATAATTCAAAAAGATGTTTGATCTACTAATCTCACCTGATTCATCTATCACAACTGTGTGATAACCTGGATCCAATGGAGATGTCTGAAACCACCCCTCTCTTGTCTCCTCTGTGATGTAATAAGTTCCTGGCCCTAGGTTGTCGAAATGAAATGATCCAAAGAAATCTGTCTCTTTATCACCTACCTTGATATCCGTCATATCTAGGCCAGATTCCACGCCTGTTTCCTGCCATAGAGATATTCCCCAGCCTTTAACCCCAAAATCCCACTTATCCTTTTTTCCATTTGCATCATAATCCTCTATCTTAAAACCTGATATTTTTCCATATTTGAAATTAAAGAAATCCCAACTACCTTCGATTTCTCCATATTCTAGGGTAATAGGTCCTAGTTTCCCGTTTTCAGGTAAATCCTGGTTTGTTTGTACCCAACCTGTTTTTTGTGTTTCACTTAAATAGTACTCACCTGGTTGAAGACCATTAAATTTATAAGATCCGTCACTCTTTGTAGAAGTCGTAGTCAATACATGACCTTCCGCATCATAGAGAGTTATCTCCCAGTTTTTCATACCTTTATCTCCATGATCCTTTATACCATTACCGTTTTGATCGTGATATTTATGTCCAGTAATAGAACCTGTTTTTAGAGCATTAAAGCCGACACAGTAGTATATGCGATCTTCTTGTAACCCGTTTAACCACTCCCAGTTATCGTAGTTTACTCCATCATTAGTACACCAGAATTCTGCACTTACATTGCCATTATTGGAGAAAGGAACATAGTTATTGTTGGGGAAAACCTCTCTTGTTTCTACCCTTTTCCCCAAATGCTCTACCGGGATATCTACTACCGTACCTGCATTAAATGTAGTCCACGGACTCTCAAGCTCTGTCGTATTGGTTTGGAAACTACCAGATGTCCCGCTTCCTTGTGGTGCCCACTGAAATTTCCAGTCCTGTTCTAATCTACACTTTCCATCGCTTTGAGATACCCAATCCTGTGCTGTTTGTGCTGTAATATTTCCACCAAATACATTGTTTGGTAGATATTTTTCTTCGGTACAAACAACCTTAAATGCTTGTAATTTAGCAGGTTTAGGAATTGTACGATTAACCAAAGTAAAAGTTTCCTCTGGTTGATCCACACTAACAGTATCTCCTTTTCCGGAAATATTTTCCCAATCCTGTTTTAGTATCTCATCTGTAGTGTATTGCCCGTAAGGTACACCTTCAAAGGTTACACAACCGTTTTCTCCGGTTAATCCAGAGAACCCTTTATAAATATCTACACTCATGGAGCCTTTGTTGTCATTAATCTGGTCGTCGAGAGAAGTAAAGCTAAACTTCCCCGAGTAATCATGATACCCTCTAGCATACTGATGAGAGGGGGAGAAATATCCCCAATCAGTAGGAGTACCATTGACCGTAATCCCCAAAGCACCAGGAATGCCCAAATCCATAATATTTATCCAAGGGAAATATGGACCGGTAAAACCATCTGATTCTAGTCTTTGAGAATATCCGGGATCAGTTTCTAGATTTGTACCCCCTCTATATTTATAAGTACCTGAAGCTAATAGTACATAATCATCTAGTGGTAAAACACTAGATTCGGAAGGGGTAATACTACCTCCTATAAGATCATCTGGTAATACCATAACAGATTCCACCTTTGAGCCAAGTAGTTGTAGATTCCAGCCCTCAAGAGGGTTTTGGTTTTTATCAACCTTACACATAGTTACTGTGCTGGTAGGTGTTGGAAGTTCTGTTGGTTCGACAGTAGATGTTGGAAATACTGTTGGTTCAGCAGTAGGTGTTGGAACTGGTCCTAAGCACTTTACACTTACATTATCTAGGAAGGTTCCAAAAGAATCTGGGGTTCCTAAGTCAGTAAATGCTAAAACTGTACTTGATGAGTCTGTGGTTACTTCTTTTGCATAACTTTGCCACTCGGTATTTACACCTCCTGTAGCAGAATGAGTTTCTACAGAAGCTCCATTCCAAGATAATTCAAGGTTATTGTTGGTATCAGGGGTATTAGGTCGCGGTGAGAAACTATACTCTATTTTATACCTATATCCAGGGTTTGTTGGGATTGATTGGCTAATTTTAACAGATGAGGGCTCTCCCTCTACAGTACTATCTGGACCAAACCAATCAGTATCTAACTCGGCATACTGACTACCTTCCTGAGGAGACCAACTATTAACACCTTTATGTAGCTCTAGAAGTGCTTTTGTAGGTCTAGTCATTCCAGCAAAGTCTCCAGATCCACCATACCACTCAATATTCCATCCTAATCCTGCAGTTCCATCAGGATAAATATCCCACAGTTTGGGATTGGTAACCGATGGAAACTCAAAACCACCATTAACAACTAAATTTATATCGGGACTACATACAGGACCGTTGTCTTGTGCACTAGCGGTCTTGACCCAGCTAGGCATTGCACCCAAAATAGGCGAGACCATTTGAAAAAAAAGAGAGACAACTATCAAAATAGGGAGATATTTTTTCCTCATACTAAGTGGAGTATAAAAAATAAATATATGAATTATTATGGATTTTAACAAGTTTATCCTATGAAAGCAAAAATATTGAGAATTTATTTTGGGTATTAAATATAAAACAAAGATCAATATATCTTACATAAACTCATCGCCTTCATAACTTCTAGTTACCATCTTTAATATACAAAAGCAAAGGAGCCCGAAGGCTCCTTTCTAAAATTTACTGATACTTACTTACTTTTTCTTAGTATTGGTAAATCCTTTGTTTACCATTATCATCGAACCCAAAAGAGTAGCACCTATTCCAAAAGCCGTATACAGACCTAAGCCAGTATCCGCTAACACCCCTTGTCCGTTTTTAGAATCTTGTGTACCTAATACATTTCCTGTTGGCATTACTGTAGGAGCTAGTGTTACACCTGTTGTTGGGGCAACGGTAGGCATTATGGTTGGGTTAACTGTAGGAGTAGCGGTAGTTTCAACTGTTGGCGTAACTGTAACTTCTAGTGTCGGAGTTACGGTTGGCTCTGGTGTTACAGTAGGAAGAACGGTTGGTGTTGGCTTTTGACAATTAGAATCTGGTTGCCATTCATTGTTATAACCATTGTTGTAGCCATTATTATAGTCATTATTATAACCGTTGTTGTAGCCGTTATTATAACCATTATTGTAGCAATTGTTGTAGCCGTTATTATAACCATTATTGTTGTCTTTTTTATGGCTAACACCAAAATCACTATAACAATGATCTCTATCATCTTCACTACGACTAGCATAAACAAGTCCAGAACCTGTATAAACAGATAAAAAGACAAGGGTAGTCGTAACAAACAAGATATTAGTCAACAAAATTCTAAATAGCTTTCGATGATTTTTCATATAAAAAAAGAAATAACAATTAAATTGGCGTGATTATAATACATTTCGCAACTTTTGTAAAGCAAAGTGGGGTAAAATATTTATTTATACAAATTCTAATTCTTCTGAAATATTTTTCAAACCTATCTACACACATAACTATGCATTAATATACTCAAGTCGTCTCATCAGAACCCCATCTAATATATCCTCTCCAGCACCTTCGGGAGTTACATCACTACCCATCCTTTCTAGTTTACGATCCCTAAGCCACATTCGACTAGCTGGAGCTAAGAAAAGATTTCTGTATGAATACATCGCATAAGCCATTGCCCTTCTACCCAATTCCCTCAGAATCACTAGCTCTTCTCGCAAAGGATCTACTATCCCTCTCTTCTTTCCAATCTCCTTGTAAGTTCGGGATGCAGAGCCAAAAGTATTGTTTAAATGTCTATTTGAATCAACCAATATCACCTCATAATAAATTGGATTACTGGCATCATCAGGAATAATCTGAAAAACAACTTTTACATCAGCATAATCTGTAGGTCTTTGGGGGAATTCATATAAACTTTCCATTTCTGGAATTCCTAAACTTTCTTTAAGATTAGTAATTAATCCATTTGCCACATTACCAATCCCCTCTTCTTTTAGGGATATTCTGATAGGCTGTTTTGGGGTTTTCCCCTCTACACTCTCTTGTGGTCTATAGATATTGATATTTACACCTTGTTCTCTAGCCTGTAAAACTATCGCTTGAATAGTTTTAACTGCCTCCTCTAACAAATCTTTGTCTGAAGTAATCAGAGGGAAAATAATCCGACATCTTTTTACATCTGTGGTAACACTACGACCCTCTTCCCCGAATTTGGGTAATACCGAACCAATACCTTTTGTATCAAATTCAATTACCGAATCCCCTCCAGCTATCCTTGTTATAATGTCCTCAATAATACCTAACTCCGGTCTAGAATGAACCTGATCTATCATTTCTTGTGCTTCATCTACAAAGTCTTGTCCTCTCAGTACTCCATATATATGTGAATTTATCTCCTTTTTCAAAGCTTTAGATGTACCTTTTAGACCAAAAGCTTCGAGTAAAGGAAAAAGAAAGTACAACGATTCTTGACAGTTTCTCCATACATAGGTACGATCAAACGCAGGCGGGTTCTTTATATTATCGATAACCTCAAGAGATCTCAACAAAACTGCCTCCACATCAAGTCTTAATATCTTTCTAAAAACATTAAAATTAATTTTATTAGGGGATGGGGTAAGCCTATATAATTCTAGTTTTCTTTTCTCAAATGACTCTTGTGCTTTTCTTCGTCTATTTACCTTGGTTATCTTCTCTTGTTCAGGTGGTTTCGCAAAGATATCACCTAATAACTCCCCTATATCCTCCGAAGTATTACCATACAATCTTTTTATTAAATGTCCACTAATTACTGATTGGTCCTCAATCTGTCTAGAACCCCTGGCAATCCCTAGTGAATATCTAAGTAATCTGGCAATGGACTGCGACTCCTTGTCTTCTTGATCTAGTTCGCTTAGTTTACTACGCATACGATTAACAAAATCACCATCCTTTACTAAGTCATGCAGATATATAGCACCTACCATTCCGGTTGAGAACAGTATTCCATATTCAGATGCATTCTTTTCTAAGTCTTCAACCATTCGTTCTATATGTTTAATTTTTTCTTCTGCAGATCGTTCCCTCCTTGACCCTGCACCCTCACCGAAATCTACATCTGTAGAACTCTTCCCTTTTCTTTTTATCCAGTCAAACGCTTCACCACGAACAAAGGAAAGAAAACTCTTGGATATACTACTATCCTCTTTTACCAAGTTAAGTACTTGCTCAAACTTATTAAACAAGGGTAAATTAGCATCTCTAAAAATATCTAAATAATATCTCTCTGTTTCTTCTATATATCTATCTTGTTTAGACTGGATACCTGGACCACGGGGATCATCCTCCAAGCTACGCAATACAGCAAGAGAGGGAGATCTCCCTTGATCATCTAACAAGTTCATCATACGATCAATCATTTTCACCAACTTTACTACCTTCCCACTGTTTTTAATATTTTGACTATATTCTTCTATATCTACCCCGTTTCCCTTAAAGTGAGATAGGGTGCGGATTCTCTCCACCAAATGTAGAGGGAAATCTTCTACCTTTCCTGTCAAAAATTTATCTCTAGAATCCTCCAACCAATCATGAGACAAAAATGTAAATACTATATCAAAAAAAGAGCCTGCCTGATTGTCTTCGTCTTGTAGTATAGAGTGGATTATTTCGGAACGATTATCAAATATAACTCTCATACCTGGTAATATATGACCGTTTAGAGATCTTCGAAGACCATCTTTTCTCTTTATATTCCCGTGGATTTGCCGTGTCAATTTCATTGCATCTATAAGCAACAAGTATTCTTCACTGGAGATATAATTTGCCCCCAAATAAAAGGCAAATTGGTTTTCCACCTCTTCAGGAGTGGAGAAGTTTACCCAACCATCTACCCAATCTTCACCCTCTTTTGGTAAAAAGAACAAATCTTTTAATGATGGTCTTCCATCCTCTACTTTTCCCACATAGAAATCAAAAACATTTAGATTCGGATTTCGTCTTTCATCGTTACCCAAATCAAATGAAGCCCTAGCATTAGGGTTTTTATTAAAAACCTGATTTATCCTGGACTCCACATCTTCTGCAGAAATCCCTGGTATCTCTGTATCTCCAGCCATTTTCTTAAAATTTACAACCCTTCATTATATCATAAATATATTATACCAATCTTACGAACTTTGTAACACAATCAACTTTCCATCCTCAATCCGTTTACTATCCTACCAATAAATTGATAAAATCTATACTTATCTTTGGCTACAATTACCCAAAGAACTTTAATTTTTAAATATACCCTATGTCTATACTCGTTGTCGGTCATCTGGCTCCCGATACAGATTCTACCTGTACTCCTCTTGTGTATGCCTGGTTTCTAAATACTGTTCGTAAAACTCCCGCTGAAGCAGTAGTTACAGGAGAAATTAACAAAGAAGCATCCTATGTTTTAAAGAAGTTTGATATAGCAACACCAAAACTAATTACCAATTTCGAAGAAGGAGAGGAAGTAGTACTCATAGACACAAACAACCCCGAAGAACTCCTCCCAAGTATCAAACAAGCAAATATCCTAGAGATAATTGATCATCACAAACTCGTTGGTGGTCTTTCAACCTCAGAACCCCTCAATATGACTATTCGTAAATACGGCTGTGTAGCCACACTTGTCTGGGAAATGATAAAGCACGAGATCCCTTCTGATACCCCTAAATGGGTTTACGGGTTTCTAATGTCAGCAATCATCTCAGATACACTAAAACTAGCCAGTCCAACAACTACTAAAAATGATACCTCCGCACTATCCGAACTTTCTGAAAAAACAGGTATAAACATAGACGAATACGCAGAAGAACTCTTTAGTGCCAAATCCGACCTGTCAGGAATGTCAGCAGAAGATATACTGCTTTCGGATAGTAAAGTACTCTCACTAGGCAGTAAAAAGATTCGTGTTTCAGTCGTAGAGACCGTAAAACCCCAAAACGCACTATCTAGGAAGCCAGAACTACTAGAAGCTATGACTATACTTAAACAAAAAGAAAGTCTGGATTATCTGTTTTTCTATGTCGTAAATATATTGACAAACTCATCAGATTTACTAGTAGTAACCGATGAAGAGAAACAGCTAGCAAAGCAAGCTCATAACAGTAATTTCGATGGTGATACGATGAGTCTTCCCGGCGTAGTCTCTCGTAAAAAACAGATAATTCCTAATCTTGAAAAAGTAATAAAATAGAGAGAGCTGAAATATAGCGATTCACAAGCTATAACCAAATCTTGAGACCAATCTTTATTTAAATTGTTTGGTATCTCTGTTCCTGTGTTTCTAATACGACAGACGGTAATACCTGCCCGCAATATAAACAATATGTGTGTTTAAGGAGGCGTCTTCGCACTGCTACCCTCCCACCCTCTTGGTCTATGTATTCTAGTTTATCCCATTTATTATAACTATGAAAGTTATGTTGCCCATCTGAACTATTAGGACAAAGGAAATTTCTTCCATCTTCCATAAATTACAACTAATTCTAAAGTAATATAAAATACAAAGTACTATTCTATAGGGGTGAGAGTCCGAACCCTCGCCTGTATAATAATTGCCATAAGTGCTACTACTCCAATCAAGACAAGGAGCATAGAATACTCCGGAATAGTAACCACAAGTGGGAAAAATCCAAGTGCTAAAACCATAGCTGGTATACCAAACTTACTACTAAACCTAAAACCAGAAACTTTTCCTAGCAAGTAATACATTAGCCCACCTATAATCAGAACAGCAACCATAAATGCACCATACAAAGACATTGAGAAAGTGGGTACATTTTTAAGATTACTAAAAATCTCAATAGTAGGATCAATCGTAAAACTCGAAAGATAATGAACTAGCGGGAAATACACGGTAAACAAGATTGTTAATAAAAGAATATCAAATACAGCAAGCTCGTGTTTACCAAATCTATAAGCTAGATAAAGTAAGATAATAATAAATACAAAATAAACAGGAGCCATAGTCAAATAAATTCGTGATACCTGTGATGATGGATTTAGTTTATCTCCTATTGATACTTGAACATTTGGTTTAGAGTATAGATCAGGCTTGTTCCATATTAACTCTACAGAGTTGTCCCCAAAGACTCTCTCTGTAACTGATAGTCCGTCAACTACATTGTAAGACCTAGTACCGTTTATAGTAGCTTTGAAATTAAAATCTTGTGCTCCTTTAGGGTTTTCAATCCCTTGATAATCAAAAGTAGATAATCCAACAGTATCGTAACTTACCACAACTACTGCCTCTCCTCCGGCAGGGATTTCTCCCTCCCAGCTCAATCCGTCTGCCAAGTTCTGATCGGGACCTTGGTAATACGAATCATATGGAGTTACTATGGAATTTGTATTTATTTTGGACTTTGCATTTGGGATATCTTCTCCGTTCACTATCAACCTAGCATTACTGATTTCCGAAGAGTCTATATTAACTGGAAAGGGAAAATCAAAAGAGATGATACTGTTTTCTTCTAGCTCATTTTTAAGTATATATTGAGCATTGAATCTTGTGGTGTATGTTGGTTGATATGTCAGGCCCTTTTTTACAAAATCAGCATTCATAAGCACTTCTGCATTCGTAGATTTCAAGGTTGTGTTATCTACAAATCTTTTTACTTTAGTAGTATTTAGACTATTTTTAGTATAAAGCATACTATCTTGAGAAACAGCCCCTAGCTGAGGAGCAGACTGTGTGATAGGACCGTTATAAAGTCTCTCTGTTTCTGAAAAATTAGAGTAGTAGATGTTATTTCTATACCTAGCAACTTCTGACATCACCAAACTAAAAACTCCTATGACCATAGTAAACAAGATCACAACCACGATATATTGTGCAATTAGTGATTTTAACTTTTTACCTTTCTTCTCTACTGTTTGAGGAGTCGGGATAGAATCTTGTGAAACCGTGTTAGAACCAGCAGGATCTGTAGAC
>CAYQRB010000024.1:0-13595 GCA_964420145.1 uncultured Candidatus Saccharibacteria bacterium
CATACTGTTACTGGCGGTAGGATGCTTGGTGGACTAGAGAAGAAAGTGTACCTCATCAAAGACGAATGCCATATTGCTACCAAGAATCTGGATAACTTATCGGAGCAATTTTTTACTAAAATCTATAATTTTTCTGCTACACCAAAACTCTCTCGTGGGCAACACCCAGATATAGAGATCAAAAACGAGATGGCTGTGAATGCAAAACTCATCAAAGATATTGAACTAATCGATGATCCTGATATAAAAGTCGCAGATGCTATACAAAAATTTACAGAAGTAAAAAAGGATTATCGCAATCTGCTTGGGGTAAACCCATGCCTGATTATCCAGATTAGCAACAAAGACAAGGCTGATGCAGAGATAGCAGAGATTAAAAAAGAGTTAGAGAAGGCTGAATATGTGGACTTAAAATGGATGCTGATTGTAAATGATGAAAAACAGTGCGATACGAACGATATATTTAAGGCGAAAAAGTTACCTGTGAACAAATGGAAAGACTATGCCAAAGAAAACGCAAGTACCATTGATATCATCATTTTCAAAATGGTGATCACCGAAGGGTGGGATATTCCCCGTGCGTGTATGCTCTATCAAATACGAGATAGCAAGAGCAAACAACTTGATGAACAAGTGATGGGACGAGTACGACGAAACCCGCGACTACTGGATTTTGAGACATTATCGGAGGAAGCACAAAGACTTGCTATGACCGCTTGGATTTGGGGGATTGTTCCCGAGGATTTGCAAAAGAGTTTTGGTGTAAAGCTAAGGCAAGACAGCACTATGATTACTGATGAAATCAAGATCAAAACTACGCGTCTTAAAACTCTTACCAAAAAAGCTGATTTTGACCTTATAACATTTTTGAAAAAGCAATCTACTGCATCTGCTCCAAATTCTATTTTTTATTTGTGGAGGGATTTTATAAAAGCTGAAAATGGTGTGCGAGGAATGGGAGAAAAATATGCCAGTGATTATGCAAAATGGAGGGAGTTTACTGAAAATATTGAAGCGGTGGCAAGTGAAAGTAGTCATTATGTGAATGATTATGAGAAAAGTATGGAAGTAGTGACAGATGATAATGGAAAAGAGGTTGAGGTATCTTTTGCCCTAACTTCACACTACACAGACAATGGCAATTATGTAGATATTGGTGATTGGGTATGGAAGCGAACAGACGGAAAAGAAAAATTTTCTTTTGATAGCGAAGCGGAACGAGCGTGGACAAGCATATTAAAAGATCTTGTAAAAGATGATGTGATGACTGAAGATGGACGGGTTGGTAAAAGAGTAATCGTTGGCAAGAAGAATCCAAAAGCCGGAAAGGTTAATTTGTTCGGTGAAAAAGAACCGGGGCTTTTAGAGGCAAAACAAATATATCTGTGGGGGAAAAACTATGTAGCGAACTCACCAATAAAATTCGAGTATTATCTTGGTGCACTACACTCTTCCTATCCAGATTTTGTGATGAAAGATAGTTTCAATCGAGTACATATTTTTGAAGTGAAGAGTGTAAACATATCATCCAACATAGTTGGTGGCTTTGATAATAATATCTATAAGATCAAACTCGAGGAACTAAAGAAAGCGTATAAACAGGCATCTAAACTAACCGACCAGATATTTTATTTGCCGATTTTGCGAGATGATAGTTGGCGGATCTTCCAGTATGTTGCAGGTAATGAAAACACTTTAACAAAAGACGAGTTTGTGAGTTTTTGCAAGAGCAATTAGATGGTGTACCAGTTTTCAACTAGCAGAAAATTTGGGAAGTGTCAGGAAATGTCCAAAATCTTACCCATATTTCTCCACGAAACCTATTTTCTGTAGGCGGGAAGAAAGTTTTAAATATACTCTCTTGAACTATAAAATTAATTTCAAAAGTTAATGAGAAAAAATGCTCCTGAAAAACTAATGGATAATAATTCTCTAAACAATAATAAGAATTTAATAAAAATTATGGAGAATCTTCCCGATGGTGAAACTTCAAAGGATTTATCCGAAGAAATGAGACCCAAAGTAGCTTCGCAAATACCTAGTATAGGCTATAGCGGAATAGACCAAGCACAACAATTGCGAGAAATTTGAGTACTCCGATATAGCAGTTTCTCTTTTGTTATAATTGAGGGAATTACTTTTTATTGATTTATAGTGATGTCTATAAACCTCAAACTAGAAAGTCTTTATTTAGAAGATAAAGAGGATCGAAATAAGTTTAAAAGAGGCACAATCTCAGAAGAAACACTAAGCAAAAACGACACGAAACGCCTAAAAAACCTAAAAGAACTACTAGATTCTGGTAAGATAGATTTAGAAGAGATATGGAATCTACACTACTGTACACTGTTACTACATCATTCGGACAATATAGAGGATGTTAAAAAAGCCCATAATCTTGCTAAAAAGGCGGTAAAGATGGGCTCTCAAGTTACTAAATGGCTTTATGTTGCAACTCTCGATAGGTCTCTAGTAATGCAAGGGAAAAAACAAAAATTTGGTACCCAGTTTCAAATAGTAAATGGGAAAAAGGTTTTTGCTCCAACAGATGGCACTATTTCAAAAGAAAAGAAGATAGAGTTTGGGGTTCTGACTGGGTATGACTTCTGAATAAATGTTTTCCCTTAAGTTTGTAACTGCTTTCTAATTATTGGAATTAAGTGATAATAAAAAGTCGTTAAGTATCTCTCTATATTTATGCATACTATTCAAACTAATCCATTCTTTATCAGTTCCTATTCCTCCTCCAATCGGACCAAATTCTATACCGGGGCAACCAACTTGTGTAAAATGTCTGGCATCAGATGAGCCTTGTGCTCCATATAGCTTGACCGGTTTGTGTATGTGTTTTGAAGTAATCTTTTTAAGTTTACTTAAATATGGATTAGTAGCGGAAGTATATAGAGGCGGTTCTTTTACAAGTACTTCTAATTTAAATCCCTTTGGTAGGAGGCTTTTTATATTCAGTAGTATCGTCTTATTATCTTCCGGTAGGTAGCGAATATCTAGGGATATATTACAATCATCTGGTATTTTATTGAAGCTTTGATTTCTGGTCTCAATACTGCTTAAATTTATACTAGTCTTCCACACTTCATCTGTGGGGATGGGGTATGCTTTTTGTAATTCCATTAAAAATCCTTGCATTTTCCATATAGCATTTTCCCCTCTCCACGGGTAAGCTCCGTGTGCAGTTCTTCCTTTTGTCGAGATTTTAAGCCATAAAATACCCTTAGCTTCATTTACGATATTAAAGTTTGTAGTTTCTCCAGCTATAACAAAATCACTACAAACTCCTTCATCTATCTGATATTTCGTACCATCGAAACCACCGACTTCTTCATCAGTTACCAATTGTAACCCTAGTGGGTAGTCAACTTTTTCGGCAATATCTTTGAAAGAGGATACCAAACAGGCGACATTTCCCTTCATATCCATAGAGCCAACACCATAGAGTTTATTTTCCTTGATCACTGGATTATATTGACTTTCTTTTCCTGGTATTACATCTAGATGTCCATTCAGAAGCACTTTGAATTTTTTAGGTCGTTTTTTTGTATTATAAATCAGTAAACTTTCTACTTTGTTGCGGTGAAATCGTTCAAAATGAAATCCTGACAATTGATGCAAGCACAGATCGAGGGCTTTCTTTAGTTCTTCAACATTTCCCGGGTTGGTATTAAGTTTTATGAGATCTTTTGTTAATTTAATCATATTGTTTTGGATAAATTGGCAACCAGTGTGTTTTGTTATTACCGTGAACATTGTTTTTAGCTCCTTCCCATGTATCTAGTGGCATTGCAGATCTGAAACCACCCATAAACCTTACCTTCCCATTAACTATAGAGAAGAAGTTGCGGTCAATAACAGCCATGGGGACTCCATTTATAATGAATATGGGATTATCTAGTTCGGGTTGTAAGATATATGGTCCTCTTCTTTGTATCTCCGCAAGTATTTTTCGAAGACCTCTTATGTCAGGTAGTCTCAAAGTGTGATGTCCATAAGCCCCATATGAGTGTAGCATAGGCTTTAATCTTACACCCCGTGTTTCATTTTCGAGTTCTTGGACATCTATACCGCGTAAAGCCAAATGTTCTGCCAGTTCTGGTGCGATTAGATGTCCAGGTGACACACCTTCTAAAATCTTCTGTATTGTTTTCAAAGATTTCTGTTGTAGTTTATTGTCTTTATGAGTTAATAACTGGAGACCAAAAATATCCGCAACACTTTTTGTGGGTGTATTTAATTCCTCTTCTGAAAGAATACCTAATCTTTTTAATTCCTCTATCCCTTCTTGCGAAAAGACCTCTGTAAGTGGAAAATTCTCTAGTATACTAAGATAGGTAGCCCTATCAATATCTGCTATTAGTGAATCTTGTGTAAGGTTCGGATCTTCTGATTGTCCGCTATTTATTTTCCCAAAAGGACGGAGAGTTCTATCGTAGACAGTTTGTTTAAGTGTTGTATTGTAGTATGTAGGCTTGGGTAAGAAACTTTTCAATTGTTGTAATACTACTTCTCTTAGAAATCCTTTTGAATATATACGGTTAAAGCCTCTTACATCTGGAATTTCTAAACCCATTCCCATTTTTTCCATATACCCCTTAGTATCGTTTATCATATTTTCTGGTAATGTATCGGGACCATCAATATTTAATGTTAAAGAATACATTTTTATAAATCTTCTCATCTTCGTGTCATTAAGTAAAGATTGTGGAGTTGCTGAACCAGGGTCTTTAAGTTTGCTTACCGGATCAGAAGACCGTACAACAAATAAATATTCACTGTCTTCTCCTTGCTCTAAACATTGTCTATGATATTCCTGTAATTCCTGAGGACTAAATACACGGTCAAAGCCGGTTAATCGTTCTACTTCAGAATCTGGTAGTTCTTCCTCTGGTAATTTCCCAAATTCTTCTTGCTTAATAGCGTCGTATTTCTGCTCTGTCACGGCTACCACTGCTACTTTCTTGCCAGTAGTTGCTCGTATATCAGATAGAGACTCTCTGAATTGTGTATCAAAAAGGCTGGGTGAATCATTGTCTCCAGGAAATAGTCGTCCTAGGAGTTGGTACATTGCCAGTGAGTTTTCGAACTCATAAATCAGTCCTCTTAAAATTTCACGCACATCATCAACAGGAAGATTTTGTACTTCTTCTAGAAAGCTTGGTGGTAAGGCACTCATATCTATTTGTACCATCAAGTTCGTCGGGTTTCCATTTTCATCTAAGACATACTGGTAATCAGTATCCCACTCTCTATTAGCGTCAACCAGAGATCTAAATGCATCATTATATTCTTCATATAGTTGGGTTAATGCTTCAAGTACTTTTGGTGGATAATATGTCTCAATCTCAGGTACACTAATAAACGGACCTTTTGTTGATTCTACCCGTAATCCTTCCCTTTCATAAATAGGCATACTAACTTCATAATCTATACCTGTGTGTGGTGGGGAGGAAAGTGCTCCTTGCACATATGAAGGATATGTAGATATTTCTCTTGTTGCCACCCCGTATCTAAGCAGTCCACTAGGTGTTGGAGGAAAGGTGTTGGACACTACTATTATGGGAGATACAACACTTACTGGTTTTTCTGCTAGTAATCTTTCGCGTGCTTGATGACCAGCATAAGAAAGGTGGTAGGGAGATACTTTTTCTGGTGAAGGTCCCATTGTATCAGGAATTGTAGGTATATCAGGTTGATTTGGATCCATTTGTAATATATAAAAAAAATAAAAAACCGCCTTTTGGCGGGATAAATAAATTTCAAACATTACAATCCTCGCCGAGTTAACGGTTGCTAAAGAGGATAATAATGAATGAACTAAAACTTTGCATAATAATAAAAAATTTTGTTGATTATATCAGTAGATATTTAATCATGCAATATAATTACTGATTTTCCCGGATTTTCTTAATCAACGCTATATATAATCTAAGACTAGACTTAAATATATTTAAAAATAAAAACTTATCTTTTGCATACTCTCCCCTATCACTCGGTTCAATGTTATCTATAGTTGATATTTGAGGATTAAGGGCAGTCAGGTCGTTCACATCCTTTCTTCTACGGGAAAGCTAGGAATTTAAGATATAGGGTTGTCTTAGAGTTCAGAGGTTTTATATTTTCTATTACTTGTTTTATACGGCTATATTCTTCTATAGTTTCTAATCTAGCACACAAGATGGATTTCGGCTTCCGGTACGAGCACCTGTTTATTTATTGGTTATCTTTTATAGCTTTATTTTTAACTATTAGGGAACGGAGAGATACAGATAAAAGTAGCAATAAAACGAGCAGATGGAAATATAAATTACTAATTTGAGGTTTGAAAACCATATCAAGGAAAACAATCAAAATGATTGTGGTGTCTAGGTGTAATATAAAAATCAGATTTCGATGAGTACGGAAAAACTCTTCCTTGTTATCCTTTTTTGTAAAAGAAGTTATCTTTTTAGATAATTTGGGAATGATAATCCCCCCTAATATAAAAGTAACAAATGTTCCAAATAGAGCAAATACTATCCAATAATCAGAAAAAGATATTCGTTTACTTATGTTTACTAGAGTGATACCCGAGATTAGTGTGAGTAGAGAGGCAGGGATAAAGATCTTTTTTGATAACCAGTCGATAAGGTTTACTGATGTGAATATCTGATCTGTATTATTACTTTTTTGTGATTTGGAGTTAATCAACCCCACTACAATACCTGCACCAAACCAAAGTGCAAATCCAAGTAGATGTAGAAATAATAGTATTTTAAACAAGGTAGTTATTAATTAGCCGAGTGTAATACAAATGATAGTGTTTGTAAATATTCTGCTTAATTTTTATTAAAATCTTTGTATTACATTGGCTTCGAAAGAGATTGTTTCCTATTGATAATTTTCTATATCTATCCGTTTTCGAATACAAAGTAATATGATTTTTGCTATAATAGTTAGGCTAAAAACAAACTGTCATGGCAAAAACAATATCAAGGACAAAAAAGACTAACTCTGCGTCAGGCAGAGTGCGTGCTTATTCAAATCAAAGTTGGTTAAAGAAGTCTAAAGCAGGAAAGCTTGCGGGGAAAAGAAAGAAAAAAGGATTAAATAAGAAGCTGAAGAAGGTTTTTTATATATTCGCTTTATTCTTGGTTGTAGGCTTTTTCGTGGGATTTGTTGGTGTACTAACCTATGTACAATCATTGACTGAGGATCTACCAAGTCCAAACAAACCCTTTGGTCCCAAAAACTCTGCTAGTGAAATCTATGATCGAAATGGCAACCTACTCTATCGTGTTTTTGCGGACCAAAATGCAGATCCAGTAAATATTGAAAAAGTTCCTGAATTATTAAAGTGGTCATTTTTGGCAGCAGAAGATATTGATTTCTATAGTCATCCTGGTGTTGATATTCCTGGAGTGGCTAGGTGTGGACTTAGGTATTTTTCTTCTGGTAATGCAACTTGTGGGGCTAGTACTGTTACTCAGCAGTTAATCAAACAAACTGCTCTTACCAATGAACGCAAAATCGAGAGAAAAGTTAAAGAAATAATCTTAGCATTACAGATTGAGCAAGATCGTGATAAAAACGAAATATTAGAAATGTATCTTACGATTGCTCCGGAAGGTAGTAATATATATGGAGTTACATCAGCATCTAAGTTCTATTTTGATAAAGAACTCGATGAGCTAAATCTTGCTGAGATGGCGATTATTGCATCAATCCCCCAAGACCCTTCTAGGCTCTCCCCTACCAAATCTGCCAATCCAGAAGAAGCACAAAAAAGAGTCAAGGTAAGACAAGAGTATGTTCTTGATCAGTTAGAGAAAAATATGAAAAAAATTAACGAAGAAATAGAAAAATCTACAGGGAAAAAAGATGCATTAACAAAAGAGATGATAGATGAAGCTAGAAGTTTTGAGCTTGTATACAAAGAACCTAAATTTGAGATCAATGCTCCCCATTTTGTATTTTTCACACAAAAATTGCTACAGCAGAGAGCTTATAATAACGGGGAGCCCTTCACACTTGGAGAACTAGAAACACAGGGCTTACGGATTTATACAACACTAGATAGTGATTATCAGCAAATTGCAGAAGAACAAGTAAAGAAAGGAGTAGATACTTATGGGAAACAGTTTGGAGCATCCAATGCTTCTCTAGTTACTATGGATCCTAAAACGGGAGAAATTCTAGCAATGGTAGGGTCTTATGATTATTTTGGCAAAGAATCTCCGGAAGGATGTACTGTTGGACTAAATTGTAAGTTTGAGCCCAAAGTTAATATTGCGGACACATTGCAGTCGTACGGATCCTCTATGAAAAGTATGGTTTATTATAAAGCTATTATGGATAAGGTAATTTATCCCGGATCTATGTTGGCTGATGTTCCTATTCAAATCGGTAATTATACTCCCAAGAACTACGAAGGTGGATTTCGAGGGATAAATAGTGTTCGATACCACCTCGTAGAATCTCGAAATATCCCGACTATTATTTTAATCGAGTCGATTGGTGTAGACAACTTTATTAAAGAAATGGAGAAATGGGGATATACCACTTTTAACAATCCGCAAGGGTATGGACCAGCGGTTTCTATAGGAGGAGCTGATATCAAACTTGTCGAGCACGCACAGGCCTATGGTGTATTTGCAAACCAAGGTAAATTTACTCCATATGAGGTTATCTCTAAAATAGAAGATAGAGATGGGAAGATAATTTATGAGCATAAACCAGTTTCTACTCAAGTAGCAGATCCGAGAGGCGTGTATTTAGTAAATGATATGCTTAATGGTGTTAAAAAAGGCCCGGGTGTGAGTTGGGATGGTCGTGATGTTGCCGGTAAAACAGGAACTTCCGAAGGTCAGAGAGAAACCTTGTTTGCTACATACACTCCCGAGATAGTGGTGGTCGGTTGGCTTGGCAATAACAACAACGAAGGAATGAAATATGGGGCTTCTGGTCTCACTTCTGCGAAACCCTGGGTTTCAGAGTATTTAAAAAGAATAGGAGACTCAATCCCCAAGACACAATTTGTCAGACCCGAAGGTATTGAATTTTCTTACGCTAATTGTACTATTAACGAGAAAAATGGTTGTGAGGGAGTTAATGGAGATCTAGCAATAACTGGTTTTAAGGTTCCTGCATATGTAGAGTATCAGGAAATTCAAGTTTGCTCTGATCAGATGGATCATCTAGCCAGGGAGATTGATATACGAGTTGGTAAAGCTGTCCCACTTAATGGCTCTAAATACACAATGCCTGTCAAAAGTTTACAGAAATTTTTAGATAAGTTTTTAGCAGATAATGATAAATATACTGTTATTCCTACTGAGTATTGTACGATCAATCGCAATCCCGATGGAAAAAGTGAGCCTTGGGCAACCATAAAGTCTCCCCTCCCAGGTGAAGTTGTAGGAAAAGAACTAGTACTTTCTTATGAAGCTTTTTCTCCTGATAGTGAGGTAGATAGGCTCGAGTTCTATTTAGATAATGTGTTATTAGGTAAGTCATCTAACACTTCTGGTAGTGCTACATTTGATATTGGTACTCAGACACCAGGAACTAAAGAACTAAAACTTAAGGTGTTTGATAAAGCGGGGAAAAGTGGAACCTCAAGTATTCCTGTAGAGATTCTTGGTGAGATTACGATTTCTTCCCCTGCTAACAACTCTACCGTAACAAAGGGAAGTTTTGTTGATATAAACTTTACATATTCAGGCGGTAATATAAATCAACCTACACTTCTTGTCGGTAGTAGCGTAGTAACACAATGTTCTCATACTAAATGTGTCTGGCAGGTTACAAATGACGTAGGATCTGTACAGGTGAAAGTTAAAGGAAGTAAATCAGGACAAATAATCGAATCAAAAGTATTAAATATCACAATATCTCCAGCAATATCGCCAAGTCCGTAAGCACATATTTGTCTAGTCCCTGATTGTTAGTTTGAGTTTAGTTTCTAGTTCTCCTGCAATAAACTGTATTAGTTTGGATACCTCCGTATCTGTTAGTGTTTTTTCTTTACTTTGGAATGTCAGAGTTAAGGTGATGCTTTTTTTATTGTTGGTTTTGTCAGTATAAATATCTTTTACTATTGTAGTTTTTAACAAGGAGATATCAAGCTTTTTGATAAACTCTTCAATATCCCTGTACTGGATATCTAGGGGTATCCAGAAACTCAAATCTCTTGTAATTTCTGGATAGATAGACAATGGTGTGTAAGATGAAAAATTATCAACAAGAGGGATTATATTTTCTAAATTCATTTCTAACAAAGCAATTTGTCCTTTTAATCTATAGTTAAAAACAACTTCTGGATGTAGTACTCCAATTGATCCTATATTATCCTCATTGAGTAAAATATTGGCATATTTATGTGGATGGTAAATAGTGCTATTTGGTGTATTATCTTTTCCTTTAATATATTCAAGGGTGAGGTTTAATCTTTGGCTAGTATTTTCTATAATTCCTTTTATTGCCTCAAATGGGGAAAATATTGTTTCGTTAGAACTCATAAGTAGTCCCAATGTCCAGGGTTGGAGGTGAATACCATCTTTATTAATATCTTTCTTCACTACCCTACTAATTTCAAACAAGTTGAAGTTTAGATATTTGGGTTGATTCTTTGAAGTGATTTTTAACAAACTAGGAAGTAAAGAATTCCTGACATATTTTAGATCGGGAGCTATTGGATTAGTAATTTTAATACAATCGTTTATATTTAATCGTGATTTTTGATAATCTTTTTCTCCAACGAAACTATAGGATATTATCTCGTCAAAACCAAGAGTAGAGAGATTATTTGTAATTATTCTAAACAATTTACTTGGTTGATAAGACTTCGGTATTAGTATTTCTGAAACTGGAATCTTCGGTATTAAATTTCCAAAACCATAAATTCTAGCAACTTCTTCTACAAGATCTTCTTTTATATTTATATCTCTCCTAAAAGTAGGAATATCAAAAGAAACTATACTTTGGAGTTCATTGTTTGGGTTTGAGCCATCTCCCTCACTTTCAGTCTCGGTGATATAGAGTTTATCTAATATCTCTACTATTTCATATTTAGTGAGACTCAATGTAAGCATTCGGTTTACTAGGTTTATATCCAGCTCAATTCTTTTTGGTATTTCGGGTTCTGGATAATGATCGAAGGGATTTGCTCCAAGTTCTCCTCCTGATATATCTGATATTAAAGTGAAAGCAGATTGTAGTACGGGTAGTGTCATATTTGGATCTAACCCTTTTTCAAACCGTGTGCTGGCTTCTGTCCTATGTCCAAGTTCTCTTGAAGTTTTTCTAATATTATACATATCCCAAGTTGCAGCCTCTAATAGGATGGATGTAGTCTCTTGTGTAATTTGGCTTTTATGTCCACCCATAATGCCTGCAATATCCTCTATAGAGGATGCATCTGTAATAACAACCATTTCTTTATCTAAATGTCTCGTTTTTCCATCTAGTGTAGTAATTTCTTCTGATGTACGGGCTTTCCGTACTATTAGTTTGTTTTTGTCGAGTTTGTCATAATCATATGCGTGTAATGGCTGGCCTTGGTCAAGCATTATATAGTTTGTAATATCAACAATGTTATTGATACTTCTCTCTCCTACTGCACTAAGTCTTGCCTGCATCCAAAAAGGAGAAGGCTTTACCTCTATATTATTAATTAATAATGCACTAAACCGTTTCAGTAGTGTGGTGTTAAGGTTTATTTCTATATCGATAGATTTTTCGTTGTCTACCGATATCATACTTGCAAGGTTTTCTTCATTATTAAAAAACTTTAATGATAGTACAGCTGAAACTTCTCTAGCAATACCTTTATGAGAGAAACAATCACTTCGATGAGAGATTGATTTGTTTTCAATTTCGTACACATAGTCTTTTAGGATTTCTGCTAAGTCTGTACCTAAACTTATATTATTTTCTAAAATTAATATTCCGCTGTGATCGTCCCCTATCCCGAGTTCTTGAGCAGAACAGAGCATACCAGATGATTTTACCCCTCTTATAGTTGTAGCTGTGATCTCGATTGTTTCGGTGGTGTTTTTTGTATATACTTTTCCACCTGGTAGGCAAACAGCTACTTTTGCGTTTTTAACTACATTGGGAGCACCACATACGATTTGTAGCTTATTACTGCCATCTGTAGTTACCTGACATACTGATAGATGGTCGCTGTTTTGATGCTTTTCTACCCTAATTACTTCTCCTACTACGATATTATGCAAGTTCTGGTGTATTGGAATAACCTGCTCTACTTCTGCAAGGCTTTTGGTTAGTTCTTGTGCGACTTCGTTATAAGATTGTCCATCTAAGTCAGGAAGATATTTTTGTAACCATTTATGAGAGATAAGCATTACTACAAATTTAGAATTAGAATTGTCTTAAAAACTCGAGTTTTCCACTATTAAAATATCGAACATCCTCTATATTAAACTTAAGCATAACCAATCGTTCAAGTCCGAAACCCCAAGCAAACCCACTGTATACATTGGAGTCGACTCCCCCCATCTCTAATACTTTCGGATGAATCATTCCACAACCAAGTACCTCTAACCAACCTGTTTGTTTACAGACTGCACATCCTTTGCCTTCACAAAGGATACAAGTTAGTGACATCATTCCTCCTGGTTCTACAAAAGGAAAGAAGTCGGGAGTGAACTTTACTTCTACTTTTCTTTCAAAGAATTCGCTAAAAAACATTTGTAGTGTTCCAAGCATATGGTTTATGCTAATTCCTTTATCTACAAATACTCCTTCTACTTGATGAAATGTGTGTTCGTGCCTAGCATCTGTTGCTTCGTTTCGAAAACATTTTCCGGGTACCACAACACGGATAGGAGGATTTTTACTTTGGAGTACTCTGTTTTGCATAGAAGAAGTATGGGTAATTGCTATTTGTCCATCTTCTGTCCAAAAAGTATCCCAACTATCTCTTGCGGGATGTCCCTCAGGGAGATTAAGGGATCCGAAATTATGATAATCATCATCGATCTCATAAGGATACATTATTTCAAATCCCATTTTAGAAAAAATATCCTCTGTTCTCCAAAGCATTTGAGTTACAGGATGGATATGACCTTTTGATGGTTTATAAACAGGAACTGTAACATCGACTTGATCTTCTTTGGTAATAACACTGTATTGAGCTTTCAGAAGTTGTGAGTACCTAGACTCTATAAGTTCAGTGATTTTAATCTTAGTTTGATTTGCTTCATTTCCAAGTATTTTTCTATCTTCAGGGGAGTAGTTTTTGAGTTCTTTGAGGATTGAGGTTAGTTTTGATTTTCTCCCAAGATAAATGACTTTCTGTTCTTCTATAGAGTCAATGTTGCTAGCTGAGTTTATCTGTAAAACGGCAGTTTCGTACAATGCTTTAATTTCCTTTAAAGCTTTTTGTAAGTCAGTTTTTATTAGGCTCATGTATTAAATATGTCGAGACCAGATTATTTTTTTACTGTATTGACTACTTCGGCAAAGACCTCTTTATTATGTAATCCCAATTCTGCAAGCATTTTGCGGTTCAATGTGATTTTGTTTGCATGTAATGCGTGTATAAATTGATTGTATTTCATATCGTGTTCAGTTAATGA
>CAYQRB010000025.1:0-13089 GCA_964420145.1 uncultured Candidatus Saccharibacteria bacterium
GAGTTTAATAAAAACTACGGGATGGGGATGATGTTGCTTGCTATTCAAAAGGCTATAACAGGAAAACAAAAAGAATTTTTCTTTACGAGTAAGGTTAAAGGTGGAGGGAAAAAATCCCAAAGAGAGGCCATAAGACATGCTATTGCAAGGGCTTTAGTTGTGTTTGATGAGAATCTTAAACCTGAACTCAAAAAACACTCACTACTCACTCGAGATGACCGAATGGTAGAAAGGAAGAAAACCGGACTAGTAAAAGCCAGAAAAGCTCATCAATATTCGAAACGCTAAATTTTGTTTTCATTACTCTACACACTTGCTATAATTTTACGCAAATAACTGTCTCAGATTATTGATAAAATGCGTAAATACATCAAATTATGTGTAATTATTCTTGTTCTAATGCTTCTCGCAGTTTGGTCTCCGTGGCAGAATTGGAATTATCACTGGACAAATATTTTTGGTATCGAATCTCGTGATCAGCACAGTGGCTTGAAGTTGAAGTCTTTTTCAGGAGATCTTGAGCTTTTTGTCGATGGTAAACAGGCAGGGAAGGTCAGTGACAAAGAATCGTTCCTAGAGATTTACCCAATCACTCCTGGAGAACATAACATAAAGATCACAAGACCCGATAATAATGGTTTTTATACAGAGTTTGAAAGAACGCTAAACTTTGAGAAAAATGTTGATGTTGTTATAGGTTATGATTTGGGTCCTAGTCTGTTGTTTTCAGAAGGTCATGTATTAACTGCAAAAAGAAGTTACACAAAAGGGCAAAACCCAGTATTAGACATAGTTTCTATAGTCGATGATGTAGATGTCAAAATTGATGGGAAAGATATAGGTAAAACTCCACTGCGTTCTATCCCGATGGGTATAGATACTACTCATATACTTAGTTTTAGTAAACCGGGATTTGACCCACTGGAAATTGAGATTTTTCCTACTGAGCAACAAGAAAGAGATAAACTGAAAGATATCATCTTGACATTAGAGGTTAATTTATTTGCGAAACCAGTTGAACTGACTGCCCAAAGATGAATATTGTTAGAAAATTACATACTTCGGTAAAATACCCTACTTCCATAATCGTAAAGGGTGCTAATATACTTGGCGTTGAAATAGCTAGGTCTTTACTAGAACAAGGCGGGTTTGTGATCATTATAGATAGTGAAAGTAATGCGTCACGCAAACTTCTAGATCCACTTATTACTTATAAAAACCTATTGGTTCTAGATTTTGGTTCTATTGCAGATTTATCTCAGGATTTAAGAAGGCTTGATTATATTTTCTATTTTGAACATAAATCAACAGAACTAGTCGAGAAAATTTCTACTCAAAAGTTTTTACAGAACTCGAACTATCTAGACTCTATGCTTGATCTTTCAGCAAAGTTTGATGCTAAGTTCTTGCTGACTACTGCAATCCGAGCTCATCAATTAAATATATCTAATGCTCAACTAGAATATAATTATGGTCTTAATAACAGATCTAGCCATACTGAGTACATAGAACTAGAAATCCAGAGGTATGCAGAAAGTTTGGTACAAGAGTACAGGGAAAAGGTCGGTATAAATTCAAGAGTTTTGCGATTAGGTGAGATTATAGGTAGAGGAACAGAATTTGGTCAATCATCCACCCTTGTAAAACTTATTCGTGAGGGGTTAGAGGGTAGAGATTTGATTGTTCCAGGAGACGGGCTAGAAGCAAATTATTATATACATTACCTTGATGCAGCGTACGGGATACTAAAGGCTCAGTTTTCTGCCAGTAGTAAGGGGAAGATTTTTACACTAGCAAATCCGGAAGAAATTACGGCTTTATCAGTAGCATACAAACTTTTAGAATTACTACCTTCTGCTAGGGAAATTAAATTCGATAGTGATGATGATAAATTTCCTCCTTTGGTATTGTATAAACCTGCAGAAAATCTCTCGGTCATAGGTTGGAAGCCAAGAATTGGCTTTGATAGGGCTTTAGTTCAAACAATTGAGTATATTCAGGAGTTGTTGATAATAGAAAAAGCGTTAAGAAAGGGTTCTACTGTAGATTTATACGACAAGAAGAATATGACCGAAAAAATACGAGATTTCTTTTTTGTTGCGGAAAATGAGACAAAAGAAACTGATGCTGTCGCTAAGCTTATAGCAGAGAGGAAAAAGCTAGAGATGACAAGAACAGGTAGTATGGTAGGTGCAAATACAAAAATCAAACAACAAGGTCGTTCCAGGAAAAAGATGAATATTATAGAAAAAGCAGATGTATTTCTACATGACTTATTATTTGGTTTTAGCAGGAGAATATCATTTCTAAAAAATGTTACTATTACCGACTTCGTTGTAACTATGTTTTTAATCTCGGGGTTTGTTGTTATCTACTTTATGTTAATTTCCCCACTTTTTAGTTTGAGTAGGAATATATTTTTTGTAAAATCCTATCTTGATAAAATTGAAACTTCAGTGGCAGGGTATAATTTCCAAGAAGCACAAGAGATTAACCAAAGACTGATTAATAACCTAAACTCTGCACAGGAGAGAGTAGAAGATCTACAATATATTTTCATTCTCACAAGACAAGATCAGCTATATGTAGATACACAAAGATTTCTAGAAAGTATGATTGAGTACTCACAGGCGTATAACGATATATTTACGGCATACTCACCTTTTCAATCATATATAAAGAGATTTGAACCAAACCTTATATATCGTTTTGGAGAAAGTAAGCTCCTAACAGCTGATGGGAGCGGGGATTATAGAGCAGAACTTGATGCATTATATATGCAAAGAGGGAAAGTAGATGATAGTTTGAGTCGAATATCTCAAGCAAATCAAGAAGCAGAATTATTTGCACAAAAGCTTCCTGAAAGGTTTGTTGGAAATTTAACAAAACAAAAAAGTAGATTGGATAAAAATTTTAATGAATTTATATTTATTGCAGATAATTATTATTATTGGCCAACTTTGTTTGGTAGAGAAAAGCCAGTTACTTATTTGGTAGTGGTTCAGGATAATACCAGATACAGTATGTCAGGCGGAGCTATTGTAGGCTATATTGCCTTTACTCTGGATGAAGGAGTGTTGAGAAATGTAGAAACTGAAGTAATTGGAACCCCGCAGTTTGACAAGACGGTTGTTACTCCTGAGATTATTTCAGCCATAAACCTTGTATCTAGTAAGGATGTAAATCAAGACAATATTGAGTTCTATGATTTATCTGCTATTTCGGATAGTAATCTTTTTCTGGAAACCATAAAAAAGAATTACGAACTCACTAAAGAAACTAAAGTCGATATGATTTTAACTACAAATTCCACAACACTAAGTAGATATTTACAAGTAGGTGGGGAGATCAACTTTCAACAAATTAACTTTAACGAGGATAATCTTTTGAACAGTATTGCCCTTTTGTCAGACAGTGATAATGGTAAATCTAGAAATGAAGTGTTAATGAATCTTTATGCAAAAAATATTACTGAAAAGTTTAATAACCTTGATGTTCGGCTGATGGAATTGGTCGAAGTTATGGGTCTTGCGGGAGAGAACAAAGAAATGTTGTTTTTTAGCAGTAACACCGAACTTGAAAGCTTTGTGAGATCACTAGGTGTTTCGTCTGTGGTTCCTGTAGCCGATATAAGATTTGGAATGATTGCACAATCTAAGCCGGAAGATAGAATTAGCCGTTATCCTATAAATACCCTTGAGGGGAAAATTAAAATAAATGCAGACTACACAGCAGAAAAATCTTTGAGATTAAGGCTTAATAGTGCTGATAATTTACAAAATGCTGTATTATGTGTTAACGGAGGAGTCAAAAACCCACGAAATTTCGATGTTGAGCCAGAGCTTGTATCTACGACTTTTTCGGCAGATAGTGTATGTAATATCTTTTTAAGAAATAAAACACTAAGTTATGGGTTAAGTTATGAAACTATAGCCTTCGCAAATAGTGAAACACAACAAGCTGTTTATGTGTTAAGATTAGTGAAAACTCCAGGAATTGAGAGTAATTATGACCTAGAGTTTTCCTTTGGTGGAGGTTTAAGTGTCTCTCCCGAAGATAAAAACTTTGTACAGGTAGATGATAAATATGTATATTCCGGAATTTTACATAACGACAAATTATTTAAGTTTGATTTATCAAAATGAGTAAACAAAAACAAATTGTAACAAAAGAAGGCTATGCTAAAATTATTTCTGAAATTGAGGAAAGAGAGAATATAACCAGAGTAAAGATAGCGGATGATATAGAGAAGGCTAGGCAACAAGGAGATCTTTCTGAAAATGCGGCGTATAAATCCGCAATAGAGTCTAAAGAGTTTAATGAAAACAAGATCAGTTTGCTTAAAGAGCAGTTAACCAACTCTGAGGTTATACAAGAAAGTAGAGGCGCTACTGTGGGTATTGGGAAGGTAGTGAGGGTAGTAAATCTTACTAACAATATCGAGACAGAATATACCATTGTTGGGCATAACGAAGCCGATCCTACTTCACACAAAATATCTCTGGATTCTCCCATAGGTATATCCCTTGTAGGGAAAAAGGTAGGTGATATAGTGATAGTGAATACTCCGGGAGGAGAAATACGATTTAATATAAAATCAGTTAATTAAAAAATTAACTAAATGGAGAGACACGCAGTACCACAAAACATAATGGATGTAGAGTTTAAGTTATTTGGTGCTTTGTCGGTAAAACAATTTGGTTATTTGGCAGGTGGATTACTAATAGCTCTATCTATATATTTCTTACCTTTCCCTTCTGCATTAAGGTTTGTACTCATTATAATAGCGGTGATCTTAGGTCTTTTCCTTTCACTTGTTAAAATCAATGGTCAATATTCTTCAATATGGCTAGCCAATTTTGTAGTCGCAATGTTTACTTCCCAGGAAAGGGTATGGAAAAAAACAGGTTATGTATCAGATGTTTTTAATGAAGAAGTTAAGCGAAGTAAAGATGAAGCACTAGAAAGCGTCAGGAAGGAAGGAAATATAAAAGCATCTGTTTCTCCATTAACTAAGTTTGAAACAAAGATTGAACCTTCACAAGCGGACAGGGTGGAGGAGCTTAGGTTGAAAGAAATAGAATCGCAACTTTTTGCAACAGATTCTTCCCAGATGACAACACAGAACTCATTGCCAGAGGCTAGTAACACACAAGTGGTTCAAGGCATCCCTTCTGTAACAGCTAGACAAAATCTATCTGGGTTACCGCCTTTGCCAAATACTTCGGTTCAAGAAATATCACCTACTGAGCAGATTGCTATAAAAGGCTATGTTATGCAAAAAGATTTACAACCAGTAGCTAATGCCTTGGTATCGGTAAATATGGAAAAAGGAGATTTTATAAAAGAAGCTATTACAGATGAGAGAGGATATTTTGATCTGGGGATCAAACTTGACCCCGGAGTATACTTTGCGAGTATTTCGTCTCCCAAACTGGAATTTGATTACTATAAAATTAAGCTAAAACCTAATCAAGATATATTATATAAATTTACTGCTAAATAATGGGAATAGTAAAGAACTCTAAAATGAGTACTCAGGACCATCTTGAAATAGAAGATATCCGTGATGATCTGATTTTATTAAAAGATGGGAGGGTTTCTTTGGTGATGGAAACAGGGGCTGTAAACTTTGATTTATTATCCGAAGAAGAACAGGATGCTAAAATCAAAACTTTTGCAGGTATGCTAAACTCGCTTAATTTTCAAATGCAAATCGTAATCTTAACAGAAAGATCCGATCTTACGGCATATGTAGAAAAACTTACGGCTTACAAAGCACAACAAACCTCTAAACCCTTGATTAGACAAATTGAGATTTATATACAGTTTATTAAAAACTTAACCTATAATAGAGAGGTTTTGGATAAAAGATTTTTTATTATAATTCCAGAAGTATCGGCAGAAGTACAACGAACCAGTATAGTTAAACAGATCTTTGGAAAAAGAATTCAGATTACTAATAGAAAGGTAATTTTTGAAAAAGCTAAGATTAATTTATATCCAAAAAGAGATCATGTCCTAAAACAATTTAATAAAATGGGGATAGAGGCGTGGCAACTAAAAAATGATCAATTAGTGAGATTGTACTACTCTATGTACGATCCAGATAAAATAGGAACAGCTAATCTTGAGTTGGCTACTACTCAATATACATCGTTTAAAATAAATGAAACTGCCAAAAATCAAGTTACTTGATAAACTTAAAATAGGTAAAAAAGAGACTGCACAAGTCCAAGTAGTCAGTGGTATTGACCAAAACGCCTTAGAACAGGAAGCAGTAAAACAGTTTTCCGAAGCTGTTGTAGATGTCAAAGATATTATCGCTCCTCCAGCCATTGAGATTGATTTCAATCATATGCTTATTGGAGGGAAATATTTCCGTACATTTTTTGCAACCGGATTTCCCAGATGGGTAAGTGCAAACTGGCTTTCTCCTTTGATTAATTTTGAGAAACCGCTCACAATCAGTACTTTTTACTATCCTGTTGACTCTGCTCTGATATTAACAAGACTAAAGAGAAAAATTGCGGAGTTACAAGCATCGTTAAATATTGAAATTGAAGCAGGAAAAATACCAGATCCAAGCATTAAGGTTACCTTAAAAGATGCTGAAGACTTGCAACAAGCAATTGCTAGTGGGAACGAAAAATTTTTTCATTTTGCTCTATATATTACTATTCGTGCGACCACCCTACAGGAACTAGAGAAAATTTCTAGAAATGTGGAGTCTACACTCTCAGCCCTTGGAGTTATCACTAAGATTGCTTCTCTACAACAAGAACAAGGATTTGTAACAAGTATGCCATTAGGTATAGATAAAATCTATCTAACCAGAAATATGGATACTACCTCTCTAGCCACTACTTTTCCGTTTGTGTCGTCTGAACTGACTATGGATAGTGGTATTTTATACGGGATTAACAAACATAACAAAAGCTTGATCATCTTTGATCGTTTCCAGATGCCAAATGCCAATATGGTTGTTTTTGCTACTTCTGGTGCTGGAAAAAGCTATATGGTTAAACTAGAGGCTATTAGAAGCCTTATGATGGGGACGCAAATTATCATTATAGATCCCGAAAAAGAATACGAAAAACTTTGCTTGACTGCTGGTGGGGATTATATTTCATTTTCGCAAGATGGAGGACAAAAGCTCAATCCATTTGAGCTTTCTGGTATTTACGATAAAGATGAAGACGAGTTGAGGTTTAAGATATTACTATTAAACGGATTGATCAGGCTAATGGTAGGAGGAGAGTTATCTTCCGTAGAGAGCTCAATTCTTGATAGAGCATTGATTTTAACTTACAAAGAAAAAGGTATAACTCCTGATCCGGCAACACAGAGGAGAGACCCACCTCTACTTGAAGATCTCTATAAAGTACTTATGGCAATGGCAGAAAATGAAGCTCATCTACTTGCACAAAAAATAGAAAAATATATAAAAGGTAGCTCTGCTGGGATTTTTGATCAGAAAACTAATATTGAAATTAAAAACTCATTTACTGTATTTAGTATTCGTGATTTAGCAGAAGATCTACGACCAATAGCGATGTATCTAATGCTTGACTACATCTGGACCAGGATTAAAAAAGATAAAAGAGAGAGAATACTAATCATAGATGAAGCTTGGTGGATGATGCAGTTTGAAGAAGGAGCTAGGTTTTTACACTCTATTGCAAAAAGAGCCAGGAAGTACGCACTAGGACTTACTACCATTACACAGGATGTGGAAGACTTTTTGGGAACTGATTATGGAAGGGCGGTAGTAACAAACTCCTCTATTCAAGTACTTATGAAACAAAGCACTGCTGCAGCAGATAAACTACAGAAAGTGTTTTACCTATCTATGGGAGAAAAGCAATACTTACTTACAGCAGGGATTGGGGAAGGGATATTTTTTGCTGGAAATAACCATGTAGGTATACAAGTTATAGCTAGTGAAAATGAGCATAACCTGATTACGACAAACCCAAGAGAAATGAGAAAACTAGAAAACGAAAATTTAGAAAAAACAGAAGCACAAAGACTCTCAGACATACCAGTAAATACAGATCAGGTAGGTAGCGGACAAGGAGGTACCGTACAGGGACAGCAACCAACAAGTACTCCTCTTACCTATAACCAGGTAGTAGTAAATAACCAGCTCCAAACCAATAGTCAGTCAACAGAGCAAAGTCAGGTATTGGAACCAAATCAGGTAACTAATCAAAGTCCAAACCAGCTTTATCAGGGAAATAGTATATAGCTATTTCATGATTTTGAGAGTTGGGGTATTATGTAGTTAATATGGATTACCTACAAGAATTCGAACCATATCGTCAATATTTCACTCCCGTAGTGTTGGTTTTTGCCTTGATGGTTGTATCAGTTGTTCTGGTGTTTTATGTTATCCATCTTCGAAATAGATTAAACAACTTTGAGAACCCTAAATATGGCTTTCTTGGTAAAAATCTTTACCCACTTATCGGCTTTATAACACTAGGTACAGTTATCATATTTGCTAGTTTTGGAGCCTTTACACCAGAAACTCCCGATAGTAAAGCAGATTTACAAGTAGATGGTAAAATCTCCGCACAAGTGGTGAGTCAAACATATGCTCTGGTCAATGTAGATCTAAACTTTGTTCCTTATGTAAGTGGGAATGCGTGGGGGTCTTCAGGAGATGAATTTGATATTTACTGGGAGTTAGTCGGGAAGAAAACCTATACCAAGCACGAATTACAAAAGTCCCAAACCAATCCTAGTGGAGTTAGTATTTCTCTGCCCAAAGATAACTATAATGTTAAAATTACTGTTGTTTATAAAGAGAAAACTTATAAGTTTGAAGATCGCCTCAGTTATTAGCCTTTACATGCTATAATTTATCACCGTTCCAGATAGTCGCTCCACTTGTTTTATGGTGGGGAGGAAAGTCCGGACTCTATTTCTGTCTCGTAGGCTTTAGGTAGTTATCTACCGAGTAACGAGGTGTGTACCTTGTGTTTTTAATACAAGGGTGGGTGTGAGCTCACGGATAAAAGGGCAACAGAAAGTAGGTAGCCAGGCACAATTTGTATTTATCAGACTTGATGAGTATAAGTAGTGCTTGGTTATAGTGAAAGGGTGCTTTGGCTAGACCAAAGTTCGTGTAAACGAAGTGTAAAAGACCACCACTTTATTTGGTAACAAATAGAGGTATTGTAACCCCTGCACAGAGCAACCCCGCCCTCAAGATAAAAATTGAACATTGTATCTTGAGGGCGGGGGCATAGACAAATGACGATCTCAATTCCCGTAAACGGGAAGGATACAAAATCCGGCTTATGGAACGGTTAAAAGAATAAATTTATTTTTGTAGATTATTAATCTTTAAGACAATACGGTTTCTGAGTAATCGATATATTTAATATGAAAATGGAAACCGCCCAAAGCCCACGACAAAAATTATTTAAGGAGATGGTTTTTGAAATCTTTGTGTAGTACTGGTTTTGGCGGTTATTGCCTATGATGGGAATATTAGGTATTATTAGACAATATATTTTATTTTCCTATGCACAAAGGCAAGCTTCTGATAATATGTCTTTTGAGTTTGGTGTTTCTTACCGGATGTGTAAGTGTAAAAGACGCCACAAATAAAGATCAAACTAATTCACCAAGACAATTAGAACCTATGATAAACGATACACCACAGCCAAACCATACAGTAGTGATGAAAACCAACAAAGGTGATATTACTATTGAGCTTTTTAATCAAACTATGCCTATTACCGCAAACAACTTTCTTCGTTTAGTAAATGAGGGGTTCTATAACGGATTGATCTTTCATAGAGTTATAGAAGGGTTTATGATACAAGGCGGAGATCCGCTAGGTACTGGTACGGGAGGTCCCGGATATACTATCCCTGATGAATTTAGTGAAGATAACCACAATGCTAGAGGTACTCTCTCTATGGCAAATAGTGGCCCGGATACGGGAGGAAGTCAGTTTTTTATCAATGTTGTAGATAACAACTATCTTGATAGTAAACACCCTGTGTTTGGCAAAGTTATAGAAGGGATGGATATCATAGATTTAATAGCATCGGTAGATACGGATGGAGGCGATAGGCCATTAAGCGATGTTGTAATAGAGGAGATTGTAGTAAAAGAGTAGTAGGTTTTGTATTTATACCAGAATTTTTCCGTCCTTAAGAACTAGAGTTTTATCTACTTGTATCTCCGATCCCTTGTGTCTTAAGTCTTTAATTAGATCCCAGTGGATACTTGCTTTGTTTTTCCCTCCTCCTCTTTTATAGGGATATGACATACCGAGAGCAAAATGCACAGTTCCATAGATTTTCTCGTCAAATAAAATATCTTTTATATATTTGGTAATGTTTTTGTTCATACCAATCCCCAACTCCCCAAGTCTTTTGTTCCCAGGATCTGAGTTTAGAAGTTGTGATAAAAACTTCTGATTTGTTTTGCTGTTGAATTTAACAACCTTTCCTTTCTCAAATTCTAAATGGATATTACGAAGTTCTTTGCCGTTATATATCTGGGGTAATTCAAAATCTATATATCCTTCGGTTTTGTCCTCTACTGGGCCTATAAAGCACTCCCCATCAGGGATATTATGTTTGCCATTATCCACTCCTAGTGCTAATCGCTGATCGATATTTAGTACTAGATCTATTCCTCTCCCTTTGATATGTACTATCTTCCCTTTGTCGAGGATGTTTTGTAGAGGTAAGAGGTCTTTGTCTTGCTGTTTATAATCTATGTTACAAGCGTTATAATAAAACTGTGTAAAACCTTTTAAGCTCATACCGGCATTTTGTGCCAAAGATTTGGTCGGGTAATATGTCAAACACCATGGTTTTTGTAATGTTTTATCACTTATTGGCCGTAGAGCTTTTTGCCTCAGAGCAAGCTTATCTCCATCAATACTCTCTAGGAACTTCTTGTTATGGATAGATACGATTTTGATTGTTTTGTCTGCCCAATCGCCTAGAAGTGAATATATTTCAGTATTCTTGAGTTGAGATGGATTAGAGTAAGTAAAAAAGTCTTTGAGATAATCTCCATAGTCAGCTCTGGAAGCCAAGAAATTTCCACCAAATATATCGAGATGTACTATAGCCCCCCTTTGAATAGCTTGTGAATATAAAGGACGGAGAAGTTCTGATGATGAAAAATCTGATGCAGAAATCATAAGCTTATCTCCCGAGCTTATTTCTAGTGAGTGGGTTAGGATAATATTTGCAAGTTCTTCCGCTCTTTGTGAAATCATTTCTGATTGTATCCTTTGTGTAGATAATAATCAATCGCTAATATTTCTTTGTTTTGAGTAGAAGCTGTGATTTATTGTGATATCTGGGATTGTGTGATACAAGAGGTAGAGATGATATTTATAGTTTGTTTTTCTTGCTCTAGCTGGAGTACTTTACAGGGGTTTTTCTCAAGAGAATCTATAAGGTGTCTGACTATGCTATCTCTACCAGACTCTACTCCGTAGGCAACTAGGTTGCTTCGATAGTTACTCTCTAGCTGGAATAGTAGGAATACGCTAGTTATAACTATATATACTAAAACAGTAATTTTGAGTAAGTATTTATTAAGCCTAGTTTTTAACATAGTGTGAATAGAATACAAAAAAGTTTTGAGTTTTTTCTGAAGTTTCTAAAAATTCTATAAGGTGGTTTTGTAAGTTGTTAATCTCGTTAAAGTTAGCAAATTTTGATAAAATGATGGAGTACAAAAAGAGATGAAGGGTTGGTAGGGAAAGAGAATACCAAAACAAGGAGGAGTCGCATAGTTGGTCTAGTGCGCAGTCCTGGAAAGACTGTTGGTGGGAAACCGCCTCGCGAGTTCGAATCTCGCCTCCTCCGCCACTATTAGATTGCTTTACAATCAATAGTGGGCGAGAGTGCAAAGGGATTAATTTTGTTTTACAAAATCATCATTTTGCCTCTGAATTTAGCCTATAAGTGTAACGAACAGTTCTTAAATTTAGTCGTTTTGAATTCAGTAAGGCCAAAAGCGGGCTTCCCTCATTTTTATCATAATGGACTTTTGATATTTTTTAGACTTGGATTAGTAACATGAGTGTAAATTTGGGTGGTACGAATATTAGCATGTCCTAACAGTGCCTGTACATAACGCACATCAGTACCGTTTTCCAGTAAATGCGTGGCAAAAGAGTGTCGAAGTGAATGAAAGGTGGCATCTTTTTTTATACCCGACTTTTCCAATGCATTTTCAAAAACTTTTTGTGCTGTTCTTGTAGTTAGCTTTCCACCTCTTTCACTTGCAAAAACAAGGTCTTTTCCCGATTTCCCTGCAACTAAATTCTTCAAACTATTAGTCAAACTTTCCGGCATTACGCTTATTCGGTCTTTTTGCCCCTTGGCCTGTTTAATGTGTACAGTTAATTCTTCAAAGTCCAAATCCTGAACTTTTAGAGATACAACTTCACTTACCCGTAGTCCTGCTCCATAAGCTAGTGATAGAAGCAGTTTATGCTTTACGTTTTTGAGCGATTCTAAAACCTTATTGACTTCATTTCGTGATAAAACAATAGGCAGACTCTTCGGTTTTTTGGCGAAATAAATTTCGATTTTTTGGTAATTTTTTCGCACATTGCGGTAGTAAAACTTGATTGCATTTAAAAACAAGTTTCTGCTTTGAGGTGAAATTTGTTTCTGCTCACAATGAAGTAAAAAATTACGGATATCTTCCTGATCCAGCTCTGTAAAATCATTGCCTTTAAAAGAAAAATATCCTCGTAGACCATAAAGGTAACTCTTTATGGTTTTAAGGCTATAATTCCTAATTTTTAGTTCTTGCTCAGTATTGTTAAGCTCTGTTTGCATAAATGCTTGAAAATGCTAAAATCAAGGTACTTTTTATACAGTCTAAACTTATCATAATTACGCATAGCATACAAGATTAGACTTGAATTATGAAAATATATCGTATAAAAACGAGTTATGTGAAATGCATGTTTTACTTTTGGGCTATCGCCCAGCTCTAAAAAAGAATTTTAATTTTGTTTTTTTATTTATTAGAAAGGGGTATAAGGTGTTTTCTCCGCTCCGCTACGAAAACGATTTATTTATAAGG
>CAYQRB010000026.1:0-12738 GCA_964420145.1 uncultured Candidatus Saccharibacteria bacterium
AAGTTTTTTAATGACCCCGTATATGGACAGTTTTACTATTGTGGAAAACATTGTGATAAATATGGGACATATGTCCAACAAGCGAGAGAAGATATCAACAAACTTGCAGAGGAGATGGGCTATCCAAAACTGTTCTAATTATCAACAAGGGATATTTATTTACAAGCTAAATTCAGGATTAGCTTTTTTGTGTGTTACACTAAAGCTATCTAGTTCTAATTCATTTATAAAAGATATATGAAAATATTAGTAATTCCGGGTAGTTTACGAAGTGGATCTTTTAATAAATCTCTAGCTAGAAACACACTAAATTTTGCCAGAGAAGGAGTTGAGATGAGATACCGTGATCTTAACGATATTCCGATGTTTAACGAAGACCTAGAAGATGACTTGCCCAAATCTGTTGTAGCGTTGCTGGATGATTTTAGAGATATTTCTGGGGTTATTATCTCAACTCCAGAGTATAATAACTCTCTACCCTCTCCAGTAGTTAATCTTATGCATTGGTTAAGTAGGAAGTATTCTAGTGATTTAGTAAAAGGCAAACCGCTAGCGATTATGGGAGCGTCTACGGGTGGTTTTGGAACAGTTCGCTCACAAAACCATTTGTTGTTAATGGCAACAATCGTAGGGTTTCGGGTAGATGCGAAATACAGACTACCAGTTTCCAATGCAACTGATGTTTTTGACAAGCAGGGAAATATCATAGATGAGGAAGTCAAAGGTAAGTTGAGAGACTTTGTTAATATATTTATTTCAGATTTAGAAAGAACTAATCAATAATAACCTTACTGCTTAGCTAAAACTATTTTTTAATTATTATAATATTTATTATGTCCAAGTTTACACTACCTGTACTACCTTATGCGTATGATGCATTAGAACCCTTTATTGATGCCAAAACAATGGAGATTCATCATAGTAAACACCACCAAGCATACATAGACAAACTAAATGAAGCAGTAGATGGAGTTCCCAGTCTGGAGGGTTTGTCGGTTGAGGAGTTAGTACAAAACCTTGACAAAGTTCCGTTAGGCAAAAAAGATATAATAAAAAACCACGGTGGTGGTCATGCAAATCACTCACTATTTTGGAATATTATGATTCCAGGAGGTAAAGGGGTATCAGCAAATCTTGAGAAACAGCTTACTGATCAGTTTGGATCTTTCTCTAAGTGTAAAGAGGATGTAGCCGAAGCTTCACTTACTCATTTTGGATCAGGCTGGGGTTGGTTAGTTTTAAATAATAAACAGAGATTTGAAGTTGTTTCTACTTCTAATCAGGATTCCCCACTGATGTATGGATATAAGCCACTGCTAGGTATAGATGTATGGGAACACGCTTATTATCTTAAATACCAAAATCGTAGAGCCGAATATCTTGAAGCTTTCTGGAATGTTGTAAACTGGGAAGAAGTAGAGATAAATATGAGTAAATAAAATATTCCTTTTTTTATAAAATTGATTATTACTAAATTTCCAGGATAAGATAGGAGTACTGAAGATGTTAAAGAAATGAAAATATCTCTTATCAGTTTCTTTCTAAAGACAAATCAAAACTTTCCCCACCAATCAGGCAATGTTGGTGTATTTCTGAGATCTTGATCATATTGACTTGTTGGGCTTTCTTTTAGAAATTCTATCACCATTTTGGTAAATCTCCCTGGTCTTAGAGGATCTTGTTCTGTGAGTATTATGTTGATTTTGGGAAAGCCATGATTTATAGCATTTCTGCCCGTAAAGGTTTGGCGGATTGCTTCTTCTAGAGGTAGGCCCTGTTGTATAAGTTTGTTTACTATTTGGAGGTTAGTACTGTCCCCGACCCAGTAGCCTTCTATACCGTTGACTTCTTGGTTACGCCGGAAGTACTCTACTGCTTCATCAAAAAACTCATGGGCATATAGGTCTGGGTGATATGGATGTCCATTACTATCTCGTGTGTATATTCCAAACCTAATAATACCATGTTTTGTTAGGTCCGCCCACATTGCTAGTGTACTTTCGTTATCTTTAGAGCGTCTATAAACATTGATACTATCATTGTTTACAGAAATTGCTATATCTTCTGCTCCTGGTACTGATGGTGAAATAACTGTTTTATTCCCTTGTGCGGAGGATGTTTCAAAAGCACCTTGGTAATCAATACGATGACCTTCTGTTGTGAGGACGATTGCTCCCATATCTATCAATTCCTGAAGTAGTGGATCGTAAACATTATCATTACTGGTAGCTTCATCACTAAAGATTGGTATATTATCAATTCCTTCCGGCAGTATTATTTCTGTTATGTCTGGACTAAGTGGGTTTATATTGACTTGGTCCAGATCGTTTATACCCAGGGGATACAGTGTAGCTAGTAGATCTGCATGGTTTAAGTCTGAAGCTGGTGGTAATATTTTAGCCTGTGTTGTATCAGGCGTAGACCCATGTTCGGTTTTAAAAAATCTATGAATTTGGGAACTAAGTAACCCACTAATTGTTGCTAAGAGTAACAAGAGAGTGATTACTCCTTTTCCTCTTCCGTCTTGTTTTCCAAATTCTGGAGAATCTCCTCCTACTAGGCTACTCATAATATAAAATTAATTACTTATATTATGATTATATCACGAGGGTGATTTATTTGGGAAATAAGTGTTGAAAAGGAAATTCCTATGGGGATTAAAGATATAACTACAGTAACTTTCTAATCTCTCTTTTATATATCTCTACTGCGTCTTGGTTAAATACATTTACTCCCAGTAACTTACCTAAGAAAATCACACTAACCATTGTTGTTTGTAGGAGTTGTCCAAGATAATATTCATTTAGCTCTGGAAGGATTGTTTCACTATAAGGGAGTGTTTGCTTTAGATAAGCAGTTTTGACAGAGGTCTCTATAATCCTAAGTAGCTGTGTATAAGTTTTTTGGCTAATTTGTTGAAGTTCGGTTTTTACTAATATCTGATAGGGATCTATTATGCTGTTCTCTGTAAATTTATTTATAGTTATAAAGTTTGTAAAAATATTTTTAGGTCCATCAAGATAGAGTTGAGTCATAGAGTGTAGATCAGTTGTTCCTATAGAGTATAAAGGGACAACTCCTTTCTTATCTTTTCCTAAGCTTTCAGCAATCAACTGTCTTTGCCATCGTCCAAATGTTTCTAATTTTTGAGAAAAGATAAAGGTGTTCAGAATAGGTTTTTGATTTTCATAATGATAAAAAATATCAAGTGCACTAAGAGATGCTAAGTTTGTATCCCAATTAGTACTAAGGAGCTTTTGATTGATCTCGAAAGCACCTTTAAGTAGATTGGTAGTGTTTATACCAGTTAGAGATAGCGTAAATAGACTACCAAGTCCAAAAACAGAGTATCTATCTACCAAAAGTTCGTGAGTATGGATAATATTTATATTTTCTTTCTCTGCGATTTGGTCTAAGACAGAGTTGTGGGTAGTTGTAACAAAAGTTCTCTCTCTCCATTGGGATTCAATTTCTTTGAACAAAGCTAGTGTGGTAGCAAAGTTTGCCATAGTCTCAGAAGTCATACCGGACTTTGAAGCTATGATCAGGAGTGCTTTTGACCCTGTAGCATACTTGGTTTTTATTTGTTGAAATATTGATTCATTAAAATCAGGATCGATATTTTCTATAAAATAGATTTTTTTGCTTGGGGTAAGTGCATTATAAACAGTCATAACTCCAAGATTAGCTCCGCCAATTCCTACAAAGATAAGAAAGTCAAAACCAAGATCGAGTGCTTTGTTTAGGTATCCTTGAAGTTTTTCTAGTTCATTTTTATGGTCGGGTAAGAAAACAAAATCTTCCTCTTGATCGAAATTTTGTGCTTTTTTGCAGTCGTGTAAGAGACTAATAACACTTTGGATTTGAGAGGCCTCATCAGAATAAGTATTTATATAGTCTTTGGAGTATGGAGTATATTTTATCAATAGTATTTATTAAAAGTTAGTATTTTTAAGTAAGGCGTTCCAATCTTTGGCAAATTTCTCAATTCCTTTGGTAGTTAAATTATGATCTATATTATATTTATGGAAATCTAAGTTTAAATCTATTTCTTCGTATTTGATTGGATTGTAGCTGTTTTCTAAGTACTTGGTAACATCAGTAAAGTCCTCAATACTAATATCTTCTCCAGGTATCGGTTTGCCCAGTGCTACCCACTCTTTGAGGATAGCGTAAGGAGCAGTGATTATATCAATCTCTAAGTAGAGTGCATAAAGAAAGTGCTTAATACTTCTAACACTAGCAGCGAGGAGCTCTACATGGTGGTCGCTATCGGAGTACATATCTCTGATATTACGAATCAAATCCATTCCCTGAAGGTTGGTTTCGTCGAGTCTACCAATGAAAGGAGAAACAAAAACCGAACCAACAGGAGCTCCGTATGTAGCAGAATATACAGCTCCAGCTTGTTGCTGACTAAAGCATAGTGTCATGTTTAGCAGTATGTTTTCCCTAAATAAATATGAAGCAGTTTCAAGACCAGCTATGTTTGTCGGTAATTTTATATATGGTTTGTCAATCCATTGGTTTAGTTCCCGTGCTTGAGTTATCATTTCACTACTAGTTGTATTCAAGTCTGCGTATACTTCAATTGAAATAGCACCATTAGGAATAATATCTTTAATTTCTAAAATTATCTTTTTATATTCTTCAAATAATTCTTTTGTGTCCAACTTAACTCCTCTAGATAGTTTTTCTTGTAAAACCGGGTTTTGGGTGATGAGGGAAGGGTTGGTTGTCTGACCATCGAGAAACCCCATTTGCTGGAGTATATCTTTGGTCTCCTTAGGATTTCCACTATCAAGAAATATTTTTGTATTTAGTTTGTGGTTCATAGGAGGAGAGTATAAATTTAATAGAGTTTAGCATACTTTTCCTTTAAATAATTTTTCCAGGAGTTTAACTGGAAATCCTTTCCAGTTAGGTTTTTAACTAATTGATCAAAAGTATAAACTGATCCATAAGTATGAATATTTTTTCTTAACCATTCGTTAATAGCTACAACACCATCAGGTTTACTTAATAATTCGTCTATACTTCCTATTTGTCTTGTTAACTCCTCTGCTATTTGGGATGCGAAAACAGTTCCTTGAGAGTAGGTGGGGAAATATCCGATAGCTCCCATACTCCAATGTATATCTTGTAAACAACCAGTAGAATAATCAGTAGGTGTGATTCCTAATAGGTTTGTGTATAGGCCGTTCCAGTAAGAAGGTATATCTTCTGCCCTAAGCTCTCCTTCTAACAACTGTTTTTCTATTTTGTAACGGATATAAATATGAAGATGATAAGTTAGTTCATCTGCCTCAACTCTGATTAAAGAAGGTTTTACTTCATTAAAATAGCGATAAAAGTCATCGGCATTATAGTGTTCATACTGGTTTCCAAGGTTTTTAAATAAATTGAGATTTTTTTCTAAAAACTTAAAAGATCTGCCAATATGGTTTTCAAAAAAGCGTGATTGAGATTCGTGGAGTGCCAGACTATTATTTATATATAGTGGGGTTAGGTTAAATTTGCTATTGTGTTGTAAAAAATAGAGTGCATGTCCAAATTCGTGGATAGTTGAGGTTACTGTCCGTGCTATATCTTTTCCTTCGTATCTTGTTGTAATCCTAGAATCGTCAGTCGAGAGACCTTCGCTAAAGGGGTGGGAAGATATATCAAGTCGTAGTCGTTTGGGGTTGTAGTGCAAAAATTCTAGTAATTTATGATTTAATTTTATTGCTGAGTCTCTTTTGTATTCTAAGTCAGCTATTTTGCTCGGTAATAAATATTTTTTACTAGAAGTGATATTTTTTAAAATATTTTCGATAAAACCTACTACTTCTTGAAAGTATGGATCAAGTTTGGCAACTGTACTACCTTCTTCAAAGGTATCAAGTAATGCGTCATATGGGTGCTTTTTATATCCAATATATTGAGCCTTCTTTTTGGAGAGGTCTATAATTTTTTGTAGGAATGGTTCAAAAATTTTATAATCGTTAGTTTTTTTTGCAGTTCTCCAAGCAAGCTGTGCTTCACTAATAGTTTTCTCGTATTCCTCTAAAAACTCCTCAGGTAATCTTTCGTAAAAACGCAGTTCCCGTTTCAATACACGAAGCAGAGCCTCTTCATAGGTGTTTAGGTTTTCGGCTTCCACATTTTTTAGTAATTGATGAAAAGAATCGTGTGTAAGTAATTGTTTTGTAAGTATTTGAATTTTAGCAAGTGCGTGTCCACGAAGTTTTGCACCACTTTCTGGCATATAAACCTCACTATCCCAGTTTGCAAGTTTTTCAAGGTGAGATAATGCCCATATATTTTCATAGAGAGTTATAATATCGAGTATTGTTTTATTTGTGAAATACTTACCAGCCATAAAAGTATATAATAAAAAGCTATTGTAAGTTATTTTATACTATATTTAAATAATTGGTATTATTTATTTTTACCTTTGCTTTAGGGTTGCTATAATTTAGTTTGTAATTATAATATATTCGAAGTTTTTATAACTATAATGGCAAAGTTATATACAGATGGTGGAGCAAGAGGAAACCCAGGGGTAGCCGGGTGTTCAGCTATTTTGTTTAGTGACGATGGTCAACTAATGAGTTTTACCGGAGAGTTCTATCCATATGCTACAAACAACTTTGCAGAGTACAGTGCATTACTCATAGGTTTGAAAATGGCAATAAAAAACAATATAAAGCAACTAAACTGTTTTCTTGATAGCGAGCTTGTAGTCAAACAACTGACAGGGGAGTATAAAGTAAAAGACGAAAATATAAAGACTTTACATAGTAAAGTTAAAAAATATATTGAAGAATTTAATACTATAGATTTTAATTATATTCCTCGCGAGCAAAACAAACACGCAGATAGACTGGTTAATTTAATATTGGATATTAAAACGAAATGAATCGTATTGAAATAGGTAGCTATTCCGCAAAATCTGGTTGGAAGCAAGGGCAACAGTCAAGTAGTCTACCAAAACAGAAAACAAGACAGGAAAAGAAAACGCCACGCAGACTTAAAAAGTTTTTTATGGGTGCTACATTGTTTGCCCTGTTGGGTTTATGTGCATTCTTTTTTTATAATTTCGGGAATAGAGTTCCTGGTGTTGACTTATCTTTGATACAGCCAGCACAGTCTATGTGTACAGATTTGCTTAACCCCAAATGCTGGACCAATAACTTTAAACCACAACTAAAACAAACAAACGGATATACCAATTTCCTTATAATAGGTCTTGATACTAGAGAGGAAAAAGGAGAACTCCTAAATACTGATACGATAGCATTACTTTCTTTTAATCATGAAACCCAAGAAACAATGTTACTCTCAATCCCTAGAGATTTCTATGTACCTAAATACGCTACTAGGATTAACGCTGTTTATGCTTATACCAAAGAAAAAGATAAAAGCGACCCATTTAGATATTTACGAGAGGAAGTGGGGGCAATTACCGGGCAAGAAATACATTATTTTGCTACAGTGAAATTTAGTACCTTCACGCAAATAATAGATGAGGTGAACGGTATCGAGGTTTGTCCTGAAGACGCTTTTACTGCACAATATCCGAACGATAAGCCCAAAAAAGGAGAAGCACAGTGGTTGTATTATGATTTCCAGAAAGGCTGTCAGGTAGTAAATAGTGATAAAGCACTTGTATACGCAAGATTTAGGTATATTTCAAAAGGGCCAAGTAGCCTTGCCAGCGATTTTTCAAGAGCAAGAAGACAACAAGAAGTGATAGAGGCGGTTAAAGATAAAGTGCTTGCACAGGATATGCCTATTTCTGATAGAGCTTCGAAATACTGGAGTTTAATGCAGAGTACCCGTCAAAACATAGATACTAATGTTAAATTTGAAGATTTTCTTGCTGGACTTAGTTATATAAATACTGCTTCTAGGCAACCATTAAATATTGTTTTGGATCCTACATTTGGGGGTATGAATACACTTATTTATACAGATTCTTCAAGTGGAGCTTATTATATCAAACCAAAAGATGCTTCCTATAAAAAGATTCAAAGTGAAATTATAAAAATTTGGGAAAATCCAGAACTCTATAAAGAACAACCTGTTATTCTTGTAAAAAACCAGGGGAAAACATATCTAAGCACCACTCATCCAGCTAGATTGCTTGAGAAAAGTCTAGTATTCAAAGAATCGATCACTTATACCAATGAATTTAATAAAGCAGACTTTTCGGGGATTAAGCTAGTTGATTTCACTAACGGAGAAAAGCCTGGTACAAAACAAAAGATTATGACTGAACTTAATATTTCCTCTGTTACTGATCCAAGTGAAATTGGTGTAATTCAATCATCTAGAAAAGAAGACTTTCTTATACTTGTTGGGAATTCACTAACCCCAACTCCTACAACCAAACTTTAAAATATGCTCTCAAAGAGTACATACAAACCGCTTTTTTTTGCTAAAGATACATTTTCTTTTATTTACAAAAATCGTTGGTCGTGGAAATATTTAATTATCCCCGCAATTATTAATTTTTTCTTGTTTTTCTTTGTTTGGTCTTTTTTGTTTGTTTTTACGAAAACCTATATATCAGGGTTGTCATTTTTTGCATCGATTCCGTCTTTTGTAAGTACTATCACAATGGGGTTGATATTTTTAGTTACTCTGATGGTGAGTCTTTTGTTATTTTTCTTACTTGCCAACTTTATAGCATCACCTTTTAATGGTCTTTTGGCTGAAAAGATGTTAATAAAAGAAGGTCTACTAGAAGCCTCTACCAATAGTTTATTGAAAACAATTCTTATAGAAATACAGCGTACAATCAAGTTTGAAATTGTTAAAATATTCCTTACTATTAGCATCTTTATGTTTGGTTTAATATTAGGGGTAGTACCTGCTGTTGGTTTTCTATTGGCGAGTGTTTTCAACATGACTGGTAATGCCTATGTTGCATTAATGGATTTTTTCGATCCTGCTCTCTCAAATGTTAGAATGCCTGTTTCTGAGAGATTTCGTTATGTTAGGGGGCATCTAAGAGAAAATTGGGGCTTGTTTTTCTTGACTATGTTTGTGATGTATATTCCAATGATTAATATTATTTATATCCCTTTTGCGGTGGTGTCTTCTACGCTTTCTTTTATAGAAGATCAAAAACATAACCCGATTAGTTAATTTCAGTTTATTGGAATTATTGGTTAATTCGTGTTATTTTATAATAGATTAAATTAGTTCTATGGAGAAAGAGGTGGATATAAATCCTCTGGTTGAAGCAATTTTCAAACTTAAAACAGAAGATGAAATAAAAGCCTTACTCTCTGATATCCTTACTAGATCCGAACAGGAAACACTTCTTATGAGGCTACGGGTAGCAAAGATGCTTAATCAAGGGACAGCATACAGAGACATCGAGAAAGCAACAGGTGCAAGCTCGGCAACTATTGCTAAAATAAGTGAATATTTGAAGTACGGATATGACGGTTATCGTATAGTACTAGATAGATTAGATAGTAAATAATACTTATTAGTTTTAATCAATGGATATACCACATTACAATCCAACAACGACACAAACCACTACACAACCTAGCGAAGGTTTGCCTGGGGGAGCTTCATCATTGGTGCTTCCAGGGAAAAAAAGCAAAAACAAAACACCCTTGGTAATAATATTCTCTCTATTTTTTCTCTTGTTACTTACCTCTATTGGTTATTATTTTTTTATATACCAAAAAAATATTACTGATACTCAAGATACTAAAGCACAGGTTTTTGCTCCCGATGAAAGTGAAATAGAGTATGTAAATGAAACATACGGTTTTGCTATGGTTGTCAAGCGCTTATGGAGTATCAATGAATCTGGTTCAAAAGTTGAGTTTAAAACTTCTGATAATGGAACAATTAGTTTTGAAGCATTTGATGATAGAGAATTTTCCTCTATAGAAGATATTGATGAGAGGTTTTGTGAATCGTTTGAAACTGGTTTCCGTGAAGGACTTCTCGATGAAACTACCAAACAATTTAACTTTACCCTATTAGAGCAGAACGGATTAAAAGGCTGTGTGGCAGAAGTGGAAATCACGAAAGGTTTCAAACAGAAGTATAATATATTCTATAATCCCACTAACAATAACATATATACACTTTTCTATTCAGTTTCTACCTCCGAGCCTGCAATAGAGGGAGAGTTAGCAAAATCCCTATCTACTTTTAGAACGATTAGGTAATAACTGCTCCACCCAAGCATTGTTCCTCATCATAGAAAACAATACTCTGTCCAGGGGTTACGGCGCGTTGTGGGTTTTTAAATATAAATTTGTTTTTATTGATATCTATTTCCCCAATCTCCTGTTTGTGTCTATACCGTATAGACGCATATAACTGTCGTTTCTGAGGTGTTTTTTTAGAGATAAAATGTAAATCTTCAAAACTAACTATATTCTTGTATAGTGCGGGATTGTCTTTGCCTTGTGCAATGTAGAGTATGTTTTGAGACGGATCTTTGTCAACTACAAAATATGGTTTTTTTACTCCACCAATACCAATTCCTTCTCTTTGACCGATTGTATAAAACGCCACACCTTCATGAGTACCAACGATTTTTTGTGAATCGATATCCACAATACTTCCAGGGTTTTTACTGATACTATTTCTTAAAAATTTACCAACATCAATCTTTCCAATGAAACAAATACCTTGACTATCTTTTTTCTGAGCGATTGGAAGTCCTTTTGTTTTTGCTATCTCTCTAACTTGAGGTTTGGTTAGGCTTCCTATAGGGAAAAGAGATTTACTTAGTTGATATTGATTAAGGCGGTGTAGGAAATAAGATTGATCTTTGTTGTTATCAATACCCTTTAATAATGAGAATGTTTCGTTTTGATAGATAATTCTTGCATAATGTCCAGTTGCTATAAAGTCGGCACCTAGTTCATACGCTTTTTCTAGGAATAAATTAAACTTTATTTCCTTATTACATATTATATCAGGGTTTGGAGTTCGGCCTTTTTTATATTCATCAAAAAAATACTTTACTACCTTTTCTCGATATTGTTTTTCAAAATTCAGTGATCGAAAAGGAATTTTTAGTATGTTACAAACAGACTCAGCATCTTTTTGGTCTTGCTCCCACGGACAATCAGAGTTGATTGCAAAATCATTGTCTGACCAGTTTTTCATAAAAATACCCTCGACTTGATACCCTTGGTCAATAAGTATACTGGTAGCAACAGCACTATCCACCCCTCCAGATAGTGCTACAATTACTTTTATGTGGGATTTACTTTTCATTTTGCATACTAAATATTTTTCGGAGTACTTTCAAGGATTTTGGTATTAGGATAGAAATCAAACCATACATACCAAAAGCTTTGTGTAAAATTAATAGGGTTCTTATTATACAACAGTGTTAACTCATCTCCATCAAGATAAGTTGTAAATGTTTTGGATTGAAAAGAAAACTCTTTTTTGTCTGTAATTTCTTCACGATTGATAACGAATTGTTGAGAGTCTAACTCAAATCCTATTATTTTTGTTTTAGGCGAAAACTCGTCATTTTGGTTTTCTATAGGACCAATAAATTGGTTATTTTGGGCAAAGCTGAGGAAGCTTCTATCTTGGTAATTTTTCCTAAATCCTGTGTCAAAACTTAATATTTCACTGTCGCCAAATTCTTCTTTAGCTTTTTGGAATGTAATAATTCGAAAACTTAAAGGAGATAGTTTCGACTTAGAATACTCTCCAATAACTGCCTCTCCACTATATTGTGACCATAAAGATTCTGTTTTGTTATCATAAAACAGGTCGTTGTTTTTGTAGAGTAGTCCTGTTGTTCCAAAGGTTAGTACTTCTCCTTGTAATACTCTTTCGTATACTTTTACAGAGTCACAGAGAACACAGTAGCTCACTAAAACAGGTGTATTACCGATCATATCATTAACCACTAAATGTTGTGCCAGAATAGGTTTTGGATATAGTTTAGATTGATTATCGGCAGTTAGTACTACTACTTCATCATCGTCTTGTAAGCATTTTCCTATCTCTTGGATAGTACTAAATTTAGGTCTGGTTATCTGAGGAATAGAGTTTTTTGTTTGTGCTGTTTGGACTAATTTTTCTATGTCAATAATACCTAAACTCATATCAGTTTTTAAGCTTTCTTTTGGTAGTAGTTCTAGTTCTTGATCTTTTGTTTGTGTACACTCGAAGTTATTTACATTATCAAAAGATTGTAGTTCATTACTCTTGAGATTTCCGCTGATTAGTTGCATAATAAGGGCTCCAATACCAATCACAATTAGGATTAGCCATATCTGATTGTAGGTAGTTTTAATGTCGTTATAGTTTTTAAATATAGTGGGGCTTGCCATTGTGTTAGTATTTTATCATTTTGAGAAGTATTTTTTATGGCAAAGTTAACTTTTATTACTTTTGGTAAAATCAAAAATCCACAGCTGAATGAGTTGTCGAAGTACTACCAGCTTCTTTTAGGGAAATATGCAAAAATCGAGTTCAGGGTATTAAATGATGTGGGGGATCGTGCCATAGAACTTGGTGACCTAAAGGTTAGTAATTTTAGAGAATTGGGTTATACAATAGCGGTAACTGAACAGGGTAGAGATTTTTCTACAGAGGGTTTTAAGTTTTTTTTCACCAAGAGATTTAACTACGAAAACAACATAACTTTTATTTTTGGCAATGCTTTTGGTCTTGATCCCATATTTTTGCAAAGATGTGATTATACGCTAGCACTATCCAAAATGACATTTACCCACGAAATGG
>CAYQRB010000027.1:0-12731 GCA_964420145.1 uncultured Candidatus Saccharibacteria bacterium
ATGGAGTTCGTCATCACAAAACAGAGATTAAAATTAATGATATGAAGTTACTTGATGATAAAGGAAAGAAAGGTATTGGACTAGATGAGGCAAAAAAGGCTGCTGAAGATGGAGATGAGGATATGGCTTTAGAAGCAAATTCTGAAGATGTAGAGATAGGTGATGAGGATCCAAAAGTTTCAAAAGAGTACGAGGAAGATAATCAAAAAGAAGATGCAGGAGAAGATCTTTTTTAATAAAAAAATATGGTAAAAAAGAATACAAAGAAAAAAATAAAAAAACTTCCAAAACCATCTTGTCCTTTTGGTAGAGATAAAAGCAAAATAAACTATAAAGATGTTTACAAGCTCAAAAAATATATTACAACTAGAGGGAGACTGATTCACCCAGATAGGACTGGTGTTTCGCCTTCATGTCAAAGAAAGTTGGCTCGGGAAATTAAAAAGGCAAGGTATATGGCATTACTTCCATATAACGAGCTTACTTAACAATTAATATGCATTAGACTGCCCAATGTCATCTGCTTCAAATTATTTTTTAGCGGGAAAGTATTTTGCTAGGACTTTTTCGCTCTCGGGAGAGAACAGTGTTGTAAAAAATTCTCTTCAACTTTTTCGCCTTCCAGAAAGCTTATATGATTGGTATTTAGGGAAGAATAGTAAAGATTTTCCCAATGATCAGGTTACCCAAATTGTGAGTATAGGAGATGAGATACTAGAAACTAGACTTAAATTATTTTCAAAACCATTTAATTCCAATATCCTGTATTACGAGTTTAATTATACAGAGATTAAAAGGTTTGCCAGAGGCGAGGTAAATACATATAAGCTTGATGTTGAACAATTATTTCAAAACCAGAGTATTAATAAAAACCTTACTAAATACTTAGTATCGAAAGGGCTTCTACTAGATAGCTTATTTTATCATCCGATAATTGAGTATGATCCAAAGACTTCTATACTGAAAAGTATAATAACTAAGAGTCTTTTTCCTAAACTAAAATTAGATAAGGATATAGTTATTATTTCAGGGGAGATGATTTGGAGTGGTTGGCTAACTTTAGATGTATTACTTGATTTAATATCTTTTCAGAAAAAAACTCAAACACTTGTAATTATTGATGTTTGGGGAATATTTCAACAATTTTTATCTAACGAAAGCCTTTTTAAGGAACTTTCTTCTTTAGACAATCTATATGCATTTATTGAAAAGGCGTCATTAAGTATTTTACTTGTAAATAAGCAAGATAATTTTGTCAAAAACATATCCGATTTGTGTCACGGCACTACAATCAAGGGGTTGTTTAGAAATAGTGAGATAGTTAAAAATTATCCTCAAGGAATATCACATAAACCTGATTATATTTTTATTCAAGAAAGGCAGAAACAAACTTCGAAACATATCCCTCTAGGTATGGAGGTTAATCATATAGAAGAATTCCCCTTGAGTATTTTAGGAAGATCACAACTAAAACTAAATCTATTACCCGATACTTTGTTACAAAAAGATGAAGGAGTAGAAGTTCTATGGGGAGAGGATATAGGACAGTCTCCAATTATAGAAGAAAAATTTACTAAAATTAAGCTTCCTAAACAAGTAGCATTATCTGTAAAAACTGGGCAACAAATTAATAAAGATGATGTAATTGGGACTAGAAGTATCTTTAAAGGTCTGATGAAGGAAAAGGTGGTCTCTCTCTCAAAAGGGAGGATTAATAGTAATTATTTTGGATTAGGGTTACTTAAATATGATATAAGAATTGGAACAGAGGTTTTAAATGCACCTTTCGAAGGGAAAATAGAAAGGATAAGGAAAGATAAATTTTCAATGGAAATATTAATAAATGCGTATACCTATACAATTTATCCTACTTATTTTACGGGTTTAGATATTTCAGGAAAGTTGGTCACTTTAAGAGAATTAAAAACAGTTATAGGAGAGAAGATATTATTAGTTAAAGAAGATAGTTTAGGGCAAATAAGTAAAGAGTTAGTTATAAAAAATAATATAATAGGAATTATAATCATATCGCTTGATTATCTAGACTTGAGGAAATTTACTCAGAGATTACTTGAGGATAAAATTCATTTGACAACTGTTGTCTTGAACCCATTTTCTATCAAGCAGTTTGAAGAGCAAAACGAAATACTTTTTTTGTATACTACCAATACAGTAGTACTTACATCGGGGAAGGTTGTTTTATTACTTGCAAAAAGTGAACTGAAGAATATTTATCTACGGTTAAGATCTAAAAAGGAGAAATCTTATAAACCTAGTTTGGTGAAGGGTGATGAGGTTCTGATTTTTAACTATTCTCTCCAGGATCGTTATGCTAGAATAGAAAAGTTGTCAGAAAAGAATATAATTTTATCTACTAATGGGGGTTTGATAACTACTAATTTAAATAATATATCTAAATTTACTATTACTGAATTAAATGCAGAACAAAGTTAATAATCCTGGAAAGTATTTCTTCTTTTTATTGATTTCTATCATTATTTTTGTTGCCGGCTTTTATTCTGCAAGGATAGAAATTTTTACCCCAATACTTCGCAACACTCCGAATTACGAGATTAGTGGAGACTTGGTTGCCGACAGGAAAGAGGTCAATGTTAATCTTTTATGGGAGATATGGAAAATCATAGAAGATGAATATATTGACCCTGATAGAGTAGATGGTCAGAAACTTTTGCATGGTGCAGCCGGTGGTTTGGTAGATGCTCTTGGTGATAAATATACAAACTTCTTAACTCCTGAGGAGAAACAAGAATACTTAAGCTCAAATAAGCGGGAATTTCAGGGAATTGGAACTACTCTCGCTAATGAATCCGATTTTGTTGTGATTGAAACTCCGGTAGATGGCTCACCCGCACAAAGATCTGGGCTGAAACCGAAGGATGTTATTTTAAAAGTAGATGGAGAAGATATGCAAGGAAAAAGTGTGGTGGAAGTAGCAAACCATATTAGAGGAGATGCCAATACTAAGGTAACTATCTCTTATTATCGTCCAAGCACGAATGAGACAAACGAGGTTGTAATTATGAGAGAAGTGATTAGTTTAGATATTCTTGAGATTAAAGAGCTTAGTGAAGGAATAACTTCTCTCAAGGTTTACCAGTTTACTGATGCAGATGTAGAGACCTTTAATCTTGAATGGGACAAAAAGATTGCAGAAATTATAAAACGCAATCCAAAAGGACTAGTGATAGACTTAAGAAACAATCCGGGTGGATTTGTTGATTCAGTTAAACATTCTCTGGAAGATTTCCTCCCAAAGGGATCTGTTGTGTTTCAGGAGGAAACTCGTAATGGGAAGCAAACTAAATTTAAGTCTAGGAGGGAAGGCCAGCTTCAAACTATTCCAGTGGTAGTTCTAGTTAACGAGGGAAGTGCATCTGCATCGGAAATCTTTGCGGGAGCAATGCAGGATCATAGTAGAGCCAAAATAGTTGGATCAAAAACAGTTGGTAAGGGGGTAGAGCAAAGATTGGTAAATTTATCAGATGGTTCAATGTTACAGATAGTGTTTCAGAAGTGGTTAACTCCAAACGGAAGAAATATAAGTAAAGATGAACCCATAGTTCCTGATATCTTGGAAGAAGATACGAAACTACAAGAACAGAAGGCTATTGAGCTTCTAAAATAACTTCAATTACTCTATCTCTGTGAAAGATGTCTTTATGCACCATCATTTTGATAGGTCTTTGAGATCCTTGCTTAAATAATTCTTTAACTTTTGTAGCCATTGTCGAATGTATTTCCATTAGTAATCTTCCTTTTTGTGAAAGGTTCTGATTCAAAATATCCACCATTCGTTCGTAGAAAATAAGCCCATCTGCTTGATCTGTTAGTGAGATTATTGGCTCATACTTGATAGATTTAGGAAGTGTTTTATACTCAGATAGACTAATATAGGGTGGGTTTGATACTATTAGACTGAATACTCCCGTAGGATAGGTTTTTAGGATATCTTGATTTCTTAAAAATAACATTTTCTTTTTACGAGGCGTTAATATTTTGGTTGCATTTTTCTGGGCAATTTTTAGTGCAGGTTTAGATATATCGGTTGCAACAAACTTAAGATTTGAGTTTGTATTGTTTAGGATTGAAATTGGAATACAACCTGTCCCTGTCCCGATATCTAAACATCGAATCTCCTGGCTATGAGTAGTTAAGGATTTTAGAAAGTTTAAAGATAAATCTATAAGCAATTCTGTCTCTGGACGAGGGATTAGGGTGTTTTGAGATACAATATAATTCTCTTTATAAAAATCAATGTTATTTATTATATATGCGAAAGGAATATTGTTATTCATCTTGTCTATAACGAAATCGATCTCTTGTAATTGTTTTGCCGTGAGTCTCTTGTCCACATTTAATAAAATATCTGTTCTATCTTTATGTATAACACTAGATAATATAGATAAAGCACTTGGATAAAGACCAAAGGGACTCTTTTTTGTTACTTCGGATAGTATTTCTACTATGTCTTGGTAGGTGAAAGATCTATCTGGTTTTAGTATCATCTTTATACCAATAGATTTTGTGAAATATCTTTGAGCATATGATCAATCTCCCCATTCATAATATTGTTGATATTATGCCATGATTTTTTAATCCGATGATCGGTAACTCTATTTTGTGGAAAATTATATGTTCGTATTTTATCAGACCTATCTCCGCTCTTAATAGATGTTTTCCTAGTCTTTTCTAATACTGTATTCCTCCTCTGGACTTCTATATCGTAGAGTTTACTCCGTAGAATTTTCATTGCCTGTTCTTTGTTTTTGTGTTGAGATTTTCTGTCTTGGCAAGTTACCGAAATCCCGCTTGGCTTGTGGGTTATGCGTATAGCAGAATCAGTAGTATTAACACTTTGGCCTCCAGGTCCACTTGAGCGGTATGCGAAAATTTCGAGCTCAGAGGGGTTTATTTGCAGTTTTACTTCATCTACTTGAGGAAGAACAACTACAGATACTGCGGATGTGTGTATCCTGCCTGAGGTTTCGGTTGATGGAATTCTTTGTACTCTATGAACACCACTTTCGAATTGCAGTAGATTGTAGCTCTCAAGAGATGTTATTTCAAAGATGACTTCCTTAAAGCCCCCTTGTGTTGATTCACTAGCAGAAAGAATATTGGTTTGCCAGCCATTTTGTTTGGAATAGTTTAGATATATTTTTAATAAATCCGATACAAATAGGGAAGCCTCTTCTCCCCCTGCACCACTACGAATTTCTATGATTGAAGCTATTTTTCGTTTACCTGTTTCTTGGATTGTCGACAAGAGTTCGTTCTCTATATTTTTTAGCAGAGAATTATCATGTGTGATAATATCTCTATAAAAATCCCTATCGGTGGGTGTTTTAGTGATTTTCTCTTGTGCTTCTATGATCTCTTCTTTTGTGTCTAGGTATTTTTTAGCAAGAATGTAGAGAGGTTTTTTATTTTCGATTTCTTTGTTTAGGGAGAGTATCTTTTTATTATCAGAATAGTTCTCCGACGAGTTCACTTCGGCTAGGATTTGTTCGTACTGAGATACTATTTCTTTGGCTTTGCTGTCCATGCAGGTTACTTAACCTTAGATAGCATGTCTTTTAAGGTGAGTTTGTTTTGAGAGCTTACAGATGTTGTCCTTTGTCTTCTGTTTTCTTTTTTTAGTTTTTTAGATGAGACACGATTAGTATCTGCTGATTTTCTTTTTTCTTCAAATTTTTTAACAAGATTTTCTGAATCTACAATTCTGTGTTTCCCTGTATAAAAGGGATGACTTATATTGGTTACTTCTGAAGTTATGTCTTCTTTTGTACTAGGGATGGTAAAACTACTTCCTGACGAAAGATCGGTAACTTTTGCATTCATATATAATTGTGGATGTATTTCTTTTTTCATAATCTGACCTAAAACTCCTTTATTATAACAATAAATGATTTGTTGTTCAACAGATTAAGTATCTGTTGGTAAACTTATTGTTAATGTTATAGTATAATTCGTTAATTATAATCAATCATAAGATGAAAATTAAAAAAAATAAAGAAAATCTTGTCATTAGCACAGACAATAAAGAAGTTGTAATTTTAAAGGAATTTGATCGAGAGCTTTCAAGGAGTAATCTCGTAATTAATCTAACCCAAGAAAGTATTCAGGACAATAGTGTAATAAGCGTTCCTGGTGAATATGAAGTAGCTGATGTTCTAGTTAATGTATTTAGTTGTGGGGAAAACTTAGATAAACCGGAAATTATTTTTATAGATAGTGATGAAAATATCCGTATTTTATACTTAGCCGAAAATGTTGAAGGAGTCGATAAGTCAATAATTGATAAACTTCCAGAAACAAATATATTACTTATAGATATATCTATGGATAATATAGTAAAAAAATTACAAATAGTAAATGATTTAGAACCTGATATTCTTGTTCCTTTAGTTGACAAAAGCATAAGAGATGATCTGGTTAAGGGTTTGGGAGTGGGCAGTGTAGAAGAGTTAGGAGTTCTTAATATTAGTCATAAAAATTTTACAGAGGAATCTTCAGATCTGTTAGTATACTTTTTGAAATAATAATATTGGATATTAAGTTACCACCACAAAATCTAGAAGCAGAAAAATCCGTTCTTGGCGCAATACTTTTGGATCCCGAGGCTATCTATAAGGTTTCAGAAATTATTTTTGTTGAAGATTTTTACGATAAAGTAAATAAACTAATATACGAGTCCTGTATCGAGCTTTTTTCTGGGCAGGAAGCAGTAGATGTTCTCACCTTATCGAGTTTATTGAAGAAAAAGAAAAAACTGTCCGTAATCGGAGGGGTTAAATTTTTGTCAGATTTGGTTTCTAGCGTTCCTACTTCTGCTCATGTGGAGGAGTATGCAAACCTTGTGAAAGATGCCTCTATTCGTCGTAGGATTATTGGCCTCGCAGGGAAACTCGAGAAAATGTCTTATCAAGAAGATAATGAATTAACAGATTTATTAAATGAAGCAGAAAAATCTCTCATTCATATTTCAGAAACTAGCAGTAGAAGTGATTTTGTTCATGTAAGTACATTACTTGAAGAAGCTTATGAGCGTGCTGAGGAGCTAAGTAGAAACCCTGGATCTATTAGAGGGATACCTACGGGTTTCGCCTATCTGGATAAGTTACTAGGTGGCTTCCAAAAGTCTGATTTAATAATATTGGCTGCAAGACCTTCTGTGGGAAAAACTGCACTACAGCTCGATATTTCGAGACATGCTACTATTAATGCAAAAAAAACAGTCGCAATATTTTCCTTAGAGATGTCCAATGCGCAACTAATGGATAGAATTCTGGCAATGCAGGCTGAAATAGGTTTATGGGATTTGCGGACAACAGGAAATATCAAAGACGAGTCTTTCCCCAAAATCTCTGATGCAATGGGGTTGTTATCCGAAACAAACCTTTATATTGATGATACTCCAGGTATTAGTATACTTGAGTTAAGATCAAAAGCTAGGAAGCTTAAGCTTGAGAAGGGACTAGATTTGATAGTGGTAGATTATCTACAACTTATTGTGGGTAATAATAAAGAGGGGAGAGTTCAAGAAGTATCAGAGATATCAAGGCTCTTAAAGGGCATTGCTAGAGAGCTTAATGTTCCTGTACTCGCACTGTCCCAGTTGAGTCGAGCAATTGAACAGAGGTCGGATGGTAATCCGATGCTTTCTGATTTGCGTGATTCGGGCTCTATTGAGCAAGATGCAGATATCGTAATTTTTCTAAGTAGGGTGGGAGGAGATGCTGAAAATAGTGATAATAGAATGCTTACTGTTGCAAAACATCGTAATGGTCCTACTGGAGCTATAGAATTATTTTTTATTAAGGATAGGGCTCAATTTAGGGAGATTGATAAACATCATCTTGGATAAATATTAGTAATGGTTAAAATATGTTAAATTATATTCATTATTTATTATTTATTTTGTTAAATGAATAATCCACAACAATCTGATATGCCAAAAGACCAAAATGTCTTATCTTTTATGATGCAATTAGTTCAAGAGAGATACGGAGATGAAATTGAAATAGAGTTTCTTAACCAGGAGGCAGACAGGCTTTATGATGAATTTGGGAATAATCTTGTAAATTATTTTGAACCTATGTTATCGGAGGAACAGAAATTAAGCTTTGATCAGCTTGTAGCCACTTCTCCAGATCAAGAAAAATTATTAGAATTTCTAATTACTAATATTCCTAATCTCGAACAACAGATTATGCAGGTATTAGTAGATTTTCGCACTTCATATTTAAATAGTAATAATCAGGAATAAATTAAATAATAATGGCTGGTGCGGCAGGGGCTATTGGGAAAATAAGAGCAGAAACACTTGCTCTTGAAGGACAGAAGCAAGAGGCTACTAAAGGAAGAGAAAGTCTCCGTGGGGCTATTTCTGCTATGAAAACCCAACGAGGAGAACTTCGATCAAACTTAGGGCATCTACATGAAGGTTTGGATAGGATCAACGGCGCTATACGAGAGGTTAAAGAACATCCATTGGGTAGCGAACATCCACAGGTTGCTGAACAATTGGCAAAATTACGGGCGCAAAGAGAGCAGATCATTGGTCAGATTTCATATCTAAAAAAAGGAATAAAAGAGATAGGGAATAGAATACAAGAGTACTCGGAAAAACTAGTGTCACTAAATCAAAATATTGAGATGATGGGATCTGCAATAAATGCAAGGAGGGGGGTTTTGCAACAAATAGCAGGACAGGCTGCTGCACAGATAAGTCTCAACAGTAATAGAGAATCAGGTAAGAAAAAAGGCTAGCTTTCTTTATATTTTCGAGTTTTCTAGATATAATCGGATTACTTTCCGTTTTTATTTCTATGCCAAGATGGCGGAATTGGTAGACGCGCCGGACTCAAAATCCGGTCCCTTTACGGGGGTGTGGGTTCGATTCCCTCTCTTTGCACCAATATTTTAGAAATTTAATATGTCATATATCGCAAGTAATGGTTTGAGAGAGGGTTCTTTGTTTATTTATGATACTAATAAATACTTGGTACTTAAGTATCAACATATTAAAAAAGGTCGTGGTCAGGCTGTGATAAGAGTCAAGGTTCAGAATATTATTACAAAATCAAATACCGAACTTACCTTTAGTAACGAGGAAAAGCTTGAAGAGTTTAGTGCAGAAAGAAAGTCTGCTCAATTCTTGTACAAGGATGGAGATATTTTTTATTTTATGGATAATGATAATTTTGAACAGTATGAATTAAAAACTGAGATTATAGGAATAAAAGAACAATTTTTACTAGAAGGAATGAAGGTTGTTATGATGTTCGTAGAAGGAGATCCACTAAGTATAGATCTTCCTAAATCAGTTGTCTTAGAAGTTGCACAGACAGAACCTGCTAATGCGGGTAATACAGCAACAGGAGCTTTAAAAAACGCCGTGATGGAGACAGGATATACTTTATTAGTTCCTTTGTTTGTTAGAATAGGTGATAAAATCAAAATAAATACTGAAACTGGAAAATATACTGCTCGTGAGTAAATAATTTATTATTACAGTCTAATGGTTGATTTAATATTGGAGTTGGTTGATTTTAATGAAGGGATTGATTACTCAATAGTGAGTAAAATTATTCTTATGTATCTATCTTTACTTTGGGTTTTTGTTTCTATTTGGGTATTTAATGATGCTCGTTATCGTTTTAATAATACGATTATTGCACTTTTTTTGGCTTTTCTAAATCTGTTTTTACTATTTCCTTTTCTATTGATATATTTACTTATTAGACCAAGTCGTCGTGAAGATTGGGATGATCTAGCTGAGAGTGGTGGAGTAAGTATACCAGTTGTAAACTTTACGGATAAAGACGGGGTGGTTATCTCTCTTCACCTTAAAATTGATTCAAAAAAGATTCTAGATGACAATGCTGACTATAAGGTTGATATATCCTTGAATAGAGATGATGGAACGGATGAAATATTGGTATCAAATGAGTATCTAGATAAAGAAACTGAAAACATAGATCAAAGTAAAGTAAAGTTATTCATCTTGCGACCATTCGGTTGGTTTAAAAGGTTTGGAGTTATGATAAAACTTAAGATAATCGGTTTTAAGAATCATTTTCGAAATAGAAACCATAAGATGGAGATTCAAGCTACAGATCGGGATGAGGCACAAAAACAAACCAACAATGATAAGCAAAATGTAGAGTCTTCTCCTAGACCACAAAAAAAGAAAAATAAGTCGAAAAAGAAAAAACGAAGATGAAAAATGCTAGACAATATAAGATAGATGAATCAAAGTTAGGAAATAACCTACCATTGTTGACTATTAGTAACTTTGATTCTGAGGCTGTAACGCTAATGTTACTTGTTAGAGCAGGGTCGACAGCAGATATTGAACGCTTCTCTGGAACAGCACATTTCCTCGAACATATGTTTTTTAAGGGGGCAGGTGAATATTCAACAAGTCTGGATCTTGCTATGGCGATAGAACTACTGGGAGGTATGACTAACGCATTTACATCATATGAGTATACTGGTTACTATCTCAAGGTCCCAGTACGAAACCTCCATAAGGCTATGGAGTTGTTTTCTGATATTATTTGTAGACCTAAAATCACTCAAGCCGAGCTAATTAAAGAAAGGGGAGTAATTTCAGAAGAAATAAGAATGTATGATGATTTACCACAAGAAAGAGTAAAGGATATGTTTAACTCTAAACTTTTTCCACAGAAACCACTGGGTAGAAATATTGCAGGTACATTACAAAGTCTTGGGAATATTGACGAAAATGTATTAACGGTATTTCGCCAGAAGAACTATACTCCGGAAAATATGATCCTTGTGGTTTCTGGTGATATTGACAGAAAGAAAGTGTTTGAGCTCGCACAAGCAACATTTGGTACTAAACTAGAGAGAGTGGAAATGCAGGTAAATAAAACTAAAAAACAAAATACTGAGATTCAACGCAAAGTGGGAGAAAAGTATTTTCATATTACAAAAAAGACAGAGCAGGCACATCTTATAATGGGAGGTTTTGCTATGGAAAGAAACCATCAGTTAGAATATCCTTTTAAATTAGGAATGACAATATTGACAGATGGGTTTGGTAGTAAACTCTTTCAAGAGTTAAGAGAAAAACAAGGAATCGCTTATTATCTAGGTGGTGGTGTTGCAACATTTGAAGATACAGGAAAATATATTATTAAGGCTGGAATCGCAGTAGATAAGTTGGAGTTAGGAATTAGTTCGATAATTACTGCTATTCGCGAAGTTCTGGAAGGCAAGTTTACAACCAAAGATTTATTGCGAGCAAAAAACTATTATACGGCATCTATTATTGAAAATATAGAAACTGGAGAAGATAAGGCCGGATGGTTTGGTATTAATACATTACTGGGTAATAGAATCTTAACTCCTCGAGAGCGAATAGCAGAAATAGAGGATATTTCTAGAGATTTGCTAATTAAATCTTGGCAAGAGATAATTTCTAATAATAATCTTATGATTGGAGTAATCTCCAAAAATAAATTAGATTTATCAATGAGCAATGCAATTGTTATCTAACCTGTACAATTTTGGATTCATCATCTTTGTAATTAGTTTTTTACTTCTGAGTTGGAAGTACTTTCTTGGGTTGTATCGCTATACTAAGATTTTTGACTTTACATTTATGTTCATAGGGGTCGGCTACTTTCTGGAAAGGTTGTTTTTTGTGTTGATCAACAGGCAAGAGCTTATAGAATTTGGTGGATTCGGATTCTTATCTTTTGATAAACTTCCATTAGCTGTGTTGAATCTTCATTTGTATACGGGATTTTCTTTTATTGTTTTTTTTATGGGGGGGCTTATTGGCTTATTTTTGTATAATTCCATAAATACTGTGAATAAGCTTGGCTCTAGAGAAATAGAGGGATTTTTAAGGATATTTTTAATCTCTTTAACTCTCTGGTTCTGTATTTTGATTATAGGAAATATTATTTTATTCGGGATATCTGGGAATAAACAAGTGTTGTTAGCCGAGTTAGTACCTTCGGTTATGAGGCTTTTTGTTATAGTCTTTATATTAGGAATACACAAAATGAAGATCGATTTTTGGGAGAGTAAACCAGGACTTTTTTTATGTTTAGTGATACTTCTATTGGCGTTAATAGAAATATTTATAGATTATATTGATCCAGGTTTTACTCCAGTAATCTTGGGTCTTTTCTCTGCAAAACAGGTTGTCTCTATCTTATTGATAATTTTGGCAATTAATATTTTCCTGACTACGATGTCTAGCTTACAAGATTCAATAATTAGGAAAAAACTAGAACCAATCAGGCAAATACCCAGCAGAGGTTTTGCATTATCGTTTGCAAATAAAAGGAGGGTTAGTAATCCTCTTAATATCCGTCTTAAAAATCTCACTAAAAATGCTTCTAGAAATAAGAAAAACCACGAATTATGATGACAATCATTGTTTTTGGGCTTTTTGTATTAGATAGGCTACTAAAGTCTATTGTTCGTTTTTATGGAGGTTATGTTACGAACAAAGGTGTTGCGCTTGGATTATTTGGTGACCAGGAGCTTTTTGTGTTATTTTTGTTTCCTCTTGTTATGATTTTGATACTTATTTTGTGGATTAATTATAAAAATTTTTATCTCCCACTTGTTCTTATTTGTGCAGGAGCCATTTCTAACCTGATTGATAGATTGTTGTATAATGGAGTGATTGATTATATAGAGATATCGATACTCCCTGTTTT
>CAYQRB010000028.1:0-12572 GCA_964420145.1 uncultured Candidatus Saccharibacteria bacterium
ACATGGACGCGTACGCGCCGAGCCCCGGGTGTTATGTTGATGCTAGTGGATTATTATATAGTAAACATAACTGGTATTGAATACAACAATATTTTTATTAACTAGAGAGTTTTTCGTTCTTGTATTTTCCTTGGGTTTTTGTAAAACTATAATTGTTAGTTAATATTTTCTTGCTTTTATGAATAATCCAACTGACCAGAATTTTGGCTCTGTGGTTTCTACCAACCCTACAATGAGTGGGGGCAATGATTTGCAACAAATGGGGACGGCACAAAGTGGCTATATAAATCAATTTATGAACGATACACAGTCGACATCTAATCTATCCCCTACTCCACCCCAGTCAGTTACACAAGGGAGAACACAACAGCCGATTCCTGCCAGTGCGGTATCTTCAGTTTCGAGTAATCGAACCGATGCTAATGTAAATACAGCAAGCTCACTCCCACCATTGCCTGATTATACTCAACCTGCTTCAACTATGAATCCTGTTGTTCCGACATATCAAGCACAAACACCTATGCAAGGTCCGGTAGCAAACCCATCCCCGGTTTACAACTCGACACTACCTCAAACTCAAACACCAACCTATTCACCGGCTCTTGTTCCAAATCAGACACAGACGACAGATTCTTCATCTCTACAAAATCTTGGAGTGGCAACTCCAAGTAGTCAAAGTCATGATGTGGGTATGCAGGGGATGTCCGTTCCTAATCCGGCACAAGTCTCTCCCCCAACTATAAATCAAACATCACCTGTTTCTGGTCAAACTGTTTATACTACACCTACTTCTACACCAACACCAACTATCCCTGTTGACCCAGTGAATCAAAGTAATCCTATACAAAAAGAAACGCTTGTTTCCTACGAGCCGGTATCTTCAGAGTTTCTGGATCGAAATCAACAAACTAATGGTTCTGATCTTTCGAGCTTGAATCCATCTGTAGGTGTACAATCACCAGTAGTTGAACAACCGGTAACACCAGTTCAACCTCCTGCTCCGGAAGATAGTACAGTAATTGGTACACATCAGGTTACGATTAATGAAGATTATGCAGAAAACTTCAACCCAAACCTCCAAGTAGCTCAGAGTCATCAACAACACACTACTCAACCAATAAGACCTGGAGGAATTGATTTTAGCAAACCTTCTACTATTACAACAGTAAATCAAAATTTTGCAGATGGATCACAAATGTCTGGAGATAATTTTGCCTCTACTGGCTTTTTACCTATTTCAGATGATGGTTTACTTGGTGATGATGATAGTGATGACTTTCCTGAAGAGGATGACCAAGGCGACTTATCATTTACTCCGTATGGATTTAGTGATTTTGACCCAAATGAGCAAGCTACTATGCAAAGTGACCTAGGAGGTTTTGAGTCACAAAGTCTTGAAGAAGTAGCTGATAATATAGATGTAGATTTTTCTGAACATTTGCCTACACAAAACACTCAAGGAGTAGGTGTTTTGGTACAACAACCAGTTAACCAGAATTTGCAACCTATTCAAAACATACAGGGCGGATATGGATCAGGTATGCAATTAGTATATGATAATAAAATCGAGCCAATAAACCACATTGAACCTGTAAACCAGATAGAGCCTATGGCACAGAGTTATTTCCAAAATCAAACACAAAATATACAAGAGGAATCTGGATATACACAAAACAAAACACAACAAATTGAACCAACTTATGTTCAAGAAGCTTCTCCTGTAAAAGTAAATGCAGAGCTTTCCCCCGCTGCTAAGTTAAATCAACTTTTAGAAGCAGAAGAAGCAGCAGAAAGAGTGATCATACAAAAGCAAAATCAGATGATTAACCAATCTCCAAAGCCAAAAGCCGTACAAATAGGAAAGGAGAGTATTTTTAAGCAATTGGATCCAGACAGTTCGTTACAAGGAGATATAAGAAATGGAATGTCTATCAAAAAGCCTTCTAGTCGATATTTCTTGATTATTAGTTTGGTTATAATCATAAGTGTAATAGGTTTCTTGCTAGTGTTACTTGGTTTAACACTGTTATAATCATAGTGATAGGATGGATTTTCCTTGCAGTTTTGCTGTTATATTTTCTGTTATGCTAATAGACAAGGTACGAGTTGATTTTATTGCTGGTTCAGGAGGGTCAGGATCAGTAAATTTTCATAAGAACGGAAAACCCGATGGTGGTGATGGTGGACATGGTGGAGATATATACCTTATAGGTGATGAGAATACTTATGATCTAAGAAATTTTAATAAAAGGGAAAAGTTACAAGCAGATGATGGTGGAAGAGGCGGATATAATAAACGCACAGGTGCAAATGGCAATGATCTCTTAATCAAAGTACCGCTTATAACAAAAGTATATGACCTTGCGGGCAGAGAGGTTGAAAGTATCGATATACACGGACAAAAGAAATTATTGATTAAAGGTTCTGCGGGAGGAAAAGGAAATTACTATTTTCGCAAAGGACAAACTGCTACTCTGAGGAAATTTACTCCTGGTAAAAAAGGAAAAAAACTTCAGGTTTTCCTAGAACTAGAATTAAAAGCAGATATTGTATTTATCGGTCTACCTAATGCGGGTAAGTCAAGTATGCTAAATATTTTGACAAATACTAATGTAAAGGTGGCAAACTATCCATTTACGACCCTAGTTCCATACATTGGTCTTATGGGAAGTCTGAAACTAATGGATCTTCCAGGTCTTATAGAGGGAACGGCCAAAGGGAAAGGTCTTGGTAGTGGCTTTAGTAAACATATTCGTAATACGAAAGGAATTGCTCACTTTTTAAGTCTTGAGGAAGAAAATCTTAAACAGAGTTACAATACTATTCGCAGAGAATTATCTGAAATTAATCCGGAATTATTAGAAAAACCAGAAATATTAGTTTTGACAAAATCAGATAATTTTTCTGAAAATGAACTCAAGATAAAACTATCACAGGCACAGAAGTTCCATAAAAAAATAGTTCTTGTATCAATTATTAACGATAATCAAATATCAGACCTGAAAAAATCTTTTGAGAGGTTAGGAAAAATATTATAATTTTTAGCATATCATTATGAGGATTTATACTAGGACGGGAGATAAAGGAGAGACGTCACTTTATGGGGGACAGAGAGTGAGTAAAACCTCCGTGAGGATCGAAGCTATAGGACAAGTTGACGAGCTGAATGCTTCTATTGGTTTGGTAATCACAAAACTACCGGAAAGAGGGTTTAAGGATCTAAAAGATTTGCTTGTAAAGATACAAAACGATGTTTTTGTTTGTGGAGGTGATTTAGCAACTCCTAGTGGAAGTAGTCCCCGACTAAAAAAGGTTCAAATTACAACAGATTCGGTCAAGTTTCTAGAGGGAAAAATAGATTTTTATAATAGTAATCTCCCTCCTATAAATAAATTTATTTTACCTGGAGGGAGTGAGCTCGGTGCTCTACTTCACGAGTCGCGTGCGATTTGTAGGCGTGCAGAAAGAAGTGTAGTATATGCTATGGAACACGAAGAAATAAACCAGAATTGCCAAATATATTTAAATAGACTATCTGATTTGTTTTTTGTACTTGCCAGATTTGTTAATCAAAAACTAGAAGTAGAAGAACATCTTTGGATAAGTTAAGTAGGTATAGTTAATTATAATTAAAATGGAAACTGCCCATTTACATAAATTTTTTTACCCAAGGTCTATTGCGATAATTGGAGCCTCCCGGTCTAAAAAGAAAGTTGGAGGGATTATATTAAACAATCTTTTGACGGAAAGGTATTCGGGAAGAGTTTATGCTATAAATCCAAATGCAACCCAGGTTCAAAAGCAGAAGTCATACGATACAGTTGCGGAGATTCCAGAAATTGTAGACATAGCTATAATTACTATTCCGTCACAGTTTGTTGAAGAAAGTATTTTGGAGTGTGGGCAAAAAGGTATTAAAAATATTATTGTTATTTCTTCGGGATATTCAGAATCTGGTGAAAACGGGATTGAAAGGGAGTTTCGTCTGAAAAAACTTATAGATAAGTATCAATTAAATTTACTAGGACCAAATTGTCTTGGTGTTATCAATGCCCGTAATAATTTAAACCTTTCTTTTGCTCATAATCCCAGGAAGTTTAGCCGTGGCAAAATTTCAGTAATTTCGCAATCAGGTGCTATAGGAACGGCTTTTTTAGATTGGTCTATTACTAACAATATTGAGATATCAAAATTTATTTCACTAGGTAATAAGGCGGGATTAAACGAGCTAGATTTTTTGGAATACTTAGAACAGGATAAAGAAACAGAAATAATCCTTGCATATTTAGAGAGCTTTGCTGATGGAAGAAAGTTTTATGAACTAGCAAAATTGATAACTAGGCATAAGCCCTTGGTTATTTTGAAATCAGGAAAAAGTGAGGCTTCAGAGAGAGCTATGTCTGCCCATACTGGTGCGTTAGCAACAAATGATAGGGTTGTGGATCAGGCACTTAGGGATAGTGGATGTATTAGAGTTGATTCGATTGAGGAGTTGTTTAATATTACAAAACTTCTTTCTTGGCAACCTGTATTAAAAGGAAATCGTGTAACAGTTATTACCAATGCTGGTGGAGTGGCGATTGATGCAGTTGATCAACTTGCAGAAAATGGTCTTGAGGTTGTACCTTTACCACTAAGCCTACAAACCCAGCTATCTAAAACTCTAAAACCTTCTGCGAGTACATATAACCCTATAGATTTACTAGGAGATGCGTTAGCGCAAGATTATAAGGTAGCTTTGGAGAAAATTGTTAAAAGTAGCTCTACAGATTGTATTTTAATTATACTTACTCCACAGTTGATGACTGAGTCTTTGCAAACTGCAAAGTATATAAATCATATTGCTGATAAGTATAAAAAGGTGGTACTGGCTTCGTTTATTGGTGGAGAAAAAGTTAGTGTAGCTAGAGCTTTTTTAACTAAAGAGAAACTTCCGCATTTTTCTTTCCCTAATAATGCTGCAAATGTATTAGGAAAAATCTGGAAATGGAGAAAGTTTATAGAAAATACGCACAGCTCTAGACTTTATTATCCTACAATCATTAACCCTAAGCTTAAAACCTCGAGTAAAGGTGAAATGTTAGATGAGAAAACTGCAAAAAATTTATTTGATAAATATGGGGTTAGTTATCTTAAAAGTAGTATATTTCAAAGTGTTAGAGATATTCGGCTTAGAGGGGATAACTTAAAATTCCCGGTAGTATTAAAATTAGTTAGTCCTTACCTTATTCACAAAACAGAAATAAAAGCTGTCAGACTTCCGATATATCGGAAAAGTGAACTTTTTCACGAAGCAATGGAACTAGAAAATATTGCGTTAAAGGAAGATATTAAGGATTTCAAGTTTGAAATTCAGCCATTTGTATTTCAAAAGTTAGAATTAATACTTGGTATAAACAAAGATCCGGACCAAATAAAAGTTTTTGCAGGAGATAGGATTTCTTCTAACAAAGGGTTTGGACATGTTATGCTTGTTGGTGCGGGCGGTATATATACAGAAGTATTAGATGATAGTGTATTAAAGCTTTTACCAATCAATAGAACAGATGCTTTGGAGATGTTGAAATCTATTAAAACAGGGAAGATATTGTTTGGTGCTAGACGACAACAATACCACTACCCCGCTCTATTGAAAATGATGGTCAATCTCTCTAGGCTTATAGAGAAGAATTCCAATATAAAATCTCTTGATATAAATCCTGTATTTGTTACGGAAAATGATGCGTATGCTGTTGATATAAAAATCTTTTTAGAGGATTAAGGTGTAGAAAGGTATTGTCTGGTCTATGATTATCGGAGTAAAAATATATCTAGTAGTTGTGGAGATTCATAAAAAATCCAAAATATTACTGCACAATTGATAAATAATATGTAAATAAATGTGAATATAGTTATCCCGGTAATAGTGCCTAGTATAGAGACTGTTTTATCGTGTTTATTAGCCATAATATTGATAATATAAATATTATTATAGTAAATTTAGAAAGAATTACCAAAATATTGGTGACCTCTTCTTGAATTCTCGTTTTAATTTTGTTATTACTTTTTAAGTTTTTAATATGCCCTATTCTAGAGAATTAGCAAAGGAGTATAACCAACTAATACACATAGAGAAACAACAACTTAAAGCAACAGAAACTAAACTTCGTCAGGAAATTGTATCTTTAAAAAACATACGATATTTGAGACTGCTTTCTAAAGCGTCACAGTATCAGAAACGCATTGTTTTCCTGAAAACCCAGAAACAACTATATATTAGAAATTCCCATAAACAAATTATTATAAACTTAGGTTCTAGAGTAAAACTTCTCTCAACCAGAGTTGGCGATGTTTTCTTTGTTGACGCTAAAAACTATCTAGAGTTACTAGGCAAATCTATCGGAGATGCTGTTACTATGAACAATGTTAACTTTCTAATAGCGGGAGTTTACTGATAGACATACCAAGTTGTAGCAAAGTGGTTATTTGTAATGTGGGTATCTATTTTTGAATTCGGCGACTAGATATAGTGAGCCTGTTATAACTGTGATAGTAGTTGCGTTCTGATTGTGGTTGTGTTCGTAGTCTTTTTGGTTTGTATAACACTCTTGACTAGCCTCGAGTGCCTCATCTAAATTTTGAGTAGCATATATTTTTCCTGTGAATTTGAAAAGTTTTAGTATTTTTTCTATATGATCGGGATTTATTGATTTCAGTTTCATATCTTGATTTGATAGATGAAATCGTGTTGGAAAAAAATTATACGCAACGGTTTTTAGTGTTCTGAGCATAGATTTTATGTCTTTGTCTTCTTTGAAGGCAACTATAAAGTTAAATTTTTGATTAGGGAATTTTTTATTAAGACTTATGGTTAAGGCTTTAATTTTTTGAGGATTATGAGCTCCGTCAAGAATTATCGTGTTTGTTGGCGTTTTTATAATTTCAAATCTTCCCGAGAAAGAGAAGTTTTTGACGATATCTCTTACTCTATCAGGTTTAATTTCCCAGTTATATTTTTTACTTAGTAATACTAGAACTGATAGGCTTAGAGCCAAGTTCTCAAGCTGATAAGTAGGTAGTGTTTGTGTTGGGATATTGGAAAGTGTTGTATCCCCAAAATGAAAATCAGTGTTAGGGTTTATGTGAATGTCTTTATTTTTTCCTGGTTGTGTAGATTTGTGGATAGTGATGGTTTTGGAAAGTGTTAGTGGGAAAATTTCTGACTTCATAGATATGGCTCTGTTTTCAATTATACTGTCAGAAATTTTCCCACTTTTCATATAAACTACACTTTGTCCTTTGTTTATAATCCCTGCTTTATTAGTAGCAATTTCGGTTATAGTTTTACCTAATATATGAGTATGATCTTTTCCGATTCGGGTGATTACGCAGAGTTTATCACGATTGTTTATACAGTTACTGGCATCAAATGTTCCTCCAAGTCCGGTTTCTATAACAGCATAATCAACTCTCTCTTTTGCAAATGTATAGTATGCCAAAATCATCAGCATTTCAAAATACGATAAAGAAAGGTATTTGCTTCTACTGACATCATCAAAAGTAGGTAGTAGTTTTGAGAAATTATCTCTAAATTGCTTTTTACTTATGAGGGTATTATTGATCTGAACCCGTTCTCTAATATCTATCAAGTGAGGAGAAAGCGTTAATCCTGTTTTGAATCCATGTGTAACCAAAAGTTTACTTATAAACATAGCGGTAGAGCCTTTGCCTGAAGTCCCTGCAATATGGATTGTTTTAATTTTTTCTTGTGGGTTTTCGAGTAATTCTAAAGTATATTTAACTCTCTCTAGTGAAAAACCCGCACTATAGCCGATATCAATTTTTTCATGAATTCTTGAATATAAATAGTTTTCAACTTCAGAGAAACTTAGATTAGTCATAGGGAGTTGATTATTTATTGCGTAAAAGCAGACTATCAAAGGCTAGTGGGGTATTTCTAGTAAGAGCAAATATAACCACCTCAGCAACTTGTATAGGAGTCATCCAATTAGACTGATCTTTCTCGACACCTGTTTTAGTGTGGAAGGCTGTCTTCATACTAGGTGGGTAGAGATTAAAGATTTTGATATTGCTGTTTTTTAACTCTAATTTTAAGCTTTCGCTAAATCCGTGTATTGCGTATTTGCTTGCACAATAAATACTTAAGTTTTGAGCCGGCTCTAGTGCTTTGGTGGACGCAATATTTACAACAAAGCTTTCAGATCTTTTGCTAAGAAGTGGCAAGCAGGCTTGTGTTGTATAGATCAATCCTTTGAGATTAGTATCTATAACATTTGAAATCTCAAGAGGAGAAGATTGGAGTAATGGTGCTTCTAGGTATATCCCTGCATTATTGATTAAAATATCTAATGATGCGATATTTTTAACCATTAGATTTACTTGTGAGGAATCAGTAATATCACAGCAAAAGGTTGTAAGATTAGTGTTATTTAGTAGTTGTTCTGCTTTATCTAGCTTGTCTTGACTACGACCACAGATTAGTACTCTGGATCCTGCTTCTAAAAACTGTTGGGCTAGAGCAAAACCCAGTCCTTCACTTCCACCGGTGATTAAAATACTTTTATTGAATAGATTCACTATATTCTATTGTAGCTAGAATAATAATTTGCTTTATTATACATATTTATAACGATATATAAAATCAATAAAAACCTTAATACAACTCATATTTTTTCAATAATTTCTTATTCCCCTCTATCTGATACTGTAGTAGCTCAGAGTAAACTCCTTTTTTCTGTGCAAGTTCACCTGGTGTCCCTATATCTGCTACCTTACCCTCGTTTAGTACTACGATTCTGTTAACATTTTGTATAGTCGAAAATCTATGAGCAATTATAATTACAAGTCGGTTTTTCATCAGTCTGTTTAATGCCTTTTGTACTTCTTCTTCGGACTTCGAGTCAAGGTTGCTTGTTGCCTCATCGAGTATTAAAATTGGTGCATTTTTTAAAATCGCTCGGGCGATTTGAATCCTTTGTTTCTGTCCTCCTGATAATTTCACTCCCTTCTCCCCTACTTTTGCATTTAGTTTGTCTGGTAATTTCTCGACAAAATCCCAGGCATTGGCTTGTTTTAGTGCATTGATAATCTCAGTGTCGGTTGTATTACTGCCGTAGGCTACATTTTCTCGAATAGTGGTGGAGAAAAGCTCGTTTTCCTGGAATACTAAAGCAATATTATTTCGGATATATTGTTGCTCTATCTCAAAATAGTTTTGATTATTTATGAATATATTCCCAGACTGTGGTTCGTAAAATCTCAATATTAAATTAACAATTGTAGATTTTCCTGCTCCACTATGTCCTACCAGTGCTATCTTTTCATTTGGTCCTGCTGTAAAGCTGATTTGTTTGATAACATCATCAGACCCCTCATAGTGGAAACTAACCTTATCAAATCGAATTACCGGTTGTATAAGCTTTTTGTAACTACTTTGTGTTTTTAATATTTCTCCTTGAGGAAGGTCGAGTATTTCCATAAATTCTTTTGATCCACTTTCTGCGGTTTGGACTTGAGTTAGGATAAATGACATAGCATAGAGTGGTCTCCTCGCTTGTTCCAGTAGCTGGATAATTAAAACCATAGAACCTATAGTGAACTCACCTTTGAATGTGAGGTAAAAAATGATGGAATAAATAATAATCATAATTACTGATACTCCGGAGTTCCTCAAAAAATCTATAGTATGATAAGTTTTGCTTTGTTTGGCATAGATTTTATTGATTTGTTTTAGTTTCTGAGAGATAAATCCAATCTCCTGAAGCTCGGTAGTGAAGCTTTTTACAACTTTGATATTACTAATCACCTCTTGAATTCTCCCTCTTGTAATATCTTCTAATTTGTTTTTCTTCTCCTCTTCTTTTCCCCATCTTTTGGTAGAGATAGAAGTCAGATAGTAATACACTGGGAAAATCCCGGCAGTAAGTAGAGCAATTGGAACACTGTAGTAGAGTAAAGTCAGTATGATAAATAAAGCCTGCAAGAATGTAGGCATTATAAAGTTGGTTGCAGTATTAAAAAACCCCTTAATAGATTTTATTCCCCTAGCTAACTGGTTAATAATTTTGCCCGAAAGCTCAGAGTCAAAATATGTTTGAGGTAGAGTTAAAATTTGATAATAAAACTTATTTGTTAAAAATTTTTCTAACTCTCCTGCTAGATGATCTCCTTTTCTACTGCTAACTGCGTCAGCTAGGTTGCGGGTAAGTGCGATTATAAGCCCTAGTATAACTAGAGTAATAATTTTATTAATATTCGCATCTCCTCCTTGTATTTTGACTACTATTTCATCAATGACAAATTTGGAAAGAAATGGATTGATTAGGTCGAGGAAAACCCCTCCGACAATTAAAAGGGACAGTGAAAAGACAGTACGGTGCATTGGTTTCGCAAGCTTGAGGATTTTGAGGATATTTGGCATTTTAGATTAAACAAAGTTAGATAGTTGATTTTATTCTACCTTGATTTAAATATTCAAACAAAAATAGAAAAAAACTTGACATCACTAAATTATATTCATAGGATATTGTTAAGTTAATTTATTTAAAGTTTTTATATTAAAAACAATGGAAGAGAGAAATAAAAACCTAAAAGGGTTTACTTTAATTGAAATTTTGATAGTAATCGGTCTTATAGCTATATTGGCCGCAATTACTATAATTGCGTTGAATCCGGCATCTAATTTTGCTAGTGCTAGAAATTCAGAAAGACAATCTGAAATGGCTCAAATGGCAAATGCAATTGATAGATGGGTTATAGGGGGTGGAACATTGAGTGGACTAAATCCTACAACATGTAACGCAAACCCTGTAACAAACCCAACAGGGAAACCTATTAACTCTGCTCTAGGGGTTCCTTTCACAACGATATTCCCGGGAGGCGATTCTACGATACCGGTTGATCCAGGTAGTAGTCAACCATATGTAATTTGTGGTAGTAGCAGTAGTTATACCTTAATGGCTCCCGCTACAGATGGAACCCGCGTAGTTTTGACCAGATAATCTCATAAAAGATTTTAAAAGAGGAGCTTAGGCTCCTCTTTTTTTATGAAAAATTAAAAAGTTTTTAGCGAAGTTTCTTGATTTATATTACTTGTGAGCAGTTAGTTTTTTTGTTTTAATATTAGGTAGTATTTAGAATTTTTATGTCAGGAACTGCCCAACCTAACAACCAATCAAATCCACAGGCTAGTGTTGGTCTGTCTAGTGTGGGTTCTCCCTCTACAGCAACTTCGGTTTCTCCTGTGCATTCTACTCCCAATACTCCTACATCTTCGACTATAAATACACCTGTTTCTCCAGCTACTGGTGTATCTAGTACTTCATCTACAAGTACACCAATAAATCCAAATAACTTAGAGGGAAATATGACCTCACCTGTTACACAGAACTCTCAGACACAACATACAACATCTCCTACTCCACCTCCTCAGGCACAAACTAAACATCAAGTATCAGTAGATGACTCACAAAGCGAAAAACCTAAAAAGAAAATCCAAACTATAGAGAGACCAAAAGACGGTAGTGAGTTAAATATTGTTGAGCTTATCAACTATGTAGTTAAACAGGCAATCAAGGCAAAAACTTCTGATGTACATATAGAACCACACGAGGAGATTGTGGTTGTGCGGTTTAGAATAGATGGTATCTTGAAAGATGTACTGCAGATTGGAAAAGATGTGCAAGAGTCTTTACTGTTTAGAATCAAAGTCGCTGCGAAGCTTCGTACCGATGAACACTTTGCTCCGCAAGATGGTAGGATAAGATTTGTTATAGATAACAAAAAAATTGATACCAGAATCTCAATCCTTCCCACAAGTGCAGGAGAAAAGGTAGTAATGAGGCTTCTTATTAAGGAGGGAAAATCATTTTCTTTCACTTCACTAGGAATGTCAGAACACGATCAGCTTATAGTAGAGAAAAGTTATAACAGACCATACGGTATGATATTAGCAGTTGGCCCTACCGGCTCTGGTAAAACTACAAGTTTGTATGCAATCTTGCAAAAGTTGAATTCAAGAGATGTAAATATAACTACTGTAGAGGACCCTGTAGAGTATAGTATTGATGGAGTAAACCATATCCAGGTAAATAATAAAGCAAATCTTACTTTTGCGTCAGGGCTTAGATCGATACTTCGTCAAGACCCTGATATTATAATGATTGGTGAAATCAGAGATGCAGAAACAGCAAACATCGCTACAAATGCAGCGCTTACTGGTCACTTAGTTTTATCCTCACTACATACCAATGACGCAATCTCAACAATCCCTAGATTAACCGATATGGAGGTTGAGCCTTTTCTGGTAGCTTCTACATTAAACATTATTATTGCTCAGAGACTTGCAAGAAAGCTTTGCGATAATTGTAAAAAAGAGTACACTATAACAGAAGAAAAATATTCTAGGATTAAAAAAATGCGTCCTGATCTTGCGGAAATGTTGAAAGTTGGAGATAAAATCTTTGAGGAAGGTGGTTGTGATACTTGTGGGGAGTCTGGATTTAGTGGTCGAGTCGGTCTATTTGAAATTTTAGAGATTACAGAAAAAATCCGTAGGATGATTTCGGAGAGAG
>CAYQRB010000029.1:0-11951 GCA_964420145.1 uncultured Candidatus Saccharibacteria bacterium
TGTTTTCTAATTATTTAATTGTTTAATTTACTTTTATGGATAAAATATCCAAAGCTATGACTTTGAAGGAGTTGGATGAAAAGACCGTCAAAGAGCTCAGGAAAATTGCTACAGCCCTGGGTATTGATGATAATGCAGATTACTCAAAAAGTGATTTGATTATTAAGGTTCTTGAAGAACAAACCAAGCGAGGAGGTAATATTTTTGCAGAAGGTGTTTTAGAGGTTATAAATACCGGCGGACATGGTGTTTTGAGGTCTCTTAGATTGATGCCTGGTGAAAATGATGTTTATGTATCGGGCTCACAGATCAAAAGATTTAACTTGCGACAGGGGGATTTTATTTCTGGACAGGCTAGGGCACCAAAAGAAGGAGAGAGATATTTAAGCTTACTTCGTATTGAAGCTATTAACACAGAAAGCCCAGATAAGGCACTTTCGAGACCCACTTTTGAAAAAATGACTCCTATTTTTCCTAAAGAACAGATAAAACTAGAAACTGATCAGCATACTTTATCTACTCGTATAATAGATTTATTATCACCTATTGGAAAGGGACAAAGAGGTATGATTGTTGCTCCTCCTAAGGTAGGGAAAACTTGGTTGCTTAAAGAAATAGCAGAAGGTGTGGCTAAAAACCATCCTGATATTCATTTAATGATTTTATTAGTTGGGGAAAGACCAGAAGAAGTTACAGATATGGAGAGGTCAACCAAGGGAGAGGTTATTGCTGCAAACTTTGATGAAGCTCCCGAGATGCACACTCGTATTGCTGAAATGGCTGTTTCTAGAGCTAAAAGACTTGTTGAGCAAGGAAAAGATGTCTTGATTCTTATGGATAGTATAACCAGGCTTGCTCGTGCATATAATATTACTGCACCACCATCGGGTAGAACACTTTCTGGAGGTTTTGATCCAGTTGCAATTTTTCCTCCGAAGAAATTTTTTGGTGCTGCTAGAAATTTTGAAGTTGGCGGTAGTTTGACTATTATTGCAACCGCTTTGGTAGAGACCGGTAGTCGTATGGATGAGGTTATATTTGAAGAGTTTAAGGGTACAGGGAATATGGAGCTCAAACTCGACAGAAAGTTAGCCCAAAGTAGGGTTTATCCTGCAATTGATGTTAAGGCGTCTAGTACAAGAAACGAAGACCTTCTACTTTCTACAGAGGTGTTAAACTCTTCGTGGAGAGTGAGAAGAATGTTAGATGTTTTAGGAGATAAAGAGTCTACCAGTATCCTGATTGATAGATTAAAGAAAACAAAATCTAATAGTGAGTTTCTAGCCACCTTACACGAAGAACTCTAAACCGCTCAAAAATGCTATACTGAGGCAGTGTACTTTTTAGTTATGGCGATTATTTCAAAAAAACAAGTGAATAATATACAAACAAGTAATGCAGATGACAGTAAATCTCCAAATATTATTTTACATTTACTGGACTATCTGAGGGTACGAACTAGGCAATTATCAGTTTTTAGTTATGTCTTTTTAATACATCTTGGTAATCTTGTTTTTGATTTAAAAACCTGGTCTGTTCGTAGGATGTTTTGGGGTAGAAGTTCTTTTTATCGAACCAGTTTTCATGTAATTGTTTCTATTATTACAATTATTGCACTTTTATCAGGAGTATCTTCTAGGTTAAATATCCTTTCTGCTAATGAACCTCAGGGTCTTGATCTCACTTCTGGAGTTATAGGTAGGCAGGACATTATTTCTCAATCGGGAACAGCAGAGTCTATTTCTTCTGTATCTGAAGATGAGGTGGATTACCGTATTTTTAGGCACAAAGTTCAAGCAGGTGAAACTTTGTCCCAAATAGCAGAACTCTATAGTATTAACCCTAACTCCATTCGCTGGGCCAATCAGATGTCTAGTGATAGTATTAGGCCCGATCAAATATTACGAATCCCAGAGATTGACGGTGCTTTTGTAAAAGTTAAACCGGGTGATACCTTAGAGGCAATAGCTACTAGAAATAACGGTAATGTAGCAGATATACTCGACTTAAACAGTAATATTATCGATTATAGGAACCCTGTTTTACACGAAGGAATGGAAATATTTATACCAGGTGGGGAAATACCTCTTCCAACACCAACAAGAAGGGCTGGTGTTTATGCTGTTCGTCCAAAGCAAAATACATCTGCACCACCACCACCAGCTATAAACATACCAGGAGGAGGTTTTGTTCACCCATTACTTAACTGTCCGTCGTGGTCGTGGAGTAGAGGATATGCTTCATGGCATCGTGGTGCTGATATGGCCAAAAATGGCGGGTGTTGGATAAATGCTGCTGCACCTGGTGTTGTAACTCGTACTGGGTGGTCAAACGGAGGTGAAGGATTCAATGTAGTAATTGATCATGGTAATGGTTTATCTACCAGGTATTACCACGGAAATGGAAATTTTGCAGTAAGTGTTGGACAATCAGTAAGTGCCGGTCAGAGTATAATGTATATGGGCAATACTGGATATAGTTTTGGTACACATTTGCACTTTGAAGTTGTCGTAAATGGTGTAAGGCTGAATCCTGAAAACTATGTTAGATTGAGATAAGTAACGGGGTTGTAGCTTAGTTGGTAGAGCGCTACTATGGCATAGTAGAGGTCAGGGGTTCGAATCCCCTCAACTCCATAAAATCCTAAAATATTTTAAGACAAAAAAATACCCTACCAAGTGTAGGGTATTTCTAATAGTTACAAGTGCAAGCTTGTATTAATTAGATAAGAGGTAAACGGATATATAGGTTAGCCGTTTAAGGAGAGGAGTGAGGAGGATGAGTAATAAAATATTTGTTAGCATTTAAAAATATTAAAAAGTGTAAGCAAAAGTGTCTTATCTAATATTTGCAGATGTTAAATTTTATGTCAATAAGAAAATGTATTTTTGTTGGATTTTTTTATACAGGCTTGTACTACAATTAAAATCACATAATCGGCTAATTGCAAAACATACACAGAGAGGGTAAACACATTGTCTTGTACCTGCGGGAATTTGCGGGAATATTCCCGATGAAAATTTAATATCTTTTGATATTTGTTTCAAATACTATCCAAAACTTCTTTCTTCTTTTTGATTCTTTTTAGATAAAGGATGTGGTGTGGTAAATAAAAGAGTATTTTCTTGTTTCATCTGTGTTTGTTTACAGAGCCTTTTACCTATTTTAATAATAATAACCAAGGATAGTTTACTATTTCTCTTATTATCTGTTATACTTTCCTGTTGTGAAACCGTTTAATTGTAACATTTATGTAAAATTGTGAACAAGAATGGATAGTTATAACCATAAAGTAGTAGAAGCTAAGTGGCAAGATAATTGGAAGAGATCTAGAATCAATGAAATCGATCTGGATGCCTCCAAAAAGCCTTTTTATAATTTAATGATGTTTCCATATCCTTCTGCGGAGGGACTGCATATTGGATCGGTCTACACTTTCACAGGAATAGACACTTACGGTAGGTTCAAGAGAATGCAGGGATATGATGTTTTTGAGCCATTTGGCTTAGACGGATTTGGAATACACTCCGAAAATTATGCTATCAAAATAAACGAAAACATACTTAAAGTCTCTGCTAGAACAGAAAAACACTACTATGATCAAATAGTGAGAGCAGGAAATATGATTGACTGGTCAAGGAAGCTTGAAACCTATTCACAGGATTATTATAAATGGACTCAATGGCTCTTTCTACAGTTGTTTAAAGCAGGGCTGGCATACCGTAAAGATGCAGATGTAAATTGGTGTCCGAGTTGTAAAACGGTTCTATCAGATGAACAGGTTATTAATACGGAATGTGAGCGTTGCGGAACTCATGTAGAGAAGAAGTCTATGAATCAATGGTTCTTTAGGATTACAAATTACTCAGGAAGATTACTCGAAAACCTCGATACGATGGATTGGATGGATGATGTGAAGGTTGGACAACGCAATTGGATTGGTAAAAAAGATGGAATCGAAATAGATTATCCGCTCTTAGATGATAATGGAAAAGAAACAGAGCAGTTGCTAACTGTATTTACTACAAGACCGGATACCAACTTCGGGGCTACTTTTGTAGTAGTTTCTCCCGAACATCCCTTGTTGAAAGAAATTGTACGACCCCAATACACTGGTAAGGTGGAACAATATGTGAAAAGGGCAAGATTAAAAAGTGATCTGGAAAGGACGGATTTGGCGAAGGAAAAAACTGGAGTTTTTACTGGGAGTTATTGTTATTCGCGGTTAACAAAAACAAAGCTCCCTATATGGGTAGCAGATTTTGTATTAATGAATTTCGGAACTGGTGCTGTTGTTGGTGTTCCGGGTCATGATAAAAAAGATTTTGAATTTGCAAAAAATCATAATCTCCCAATTATTCGTGTAGTAACTAAAGATAATGATGTATCAGAAATAAAGGAAGAGGAAGATGTTTTCGAGGATATCGGTACTATGGTTAACTCTGAGTTTTTAAATGGGCTAAATATTTTTGAAGCTAAGGAAAAAATTATGGATGAGTTGGAAAAGCGAAAAGAAGGACGAAAAACTACTTCGTACAGATTGCGTGATTGGTGTGTATCCAGGCAACGGTATTGGGGTCCTCCAATTCCTATGATTTATTGTGAGTCTTGTAAAAATAGAAAAGAAGGTTATTATCAAAAGGAAATGCCAGGGTGGTGGCCAGAGGAAAACCTCCCTGTTTTGCTTCCAAGACTAAATGATGTTAAAGATACATTACCTGATGGTAGTGGAAAGGGTACTTTAGCTAGATTTCCAGATTTTTATCAAACAACTTGTCCTAATTGTAAATCTAACGCAGTAAGGGAGACTGATGTTTTGGATTCATTTGTTGATTCATCTTGGTACTTTTTGAGATATCCTTTTACCGAGTACAAAGAAATTCCGTTTGGTGGAAACTTCTTGAGTGGGAAATCTCAGTTTAAACCCACTATTTCAAGTTCAGAAGTAAAAAAAGTAGTGGATAGAATGAGAAAATGGGGACCGGTTACTAGTTATATAGGTGGAAAAGAACACACAGTTCTACACCTATTGTATGCAAGGTTTATTACTATGGTTTTCTATGATTTGGGATACCTAGGTTTTGAGGAGCCATTTTCTAGATTTTACGGTCACGGATTAATCACTAAAGATGGTGCCAAAATGAGTAAGTCGAAAGGTAATGTTATTAATCCAGACGAGTATTTTGATAAATATGGAGCAGACGCTGTTAGGATGTATCTTCGATTTATGGGTCCTTTTGATCAAGGAGGGGATTGGAGTGATAGTGGAATGAAGGGGATGTCTCGTTTTGTTAATAAAATTATTCGTTTGTATGAAGACTATGAAAACTCTCAAAATAGTTCGGATAAATATATAGATACGGGATTTATTAATAAAGTAATTAAAAAAGTTACCTCTGATATAGATAATCTTAAATTTAATACTGCAGTCGCTGAAATAATGAGATATGTTAATTGGTATGAAGAACATGTATCTATTATGCGAAAAGATCAAAAATATGATGTTCTTAATACACTACTTCTTCTAATGGCTCCCTTTATGCCACACTTGACAGAGGAATTATGGGAGAAGATGGGTCACAAGGAAAGTATACATCTTCAAAAGTGGCCTAAATACGATGAGAGTAAAATAATTGAAACTTCGTACAAAATTGCTGTGCAAGTGGATGGGAAGGTTAGAGGTACTGTGGTGTTGATAGGCAATGAGACAGAACAAGAAATATGGAGTATAATAAACAACGACCATAGAATAAAAAAATACTTATCATCTGAAAAGCCTAGTAAAATAGTCTATATAAAAAGAAAGATAATAAGTATAGTTAATTGATAATATATCAGTAGGTGTTTGTTAAGAGATAAAATGGAAGGTAAAAAAGATATACTTTATATAATTGCTACAGTTTTTCTACTAGGTGTTATTGGTCTTTATCTTGCGTTTACTCAAGGAGAGACGATCAGTAGTGTTATCAATATCCCGTTTCGTAATACTCCCACAAAAATACCTGAGGATAACAAACAGGATCCATTAGGTCCTCCAACACAACAAGTACGGGTTAGTCCTACGGGAACAGTAAACTCTAGTGGAGAAAACTATTTTGCATTATTTGAAACTAATATGGGAAATTTTGAAGTTGATTTAGCAGAAAGTAGTACTCCAAACTCTGTTAAAAATTTTTCCTTCTTAGTTGATAATAAATATTACGATGGTACGAGTTTCCATAGATACCTACCAAATTTACTAATACAAGGTGGAAGTAGGAACACTCTTAACAATGATCCAGATGATGATAGATATGGTGGACCTGGTTATGTGATAGATGATGAGATTAATTGGGATAGCTTAAAGATTTCTGAAGACAAAAGACAAGTATTATCAGAAGAAGGGTATCGTAGTGTGGAAAATCTGCAATCATTGCCGATAGAAAGATATGCCATAGCTTGGGCAAATAGTGCCCCCAATACTAATGGAAGCCAGTTTTTTATAGTATTAGGAAATACGGATAACGAGAAGGTAAAAAACCTAGAAGGTAGGCATACTGTTTTTGGTAAAGTTACCAAAGGGATGGAGGTTATTGACAAAATCTCAAAATTAGAAGTTAATCTTGATAATCTTGATGAACCAAGGCCTGCTTCCGAGGTTGTTGTGAAGTCAATAAAGATTGATATTCGTTAATAAATCCAGAAATTTTCCAGAAACAGATCCTATGATTCACTATGGATCTGCAAAATTTAACTACAAAACAAAAAGTCGTAATCCTGGTCATATTAAGTTTGGTATGTGCCTTATATTTAGTATTTACTAAGTTAGAACCCGGTATTTATAGTGGAGATAAATCTGTAGTAGAAGAGAATTTTGTAGAAAAGAGTATATCCAAGGAGGAAAAGAAACCTGATGACAACAAATACTATGAAATAACAGGACAAGTAAACAGCCCTGGTGTTTATGAGGGGAGGGATAGGATGATGGTTATAGAGTTGATATCTTTAGCAGGTGGATTTACCGATAGTGCTGATCTTTATATTATTCATAAAGATATCTCATTGTCTACTATAGTAGAAGATAGGCAGAAGATATACATCCCTGCATTATTCGAGAGAGGCTTATCTAGTAATTTATCTGGAGTACAACGAGGGCAAACAAACGGTAAGGTGAGCATTAATAATGCAACATCGCAAGAATTAGAATCTCTTCCCGATATTGGTCCAGCTACTTCAGCAAAAATAATTGGAGCAAGGCCTTTTACAAATATAGAAGAGCTTAAAAAGGTTCAAGGAATTGGAGATAAAACTTATAACAATATCGTATCGTTAATTAGTCTCTAGGAGTGATAAAGTTTTTAGTTGATAGGAGTATCTACTTGTTTTGTAATGTAGATAAGAAAAAGTCTCATCTTATTCTTATAAGTTTTATTATTGGATGTATATTTGCCAATGAGTTTGGTATACCTTTTTATATCGAGTCTTTGGTCGTTGTTTTTATTATTCTAAGTATAATTTCCCCTAAATACTTGTTAGTATTTATAGCTTTTTCACTGGGAATTACCAGAGTATATTTTGTAAATTCTCAGACTAACCATATTTCAGATTATACAAATAATAAAGTTAAGTTAACTGCAATAGTTGGTACATATCCATCTATTAAGGGAGCAGATAAGGTGTTGGTATTAGAACCACAAAATATATCATTTGAAGAAGTGGATACTATCGTTAAAAATGGTCTTGTTCAGGTTAGTATTTCAAAATATATAGAAATTAGTAAAGGGGATATTATTATACTTGAAATGGATTTAGTAGAACCAGAGAACTTCTTAGAATTTGACTATATTGGATATTTAAAGTCGAACAATATTTATGCGATAGGAAAAAATACCAAAGTATTGGATATAAAAAGAGGTTCAAATCCGTTTGAATTAGTTACTAATCGTCTTAGAGCTAATATAGTATCAAAAATAAATAAGACTTACCCAGATCCTCATGCTAAGTTACTTGCAGGTATGTTAATCGGTACTCGTGAGCAATTTAGTCCTGACTTTGCTAACAACTTGTCAATTAGTAGTACTGCCCATGTTGTTGCGGTTTCTGGATATAATATTTCTTTAATTATCAATACAGTTATGTCTATGGCAGGTTATATTAACCGTAGAGTATTGATATACTCCTGTTATGTGGGATTAATCGGGTTTATATTACTTGTTGGAATAGATAATGTTCCAGCTGTTCGTGCAACTTTAATGGGCTTTGCTTTACTTCTAGGTATGGCTAGAGGAAGGCGTTCGTCTGGTTTACTTGTGTTACTTTTTGTTGCAGTACTTATGCATATACAAAATCCCTTTACTTATAAATCCCTAAGTTTCCAGCTTTCATTTGTTGCCACTTTTGGACTCATGGTTTTTAATGGTCATTTTTCTAAAATAACTAAGAAAATTTTTCCTAAATTCTTGAACGAAGATATCGGGAGTACATTTACAGCAATCCTTTTTACATTTCCGGTGGTCTTTGCTAACTTTGGTAAAGTTACACTATATGCACTGCCTATCAATGTATTGATAGCACCATTAGTTCCTATGATTTCGTTTTCTGGAGTTATTTGGTTTATGTTTTCTTTTTTAGATAATACCTATGTACAGCTTCTAGAAGGTCTTGTATGGGGTAGTTTGGAACTTATGATTCGGATTATAAACTTAGTTGTAATACTGCCTTATTCAAATTTAGTGTATTCGGGTAATCTTAAACAGATGGCATTGTGCGTAGTAGTAATCATCATTATTATATTATTTGAGTTTAATTATAGAGAATTTAACCGTAAAAATGAGTAGAAACCTATTTACGATAATAACAATAATAATATTTCTAGGATACTATTTTTTTACTATTCATAGGGAAGACCGTTTACAGGTACATTTCTTTGATGTAGGGCAAGGAGATTCTATTTTACTTATAACTCCTGATAAAAAATACATTCTTGTAGATGGAGGGCCAGGTGATGAGGTTATGGAAGGTTTAGGGAAGACGATTCCCTTTTGGCAAGATAGGTTTGATTATGTTATTGCCACTCACGGGGATTCAGATCATATTACTGGTCTAGTAGATGTCTTTGAGAGATATGGGGTTGACAACTTCATCTATAACGGTGAACAAAAAGATACACTTGTCTATAAAAAGCTTATGAATTTAGTGAATGAGAGTGGTGCAGATATTATAAAAACTACAAGTAAAAACGACTTACAAATAGGGTGTTGTTTATATATTGATATGTTGTGGCCCATAGAGGGTTATGATGAGACTCTTGGGTCTAATGATTCTTCTGTCTCTTTTGTTGCTAGTTATAAAGAATTTGATATTTATCTTGCAGGGGATCTATCTTCTTCTTATGAGTTACAAATGCTTTCTAGTAAGAATTATGATGTTGAGGTACACAAAGCCAGTCATCACGGGAGTAAAACAGGTAGTCCTGAGGAGCTTTTTGGATTGATTCAGCCAGATATAAGTATAATTTCGGCAGGAAAAGATAATAGATATGGTCATCCACACAAGGAGGTTTTGGAGGTATTAAAACAAAATAATATCATGTATTATCGAACAGATTATTATGGAAATATTTCAATTTTTACTAACGGTGTGAGTTATACTGTCAAGACCGAAAACAGAACATAACAATAAGATATCAAAATTTTACAAGTACTCGTCTAGAGGTACTATGGTGTGGATTTTGTGGTTTTAATATCGTGACTTATTTATTATCGATTACTTACTGAACTTGAGTAAGTAATATTAGAAAGTACGATAATTTTTCATAAAACGAATTGTAACTTCTAAAGTAGTTTGAAGAAGGTTATTTTTCTGGTAGAATAAGCATTAATTTCTTAATAATCAGAGTATGTTTGTTGTTATTGATGGAATAGATGGAGCGGGAAAAGGTCGACAACGAACAGAGTTGGTCAACTTTTTTGCAGATAAGGGCTTAAAAGTGTCTACAACTGATTTCCCTGACCATCAAGGACATATTTATAAAAACATCATTCATCCTGCGTTACACGAAGAGATTGAAATGACTCCCCAGACTTGGTTTCTATCTTTTGTTTTAGATCAGATGTTATGGAGTTCCAAAATCAGTCCGACTATTGGTTCTAAAGATAGGCATTTTATAAGTGATGGATATTTTACTACAACTCTAGCGTATCAATGTAAATTATCTAAAATGATGTCGGTTGAAGAGGCACTTGATTTGGCTACGCGCTTTGCATTACCCGTACCCGACCTTGTGATTTTTATAGATGTAGATCCTAAAGTTGCTATGGGTAGGAAGATGGATGAAGATGGCCATGACGAGGGTCTTGATATTTTTGAGAGAAGTCTGAAAAAGCAAGAGAAAATTAGAGAAGCTTTTTTAGATTTAGCAAGAAATCAGGTGTGGACTAAATGGGCAGTGGTCGATGGTAGTGATTCTATAGAGGAAGTAAGTAAATTAATTCAAACTACTTTATTAAAATATAAAATAATTTAATATGACAGTACTATCAAATATCGAAAAAACCTTTGTAATGATTAAACCTGATGGAGTAAAAAGAGGACTAGTAGGTGATATTTTTTCTAGACTAGAAAGAGTTGGCTTAAAACTTGTATCATCCAGAATGATTATGGCTACCGAAGACCAGGCTAAAAATAATTACCCTGGAACAAAAGACTGGTTGATTGGGATGGGTGAAAAAACTCTAACTAACTATGGTTCTAATACTGCACTACTTAAATCAGATATGGGAACAACAGATCCATTAGTTATAGGGAAAAAAATATACAAAGCATTAGTAAAATATTTACTGGATGGTCCGATTATTATTTCAGTCTGGGAAGGTAATCACGCGGTCAAAGTTGTAGAACGGATAGTTGGAAAAACAGATCCTACACAAGCAGATATAGGTACAATTCGAGGTGATTTTGGTTTTGATACTCCTCAATTCGCAGTAAAATCTGGTCGAATTGTATTTCGTAATATGATCCATAGGTCGGATTCTGTACACGAAGCGGAGAGAGAAATTGAAAATTGGTTTGGGAAAAAATACAAATATCTTGGAGATTATTTACGAACGGATTATACCGGGTCATATTAAATTTTTTAAAAAGTTTAAATGGAAAAAACATTAGTTATAATCAAACATGACGGAGTCAGTCGAGGTTTAATGGGTAAGATAATTAGTAGATTTGAAAGAGTAGGATTAAAAATGGTTGCGATGGAATTTATTCAAAGTACCATAGATATGGGACATGGACATTATCCAACTAGCAAAGAATGGTTTTTGAAAGTAGGGCAAAGAACTCTAGGAGATTACTTGGCAAAGGGTATTGATCCCATCAAGGAACTAGGCACTGATAATCCTCTTGAAATAGGTAAATTAGTTAAACAGTGGAATGTAGACTATCTTACCCACGGGCCGGTATTAGCTATCGTTTTAGAGGGCCCTGATGCCGTTAATCTGGTAAGAAAATTAGTTGGTGATACAATACCATCCAAAGCAATTCCAGGTACTATTCGTGGGGATTTTGGAATGGATAGTATTGAGCAGGCAAATAAACAAAAAAGACCTTTGTATAACTTGGTTCATGCCAGTGGTGAGGTTGGGGAAGCAGAGTCTGAGATTCTTTTATGGTTTGGAAAACAAGAGGTTTTTGACTACAAGGTTTATAGTAATAGTATGACCGGGATTTATGGGAAACTAGGAAGTTGATTGTTGCTGGAGGGAGTTGAACCCCCAACCTTATCCTTAGGACGGATCTGCTCTATCCATTGAGCTACAGCAACAAAAGTATAGTAAGATTATAACCCCAATCTAGTTTATTACAAGTTGAATGGTAAGATTCCTCCTCCGAAGTTTAATTTAAAGAGGTTTGTGTTAAGAATATTTTCTTCATTTTCATCTTCAATCATAACGACCACACTAGAACCAGATTTCTGG
>CAYQRB010000030.1:0-11372 GCA_964420145.1 uncultured Candidatus Saccharibacteria bacterium
ACGCAAATGCCCTAAATGTAAAATATCAAAACTTCCGGTAATTAGAACAATTTTATTAGTAGCAAACACTTCGTTTACTTTTTCAAGTTCAATGATTTCAGACATTAGTGCTTTATTATTAGTTATACAAGAAACTACAACTCTGTTTTATATGTTACCCACATTTTGAGAAACCACAGGATCTACATAAAATACATCCTTCTGCATATTCCAGATCAGACCCACAGTCAGGACAATCAAGCATATCACCATGGAAATTGGTTTTAGAGTACTTGCCATCACTGTGCTCGATAGTTACTGTTGTTTCTACACTTGTAGGCTCTTCTATATTGACAAGCTGTAGTAATGGCTTCTCTTTTTCGTAACTGACTTCAAATTGAATATCACTTTTGACTTCTTGGATAGATTCGTTTATGTGTTGTTGGACTTCAGAATCAGGGAACATCTTAATTTGTTGTTTTTTCTCCTCTATATGCTTTTTCAATATCTTTGCAACAGCATCCGGTACTGAATAAATAAACATTCCCTTGTTTAGGGTTGGAGTAGAAGTACGAATCCCTTGTAGTTGCTTAATTATAGATTCCGGTTTAATACCAGAACGCAAAGACATAGAAATCATTCTGCCCAAGGCTTCTGTATAGCCCTGTGTAAAACTTCCACTTTTTCCAATATTAAGAAATACCTCTACAATACCTTTTTCATCTTCATTTATCGTAATATATAGATCTCCTTGTTCTGTTTTGACTTCATAGGTTGATCCTTTTGTTACCTGATCTCGCTTTCTTGGTTCTAGTTTGTTTCTAGGCATATCTATTGATACTTCTTTGTAAAGTTGATTTTCTGGCGTGGTAAATTTCTTATCTTTTGTTCCGATTAGTAATGCGGGTTCTTTACTACCATCTCTAAAGATAGTAATACCTTTACACCCAAGATCATAAGAATATTCATATACCCTGGCAACATCTTGCCAAGTCGCTGAATTTGGAAGATTTATAGTTTTAGAGACTGCAGAATCAACATATTTTTGGAACGAAGCCTGAATTTCAACATGCGATTTTGGATCGATCTCATGTGTCGTAGTAAATACATCTACAATATCAGATGGAATTTGATATTTCTCAGCTATATCTGTGAGATGTACTCCATTTGAAATTTCAGATATAAGCTCTTCTGAATAAAATCCCCAATCCCGAGATAACTGCTCGAATTGTTTATCGATAACCTCTTGATCTACTCCACCCATAGAGTTTTTTCTTCGAAACCCTAGAGCAAAAACAGGCTCTATACCAGGATTACAATCTGCAATTATAGAAATAGTACCGGTTGGAGCTATTGTGGTAGTACGAACATTACGCATATATTTTTTCTTTTTATGCCAGTTAGAAAGCTTAAATGCTGGGAAACTACCTTTCTCCTCACCTAGCTTCTCTGATGCCTTGTGAGATTCCTCCTGAATAAATTTCATTACGGCCTCTGCAAGTGTAACCGAGTCAGGGCTTCCGTATTTAATCCCTAAAGCAATAAGTAAATCTGCAAAACCCATAACCCCGACACCTATGTTTCGTGTTTTCTTGGTCATTTCTTCGATTTCCTTGATTGGATAGTTGTTCACATCAATAACATTGTCTAGAAATCTTACTGCGATTTTTACAACCTCTTTTAACCCATCCCAATCTATCATCTCTATTTTATCTTCTATAGACATATCTTTAATCGAAGAGGACTTGGAGTATAGGAAACCATCTATAAATTTATAGATATTAATGTGACCCATATTACAAGTCTCAAAAGGAATCAATGGTTGTTCTCCACAAGGGTTTGTAGCGTTCATTACTCCAAGGCTTGGAGTATTATTACTTTTCTCTGCAGTATCAAGAAAATACATCCCGGGATCTCCACTTTTCCATGCATGCTTAGCAATTTTTTCAAATAACTCTCTAGCTTTTACAGTCTTATATACTTTTTTATCACTAGGATCTCTCAAGTCCCAATCTTGATCCTCTTTAACTGCTTGCATAAATTTATCACTTGCTCCCACCGAAATGTTGTAATGCGACATAGAAGAGAGATCATCTTTACAGGAAATAAATTCCTCTACATCGGGATGATCAGAGTTAATTATAGCCATAGAACCTAGTCCTCTCCCTCCGCGACCTTTTATGGTATCCTGGGCTCGATTAAACATGCGTAAATACTCTATCGGACCGGCTGCATTTTCTCCCGTAGTTCGAACCTTAGAGTAAGTAGAACGAATCTTTGAAAAATTAAAGCCCGTTCCTACTCCTCGTCGTAAACACTGGATATTCATATTTAATGTATGAAATATTGAGTCTATTGAGTCATCAATCGGTAACACCAAGCATTTAGACATAATTGTATCTTTACCCATCCCTGCCCAAAGCAATGTACCTCCACAATAAAATTTACCTTCATCCATTACTTTGTAAAAATCACTAGCAATCTTTTTTCTCTTAGCAGGTTTTTCACTAGAAGCTACAAAATTAGCAATTCTCCACCAAAGTTCATCTACTGTTTCTATTACTTCGCCATTTTCATCTTTCAAAAGTGCTCTTTTTTCGAGAACCTGTAACGCATTTGGTGTAATTTGATGAAGTACTTCTTCTTGTATGATATCTTCTTGTTTTTCAGTTTTTACATTCTCTAAAACCTGATATTGTTTAGATCCGTCTCTATAAATTGTTATTCCTTTACATCCCGTTTCCCAGGCTTTTATATACGCATCTTTTATTTCCTGGGTTGTAGCATTGTGTGGTAGGTTTATGGTTTTAGATACTGCGGCATCTATGTTTTTTTGAGTAGCTGATTGCATTTCTACATGCCATCTGGGCTCAATATCATGTGTGGTTACAAAGATTTTCTTCGCATGTTCTGGAACATCTTCCAAATGTTTAAGACTCCCTTCATTTTCTGATATTTTTTTCATCAACTCCTCAGTATAAAAACCGTGTTTTTTAGCATAGTTTTCAAACTCTTCATTAACATAATATAGAGATTTCTTTTCCTCCTGCCCCTCATCTTGGTAAAAACTTCTTCTTGCATATACTAACGAAAAAACAGGTTCGATACCGCTAGAAGTATTGGCAACCAGGCTAAGTGTTCCGGTGGGAGCGATTGAGCTCATTGTAGCATTACGAACCCTTTTCCCGAGGTTATCCCATTTACTACCCTCAAACCCCAAAAACACTCCCCTTTCTGTCGCCAAACGCTCAGATTCTTTGATCGAAGCTTCTTGAATAAAAGCAATTATTTTTTCAGATAGGTCAATAGCCTCACTACTGTTATATGGGATTTCTAATTTATAAAGCATACTAGCAAGACCTACAACCCCAAGCCCTAGCTTCCTTGTTTTGTTCACTTCTTCGACAATTTTTTCTAAAGGGAACTTACTCAAATCTATCATATTATCGAGAAAATGGATCGCAGAATAAACAGATCTCTCTAGTTGGTTCCAATCAATCGTATATCCTTCATCTGTTTTTATTAGATGTGTTGGTAATACAACAGAACCAAGATTACAGGACTCATAAGCTCTCAGAGGCTCTTCTCCGCAAGGGTTAGTTGCTTCTATCACCCCAAGAGGTTTGGTGGGATTTGCATTTTGTGTAGTATCTAAGAAAAACAATCCAGGATCTGCACAGTCCCATGCCTTTTCACAAATTAGATTAAATACATCTCTTGCCCTTAGTTTACTTACGGTTTTTTGTGTTCGTGGATTTATAAGGGCATACTCCTCATCATCACGAACAGCTTCCATAAACTTATCAGTTACCCCAACAGAAATATTAAAATTACGGATAGAATCATCTTTTCCTTTGAGATTAATGAACTCTAAAATATCTGGATGATTGACATTTAAGATTGCCATATTTCCTCCTCCTCGTTTTTTTCCTTGTAGTACCTGATCAAATGCTTGAGAAAAAGTTTTTATAAAATGTACCGGCCCTGCAGCGACATTTGGTGTACCTCCTACAATATCTCCTCTTGGACGGATATGGGAAAAGTTAAATCCCGTACCACCATTGTTTTTTTGGACAATAGCAGCTTCTTTCATAGTATCAAATATACCTTCTAAGGTATCTTCTATAGGCAACACAAAGCACGATGCCAGTTGACCTGTGCCATCTAGTGTGTTTCCTGCTTCATATAGAACTCTAGATCCAGGAAGAAAACGATTTTCGGCCATTAATTCATAAAATTCTTTTGCTGTTCTTTCCTTAACCCTATTTTTTCTTGCCTCAGATCCTTTTACATATTTGGTATCTTCGTTGGCAATAGCACTTGCTACCCTCCAAAACATTTGACCCGGGGTTTCTATAAGCTCCCCCTTTTTATCTTTCAGAAGATGTCTTTTTTTCATAATTTCTAGAGAATTGATAGCAATACTGGGTTCTCTAAATCCCTTGGGTAGGCTAGCTTGATACTTTTGATTGCTTGTAGGCATAGTTTGTGAGTTTTACAATTAAATATACGGCTTAATAATTGAGCCAATTAAAATAGTTTTTATCGTGAGCAAGTTCATTAAAAAGCTCGCTTGTTAGAGTGCGGTTAAATGTCGATACAATATACGCTTCCAAAAATTCACCCGCCTCCTCCACAGAAACCATTTCTGTTTGTGCGAAAGCTAAGCCTAATTTACGAAAATTAAGAAGTAAATTTTCCTTTTCAAACTTTACTTCGATTTTAATAAACATCTTACTTTGTCCTGTCGACTGGATTTCAACAGCAGAGGTTGTTTCAATATCTTTTGTCTTAGAAAGGCCTATTACGACAAATTGCCAATCCTTACTATCTGTCCACACTTTTGTTAGTTGTGTGTGTTCTTGATTTGATGAATCAATTTGGACACCTTGTCTTAAGTCTGCTTTTATTTTAGTTAAAAATAAATCAAGACTGATATTAAGTTGTTTTAATGTTATTTCTTCCATTATTTTATATTTAGAACTTGTTTATCCCGACTTTTATCCCGATAAATAGTAAATCCTTTTAGGTTTAGCTCTGTAGCTAGCTTAAAAGTAGAGATAACATCATCTACGCTGGAGTGTTCCGGCATATTTATCGTTTTGGTAACAGCATTATCTGTAAACTTTTGAAATACCGCCTGTGTACGAACATGCCACTCCGGAGAAATATCACCTGCTGAAACAAATATATCTTTGATTTTTTGCGGTATCACCTTGATATCTGCAATACTCCCTTTGCTTGCGATCTCTTGCATTAGTTCTTTGGAGTATAGCCATTCCTTTTTAAGTATTTTTTCTAGGTATTTATTTACATAAATTAACTCAGAATCCCCAACAGTTTCCATATTTTTCCTCACATATGCCATAGCAAAAAATGGCTCGATTCCACCATTGCAATCGGCAACAAGACTAGTAGTCCCGGTAGGAGCAATAGTAGTAACTGTAGCATTTCGCATACTTTTATAGCCGTTTTTCTCCCACCTAGAGTTTTTAAAGTTTCCGAAACTACCCCGCTCTATCCCAAGCTCTTGGGATGCTTTATGGGAAACCTCTTTTATATACTTCATTACCTGTTCAGCTAAATCTATCGCTTCCTGACTATCATATTTAATCCCCAATTCTACAAGTAAATCTGCCCAACCCATAATCCCTACTCCAACTTTCCTATTTCCATATTTAACTATTTTCTCTATTTGAGGTAATAAATGATTTGAAACTGTAATTGTATTATCTAGAAATCGCACTGCAGTAGAGATTACAAATTCCATTCGTTGCCAATTTATTTTTTTAGCTACTGGAATATCTAAATTCTTTTTATCCTCAATAATGAACTTGTTTAATACAATAGAACCAAGATTACAAGCTTCATAAGGTAAAAGTGGTTGTTCCCCACACTGATTAGTGGCAGTCATTTTCCCTATATGAGGAGTCGGATTATAACGGTTGATTTCATCTATAAAAACAAATCCGGGTTCTCCGCTTTTGTGTATACTCTGAGCGATTTTCTCTAAAAGTTTATGAGGGTCTATGGTTTTATAAACCTTTCTTCCAAATTTCAGATCAAAGTCTTGTCCAGAATCTAATGCCTTTACAAATGTATCTGTAATAGCAATTGAAATATTAAAATTGGTTAATTGACTATAATCTTCCTTGGCTGAGATAAATTTTTCTATTTCTGGATGGTCTATCCTTAGTATTCCCATATGCCCAGCGTGTCGTACTGCTCCACGATTTAATATTATTTCAGAAGAAAAATCATATAAACGCATAAACGATATAGGACCACTTGCTTCACGACCGGTAGAATTCACTCTCATTCCTTCTGGCCTAATAGTAGAAAAATTATAACCAATCCCCGCACCTCTCCTATGCAAAACAACTGTGTTTGCTAGGGTTGTATAAATAGACTCTAGATTATCTTCTATAGGCATCACATAACAGGCTGCAACTAAATCTTCCTTCCCCCTGTCTAGCAAAGACATTCCTGATAGAAACTCTAAGTTAGCTTGAATTTCATAGAAATCTGCTATTGTTTTCTCTATTTGTTTTGGTGCGGGGGATTTGAAATCTTTTTTCTTATCAGACTTGTCTGTCTCTGCTTTAGCAATAAATCGAGAAACTCGTTCAAACATCTCGGATGGTGTTTCCTCTGCTTTGCCTTTGTCACTAAGTTTAAGATATCTCTTTTCTACTATAAATTTTGCATTATCGGTTAAAACTGGAGTTATTTTATTTGTAATCATAATGAGTATTTATTATTTTATTTTTTTAACTCTTGAATAGCTTCTTCAAAATCTTCGATTGTATTAAAATCTCTATATACCGAAGCAAAAAGTAAGAAAGCTATAGTATCTAGTTTTTTTAACCTAGTTAAAACCATTTGCCCGATATCTGTACTTTTAACAGTGTTAGTCTTTCTATTGAGAAGTTTTAGCTCAATATCGTCTAGTAGTTCTTCTATTTGTTGTTCAGACAGGTCTCGTTTTTTAATCGCTTTCATAATCCCCTTTTTTAGTTTCTCTCTATCAAATTCTTCGATTTTTCCACTTCGTTTAAGAACATTAAGGCTTATTGTCTCTATTCGTTCATAAGTCGTAAACCGTTTGGTACAAGACAGACACTCTCTTCTGCGTCTAGTAACACCCGATTCGTTGTTATCTCTCTTGTCAACGACTTTAGTTTCTTGCTTGTGGCAATAAGGACACACCATAAAAATATATTAAAAGCGACTAAGGGGTAAAAAAGAGAAAAGTTGCCCCTACTTTCCATAAACACAATAACTTGTATTACAAAACAAGACTAACAACTACAGATTGTGTTTGTCAAGTAAAATCAATACTCTAAACAAAGCAGAAATCTACTTCTTATTGTTACCTATGTCTTCCTGGAGTTTTTTTATTTGTAATAAAGCATCGAGGGGAGTAAGTTGATTGATATCAATTTGTTTAATTTTTTCACGAATATCATCGTCTATCTTTAAATTACCAAAAGTGAGCTGTTGGTTATAATCGATAGTTGAGGAAAAAGCTTTTTGAAGTTGATTGTTTTCTAAACTATGCAAAACATCATTTGCTCTCGATATTACATCAGAAGGTATCCCAGAAATCTTTGCAACATAAATTCCATAACTTCTATCTGTAGCCCCTCGTATAATCCTATGCATAAATATTACCTCATCATCTTCTTCTTTTACCTCTACATTATAGTTTTTTATGCTAGGGAGTTTGTCTTCTAGTAGTACAAGCTCATGGTAATGCGTAGCAAAAAGTGTCCTTGCTTTTATAACCTTTACTATATATTCTACTATTGCCCAAGCCAGAGAAAGTCCGTCATAAGTACTTGTTCCACGACCTATTTCATCAAGAATAATCAGGGATCTTGAAGTTGCATTGTTCAAAATATTTGCTGTTTCATTCATTTCTACCATAAATGTTGATTCGCCACCGGCTAAGTTATCTGCCGACCCTATCCGGGTAAAAATCTTGTCTGCTATCAGGAGCTTTGCGTAATCAGCGGGTACGAAGCAACCTATTTGCGCCATAATAAAAAGTAACGCTACTTGGCGGATATAAGTTGACTTCCCAGACATATTAGGACCAGTAATAAGCATAAACTCTTGTTCATTTTGTATAAAAGCTACATCATTAGGTACAAAACCCTGTTCCATATATATTTCCACAATCAAATGTCTACTATTTTTTATTTCTGTGGGGGAATTTATATCATCACTAATTTCTGGTCTAGTAAGTTTGTATCTCTCAGCTATGTTTGCAAAATTAGTATATACATCAATTATAGCTATTGAGTTGTTAATTATCCCCAGAGAACTGATTTTATCAATTACTATTTTTCTAATACTTTCAAATATTTTATATTCCATTTCAGAAGCCTTAGCTTGTGCAGTTAAAACTATATCTTCCCACTGTTTAAGCTCCTCAGTTATAAACCTTTCTGCATTAACCAGTGTCTGTTTACGAATATAATTATTGGGAACATTGTTAATACTGGATTTTCGAACTTCTAAAAAATACCCAAATACATTATTAAACCCTACCTTAAGAGTAGAAATTCCAGTTCTCTCTCTTTCTTTATCTTGTAAACTTTTTATGTATTCTCGTCCTTTCTGTGCATCAGTATTAATCTTATCTAGATCTTCATTGTAACCAATCTTTATCATATTCCCTTCGGTTATGGTGATTGCAGGATCCTCTTTAATAGAGTTGTTTATCAAAGTTATAATCTCTTTACAATCTCCAATGATACTTTTCTCTGGCAGATTTTCTTTCAAGTACTTAAAATCAGATTGATCAATAATTTCAAATATTTCAAATGCTACACTAAGACTTTTAGACATAAATACAAAATCCCTGGCATTGACTGTTCCCGTAGCCAGTCTAGAGAGTAATCTTTGAGTATCTATAATTTCAGAAAGTTCTTTTGTAATTATTCCGTTAACAGATTCATTTTCAATAAGCTCTTCTACATTATTGAATCGTGTGTTTATTTTATCAACTCTTTGTAAAGGACGAAGAAGCCAATTCCCCAACAATCGTTGCCCCATAGGTGTTTGACAATGATTTAGGCAATTAAATAAAGTAAACTTTTGCTCTCCTTTTAATGAAGAAAATAACTCTAAACTCTGTATAGCATTCTCATCAAGGAGCATATATTCTCTATCAGGTAGATTTTCAATTTTTATAATATGTTTAAGACTAGTTTTTTGTGTATCTAATAAATATTGATATAGTACTCCGGAAGCAATAATTGCTCTGTTTAACTTTTCTATCCCAAATGGTTTAAGAGACTTAATATCAAAGTTTTCTAAAAGTAATCGTCTATTTTTTAGGTAATCAAAGTCACTATGTTCTTGTACTTGTAGTGTGAACTTTGACAGCTCCGAACGGATAGATTCTAAAACATTTCTATCTACAAGAAGTTCAACAGGTTTAATACGAAACAGTTCCTCCAGTAACTTCCTAGGTAAGTTCTCATTATTTTCTATAGGATATTCACTAACCCTAAACTCTCCAGTACTAATATCACAAAATGCAATTCCCCATATGTTTGATTTAGACTCACACGCAATAGATGCAATATAGTTGTTTTTATGTGCAAGTAACATATTTTCATCTACAATAGTACCTGCAGTAAATACCTTCACTACATCTCGATCGACCAATTTCCCTGATCTAGCAGGTTCTAGCTGATCTGCTATTGCTACCTTATGTCCGTTTTTTACTAGTTTCGGTAAATATTGCTTCAGTGCATGGTGAGGAATACCAGCCATCGGAATCCTATTATCTCCTTTTCCCCTTCCCGTGAGAGTTATTCCCAGCACCTTCGAAATAGTTTTGGCATCACTTTCAAAGGCTTCGTAAAAATCTCCAAGTCGAAAAAGTAGAAGACAGTCAGGATACTGCCTTCTCAAATTTAGGTACTGTGAATACATTGGGGTTTCTGCCATAGTTTATCAATAGAGAAAGTCAATTTTATCATATTATAAACAGTGACAAAAAATCCCCCTAATAGGGGGATTTTTCTTGAAGTCTAACTACAATCTTACTTCTCTGCAACACAATACTCTACTTGTATCAGAGAATAATGCGAACCTCCACATACATTTTTGTTTCCGTTGTTATCTTTTACACATTTATCAAATTGAGCCGGTGTTGTCATATGTTTTGCAGTTACAACCATTTGATTGTTCACTATCTTGTTTTGCTCGATTTTTACTCCCATCGGTCGTATTACAGGGATTACTTGTCCAGAAATCTTTCTCCAGCTAACAGCACAATTTTGAAAATATTGACTACTTTCAATAGGATCTGCTTTTTCAACAGATAATAGTGGTGTTTGTCCATCTTTATACCCTGTTGCATTTCCCAAATCCAAACACTTAGTTGACAGTGCAACATCTTTACCTCCCGATTTATAGGTTAATTTATGTTCTTCGTTAGTTTGGTAGTAAGTAACAACATCATCTCCTCTCCAACCCCATTTTGATTTTACATAGATCGGATAATTTGTAAGCATACCTGTAAGATCTTTAGTATTAACATTATATGTTGTCTCCCCTACTAATTTAACACCTATTGGAAGTGAGTTTCTACCATCTAAACTTAATCGTGTTATAGAATTAGCAACTAAAATTTCTCTATTGAAATATGTTTTACTCTTTGTCTGAACACATTTCTTCGGAGTATCGGTAGGTGTAGCTGTAGGAGTTGGTGTGTTTGTAGGTGTAGGAGTAGCCGTGGCTGTAGGGGTTGGTGTGTTTGTAGGTGTAGGAGTAGCCGTAGCTGTAGGAGTTGGTGTATTTGTAGGTTTTGGAGTAGCTGTAGCTGGTACACACTTTTGATCGAACTGTTGTTTAAGCATAGCTAAGCCAGTCTTATCAAAAGGTCTTCTAACTCCATCAAAACTACAGTGATTATTATCTGCTTCATAATGACAATAGTTATTTGCATCTGCAGAGTATTTTACAAATACCTGATCATAAACATCCCATTGTACTACTGAGCAAGTAGTATCTACCGGGTTTGTTCCTACGGGATTTTGTAAGTTTACACTTTTTGCGATTTTTAGTTGATATCCTGGCTTCCATTTATCAAAACCAAGGTATCCACCCACTAACTCATTACAAACCTTTAGTGGTTCTTCGTTTAAGTTAGCTCTTGTCATTCTACAGAAGTAGATAACTCGACTAGGCACCTTTGTAGGAGATGGAGTTACAGTTGTAACTTCATTGGTTTGTAGTGCAACAAAAGGCTCGGTGTTGTCTGTTATAAACAGAGCTGACACTAAGCTAATAACTATAAACGCTACTATTGCTGTATAACTAATTAATAGGTTTTTCATAATAAAAATATAATATGTATAACAATTATATCA
>CAYQRB010000031.1:0-11093 GCA_964420145.1 uncultured Candidatus Saccharibacteria bacterium
GTAGCTCGTCAGGCTCATAACCTGAAGGTCGTACGTTCGATTCGTACCCCCGCAACATTTCCTTTTTTTTATGGATTGTTCTAAGTTTCCCTAAGTGAACTAAATTGTTTATAATAATCGTTATTGTTTCTTTATGATGGAACTATTTATTAATTTATCTATCTTTTTAATATCATTTATCTTTATATGGATAGGTGCTGGAATCATTATAAAGTCTGCTGATAAAATCTCTCGAAAATTAAAAGTTTCTTCGTTTGCTTTTTCTTTTCTGCTTTTAGGAATTTTGACCTCTATTCCCGAAATTAGCCTTGCACTTGCTTCTATGTCAGGTGGTACACCGGAGATTTTTGTAGGAAACCTAATAGGTGGAATCATTGTTATATTTTTCCTAGTAATACCACTGTTTGCTGTATTTGGAAATGGGATAAAAATAACTACCAAAATCAGTCCGACACAGTTACTCTATGCTTTTGTAGTACTTTCTTTGCCACTGGTTGCAGTATTAGATAAGAAAATTTCAACCATAGAAGCATTGTTCATGATTGTATTTGCAGGTATCTTTGTATTTAGTATCCAACAAAACAAAGGAGTGCTAGATAACAATAGCAACATATTAGATCTAAAAAGATATTCAATTAGAGATATGCTAAAAATATTATTAGGAATAGGAATTGTTTTTGTCGCCAGCAGTCTAATTGTTAGTAAGACTATTTACTTTGGGGAACTTATGAACATTTCACCCTTCTTGATTAGCTTAATTATCCTGTCACTGGGTACAAATCTTCCTGAGATATCACTCGTTTTTCGTGCAGTTAAAGACAAAAAGAAAGATGTTGCTTTTGGGAACTATCTCGGTTCAGCTACATTAAATGTGTTTATCCTGGCCATAATGATTCTGCTAAATGGTGGTGAGATTCTTACGGTAAATAGTTTTTGGAAGACATTTGTAGTTACTGTGATAGGATTTGGGGTGTTTTATCATTTTACCAAGTCAAAAAAAGATCTCTCTAGGCAAGAAGGTGTAATCCTACTCCTGGTCTATGCAGTATTTTTGATACTTGAAACAACAATAATGTTTTAGAGTAATAGGGCAATATGGTAGAATCAAATTCCTTCTAGGTTTATATAGCTAATTGCTAAATATCAAGAAGAGGTAGGGTAGCTCAGTTGGTTAGAGCGGGGGACTCATAAGCCCCAGGCCGCGAGTTCGATTCTCGCCCCTGCCATTTTAAGTTTAATTTTTTGAAATATTACTAAGGAGAAATATATGAATAGCCAAGATAAAAAAGTTGTCAAAAATCCAAAGATTAGTCGAATTCCAAAATCCAGGAGAAAGTGGATTGGTTTTAATTTCAATACATTTTCATTAGTACTGGGAATACTCATTTTATCATCATTACTACTTAACAGTTTCGGTGCGCAGGTAAATGCACGAGAAGTTAGTTTGAGTCAATTTATTGATAATATAAAAAACGATAATTATTCTGTTGTAGAAATCCGTGATGATGGGAAAGCTACGGGTACTGGTAAGTTTATGCAGACAGCAGAAAACATTCCAGTAGAAGACTTAAAAGATGTAATGCCAGATGATGTTGATTTTAAGACATCTTCTGATGGAACTATAAAAGAAATCGATAAAGATAAGATTATTCAACTTCTTACTCCTTTATCTTTTAAGGAGATAGTTTTAACTACTGCCAGAGGGAATAGAGTTGAAACTATAAAAAATATATATGTTGCAGATAAATTTCTTCTTCTTGAAAACTCTAACCCTAAACTCAACGATTATTATTTTCCAGTTAGTGAAAACTTTAACCTTAATGAAGAGTTAAAGAAAGAAAATATAGATCAGAACAGATTGACTTCGACTATAACTCGCTTTAGGAATATCACAGTAAACAGATCCCGAGAGCAGGTTTTGTCGGATGTCTCAAGAGAGCAGATGACAGATATTTGGATGATAGATGGAGTGTTTTATGGAAGACTAAACAATAGCGTAGTAATTAACGAGTTTATGAATTGGTCTGGTATTACAAACGATTTTAGTAAATTTCTTCAGGATGAAGGAGTTGTTTTTAACTCCGGTAACACAGAATTTAAATCAGTTGTTGTTACTAATGTACCTTGGGGAGACATTATAACAATTGGTATACTTCTTGGGTTTGGGGTAATTGCGTTTATGATGTTTCGTGGAATTCAGGGATCTGGTAGTCAACTGATGAAGTTTGGGAAGTCCAAGGCTAGGATGATCTTTGGCTCTAAACCAGATGTAACATTCAAAGATGTGGCTGGTGTCGATGAAGCAAAAGAGGAACTTCGTGAAGTTGTTATGTTTTTGAAAGAACCAAAGAGATTTCTAGATCGAGGAGCACGCATACCAAAGGGCCTGCTTATGGTTGGTTCTCCAGGTACGGGAAAAACATTACTTGCAAGGGCGATCGCTGGAGAAGCTGGAGTCCCGTTTTTCCATACTTCGGGGTCAGAATTTGAAGAAATGCTTGTAGGAGCTGGAGCGTCTAGGGTAAGAGATTTATTTGAAAAAGCTAAAAAATCTGCACCAGCAATAATTTTCATTGATGAGATTGATGCAGTTGCTAGAAAACGAGGAACTACCATCCAATCAGGTACAACAGAGCAGACACTTAATCAAATTCTTGTAGAAATGGATGGTTTCGAACGAACTACCAATGTAATTGTGATTGCTGCAACCAACAGACCTGATGTTCTTGATGCTGCTATTCTTCGGCCGGGAAGGTTCGATAGAAGAATAGTATTAGATCTCCCAGATATCGAAGGAAGAAAGCAAATAATTGGAATTCATGCTAAAAATAAACCAATAGCAAAATCAGTTGACCTTGAGTTAGTCGCTAAACGAACAGTCGGTTTTTCTGGAGCTGATCTCGAAAACATGTTAAACGAAGCAGCGATTATAGTCGCCAAAGATAATCGAAATGAAATAACCTTTGATGATATAGAGGAAGCATCTAACAAGGTTCAGATGGGGCCTGCCAAAAAACGGAAAAGAGATGAAAAAGAGTTAAGAATGACGGCATATCATGAAGCTGGTCATGCACTAGTAATGAAGCTGGTTCCTGAACACGATCCAGTTCATCGTGTAACAATAGTTTCTAGAGGTATGGCTCTTGGATATACTATGCCTTTGGCAGAAAAGGATCAGGTACAAATGACTAAAACCAAAATGCTCTCTACGATTAAAGCATTGGTTGCTGGATTTGCTACAGAAGAAATAGTTTTTGGTGATGTTACAAGCGGAGCTTCAAACGATATAGAGAAAGCAACTAATATTGCAAAAAGGATGGTAAAAAACTTCGGAATGAGTAAAAAACTAGGACTTATAAAATACGGACAAGAGGAAAACCTTGCATATTTGGGACATAGTTATGGAGAGGATCGGGATTATTCAGAAGCTACTTCGGAAATTATTGATAAAGAAGTACGAGGGATTGTGGACGATTGCTATGCAGAAGCTAAAAGACTTATTATCAAAAATCGCAAGATATTAGACAAGATAGTTGATACACTGATGGAAAAAGAAGTTTTAGATGCGGAGGAGTTTAATGCTTTTTTCAAAAATTAGTAGGATTCTCAGGGTGGTGATTTAGTATAATAGATTGTTATTATAAGTTTATCTTGAAAAACCCTCTAGTCCTTTTGATAGATAGTAATGCTTTGATTCATCGAGCTTATCACGCTTATCCACAAACTCTTACCACTCCAGATGGAGAACAAATAAATGCTGTTTATGGATTTTTTGCTATCGTTATTCAGGTGTTAACTAAATATATGCCAGATGCGGTATTTTTTGCCTTTGACTCAAAAGAGAAAACTTTTCGGCATAAACTATATCCCGAGTATAAGGCGACAAGGAAAAAAACAGATAAGGAGTTAATCGAACAGTTCAAGGTTATAAAAAAAGTTTTAACCCAAATAAATTTTACTATAATAGAGAAGGGGGGGTATGAGGCAGATGATATTATAGGAACTTTGGCTAGGATGAAAAAATTGGCAGGGTACGAAAAAATAATTATTACAGGGGATAATGATTTATTGCAATTAATCAATGATGAAGTTAAGGTATTTTTATCTGGAAGCACCTTTCAGAAATCGGTTCTGTATGACGCTAGAACAGCAGAAAAGAAACTTGGCTTAACAGTAGGTCAACTAATTGAATATAAGGCTTTAAGAGGAGATATTTCTGATAACATCCCAGGGGTGAAAGGAATTGGTGAGGTTTCTGCCAAAAGATTGTTAGGCAAATATAAAAACTTAGAGGATATTTTCGGTAATCTTGTAGATATAGAAAAAGCTATTAGAAATAAATTGGAGATGGGTCGCGATAGTGCTTATTTAAGTAGAGATTTGGCAACGATTGATACGAAAGTCCCTGTTCCCAAAGAGTTGAAGGTGTCGGGTTTAGAAAATATTGATTATGACAAGTGGCGCAAGGAGTTCTGGAAACTAGGTTTTCGAAGTTTAGTGCCAAGGTTGGACAAGACAATAAAAGTTTCTATCAATAAAATCACTACAAAGGAAGTGTCTCAGCTAGATATCTTTGGTGTGGATAACAAGGTATTTTCCTCTGGTGAAGATAGTGGTGATTTTGTTCAACAAAATACAACATTTACGAATGGCTTGAATCATATGGTTTTTTATTGTAGCGAAATAGATCAAGAAATTTGTACAGAAGTAAATATCTTGGGAGATAATGGAAAGTTTTTCAAACTAAAAAGTGATGAAGAAGAATATGTTTCCTTAGTGAACAGACTAAAAAACTCAAAGGAAAAGATAGTGGTTTTTGATAGTAAATTGTTACATAGAGTACACCTTCGTCAAAATCTTCCACTGTTAAATATCGATTTTGATATAAAACTAGCAAGTTATCTACTCAGGGGTGGTAGGGCTAAGATTTCACTAGAGGAATTATCGTATGAGTTTTTAGGTGAATATGATACAACTCTAGGAGAGGTTGATGTATGTGCCAGGTTGTATGTAGTTTTGAGAGAGGTGTTTGAAAAACAAAAAACAGAAAAGCCAAATCTGTATGATCTTCTTCATAATCTTGAAATTCCTTTGACTCAAGTTTTAGCTAGGATGGAAGTATCTGGAATTAGGTTGGATATTGATTATCTAGAGAAGTTTGAAGATAAGCTATCTGCACTAATAAAATTATCGGAAGATAAAATATATCACTTAGCAGGGCAGGAGTTCAATATAGCCTCTCCAAAGCAACTTGGGGAAATCTTGTTTTCAAAATTGCAACTTCCTGGTGGTAAAAAAAACAAGAATGGTGGTTACTCAACAAATGAGAAGATATTAAATAATCTAGTGGTAGATTTTCCTATAGCTAGGGAAATATTGGATTACAGAGGATTGGCAAAATTGAAATCTACTTATACCTCAACACTTATAAATCAAGTAGATAAGAAGACCGGTCGGATACACTCGGTTTTTCATCAAGATATAGCAACAACAGGAAGGCTCACTTCTACTAATCCAAACTTACAAAATATTCCAGTTTCAAGTGAACTTGGGCAAGAGGTAAGAAGGGCATTTGTTCCCGAAGAGGGTAAGAAATTTATGTTTTTTGATTACTCTCAACAGGAGTTGCGACTTTTGGCACATTTATCCAACGAGCAAAATTTGATTGAGTCGTTTAATAAGGATATAGATATCCATTCTCTTACTGCTTCTAGGTTATTAAAAAAGCCGATAGATACTGTGACAAAAGAAGAAAGGCGAATGGGAAAAACTGTTAACTTTGGGATTATTTATGGAATATCAGCTTTCGGATTATCAGATAGCTTGAAAATTGAAACTTCTCTCGGACAAAAATATATTGATAGTTTTTTTTCCACTTATCCAAAAGTAAAAGATTATTTCGATAATCTTTTAAGAAATGCAAAAAAAGAAGGTTTTGTTACTACCATTTTAGGGAGAAGGAGAAGTACGGATGGTTTGAATTCTCCTATATTTCAAGTTAGGAAAGCTACTGAAAGAGAAGTTATTAATTTCCCATTACAAGGTAGTGCTGCGGATATGGTTAAGGTTGCTATGATAAAGGCTCAAGCAATAATAGACCATAATTATAAAGATTTTGCTACACTTATTTTACAAGTCCATGATGAGTTGATATTTGAAGTTGTAGATCAAAAAGATGATTTAAGATTAAAAAAATTTGCTAAAGAAATAAATACTATGATGTTAGAAGTTTTTAATTTACGAATAAAGATGAAAGTTGATACTGAAGTCGGGTATAATCTTGCTGATAGTGAAAAATTTATTATCTAACTCTAATGAAGAAAATACTAATTTTACTTTTATCAATAGTCACTTTTGTCATAGTTGGTTTTCTCTTTTTTACTAAAGGGTGTAAAAAATCAAAGATTATACAAACTTCTGGTAAATCAAAGCCTCGTCAGGTTATGCGGGTTTCTAATAGTACACAGGGTAAAGATAAGATTGATAAAGAAAGGGTAGCAGTTAAAACGGATGACTTGAACCACAGACAAATACGACTGCTTGCAGTTTTGAGCTTGGATGAGCCTTCTGCTATGGGTTCGATAGAAAAGCATTTTCCAGAGGTAAATGTAAGGACTCTAAGACGGGATTTAGATAAACTACAACAAAAAAATTTAATTAAGAAGATGGGGAGTACTAAGTCAGCGCTTTATCAGAAGCTATAAATGGCATATCAACCTGAGTATACAATCTCACAAAAACTTCTTTCTGCAGTTGCTCAAGTACAAGCAGCAAAGGAGATTATTGATAATGCACCTTTGGTTCCTTCTTGGGAAAGAAGTTTTAGAAATAGTGCTATTGTGAGAACAGTACATTATTCTACTGCTATAGAGGGTAATACATTAAATATTGACGAAGCAGAGAAGATTATTACCGGTAGTAAAGTAGAGAGTTTCCGGTCAAGGGATATTATGGAGATCATTAACTACCGTAAGGTAATTAAATATATTTCTGATTGTAAAGAAGAGGGTTTAAGTGTTGGTTTTTTGCATAAAATTCATCAAATACTTGGAGATAAAATACTTCCTGTGGAGATGTTGGGGAGTTTTAGGGAAAATAATGCAGTAGTTATCAATTCGGTCACGGGAGAAGTTGTCTTTGATGCGGTAAGTCCGTTTGATATAGATCATGAAATAAGCGACCTCATCAATTGGGATCGCTATGATATAGAATGTCATCCTATATTAAGGGCGGGGATCCTTCATTATGAGTTGGTCCGAATTCATCCTTTTGTAGATCTAAACGGTAGGTCTGCCAGGATTGTAGCTACTTGGTCAATGTATAGAAATGGATATGATATTAAAAAATTCTTTAGTTTAGAAGAATATTATGATCAAGACCTTTCGAAGTATTATGAAGCACTAGATAGTGCCCACAGTGGGGATTTGACCTCTTGGTTGGAATATTTCACACAAGGTGTTGCGGAGGAACTGACCAGGATTAAAAATAAAGTACTCGCTATTAGTATAGATCGAAGGCTTAAGTTAAAAGTTGGTCAAGTCGCATTAAATGAGAGACAGATTAAGATTATTGATTTTCTAGAGTCTTATAAAGAAATCAAAAATCCAGATTTCTCTGAATTATTTCCTAAAATTAGCGATGATACAATCCTACGAGATCTAAAGGATTTACAAGATAAAAAAATTATTAGAAAACAAGGAAAGACTAGAGGTGCCAGATATATATTAGTGTAATTTAAAAATGAAATTTTATAAGTTTTGTGAATATTTGCAAGAAATTGAAGAACTAAATTCTCGAAACGAGATAATAGTTGTACTCGCAGAAATGATAAAAGGCTTTGAAGCAACTGAACTTCAGGCAGGGATTTATTTATTACAAGGACGAATTTCTCCTCAGTTTGTTAATCTTGAGTTTAATTTTTCTACAAAACTACTTTTAAGAGCATTTACAGGAGGTAATCTTTCGTTAGATGATTTATCTAAAGAATTACTGACTATTGGAGATATAGGGTTATTACTGGCTAGTAAGGTACAAGGGGATGGTCAGGTGTTAAGCTTAAAATATGTTTATGACACACTTTATCAGATTGCAACTTTATCAGGAAGTGGATCTCAGTCTAGGAAGATGGTTGCTTTTCACAGTTTGGTAAGTCAAATGTCTCCACTTGAAGCAAAGTTTTGTGGAAGGATTGTTGTAGGGAAGCTTCGCCTTGGGGTTAGTGACAAGACTGTTTTGGACTCTTTGTCTTGGGCCGTTACAGGAGATAAGTCCTTAAAACCACTGCTTGAAAAAGCCTATGGTGCAATGGCAGACTTATCATTGATTGCAAGTAACTTGTTATTTAAAGGGAAAAAATCGCTAGAGAAGTTTGAATTACAAGTAGGGGTTCCAGTAAGTTCAAAACTGGTGGAGAGAGAAAAAGATTTAGAGAAACTTTTTTCTAGGCTGGGGTCAGGTCTCATAGTTCAGCCTAAGTACGATGGTTTAAGGGTACAGATTCATTATTCTAAAAAAGGGCTTGGTAATCATATGCAGGAATATGGTTTTATAGAGTCAAGAGACTGTGTTCGTTTGTTTAGTAGAAATATGACCAATATTACTGATATGTTTCCAGATATTATTAAAGAGGTAGAAAAATTTCGTGTCGATAGTGTGGTAATTGATTCTGAAGTGATCGGGGTGGATCCGTTGTCAGGTAAATTTCTTGCTTTTCAAGATACTATTCAGCGCAAAAGGAAGTACGGAGTAGTGGGAAAATCAAAACAGATCCCCGTTAAGGTGTTCTGTTTCGATTTGCTTTACTTAAACGGAAAAAGTTATTTAGATAAACCCATAGAAAAAAGGCTTGGAAGTCTCAAAAAAGTACTTGTGGGATGTAAGTCCGAAACTATGGTTATGGCCGAATCTCCCCAAATTACGGAGTTAAAAACCTTGAAATCTAAGTTTGATCAGTATCACAAGGAAGGTTTGGAGGGGTTGATTGCCAAGAAAGCCGGTGGATTTTATGAACCGGGCACTAGGAATTTTGATTGGATTAAATACAAAGTGAAAGCACAACAGGACTTAGCAGATAGTTTTGATACAGTAGTTTTGGGGTATTATCGAGGGGCGGGAGTGAGAGCTAAGTTTGGTATAGGTGCTTTACTTGTAGGAGTTTATAATCCAGAAAGGGAAGTATTTATAAGTATCGCTAAGGTAGGCACAGGGTTTAAAGATACAGATTGGGTATTACTCAAGAAAAGACTAGACAAAAATAGGCTTAAGGAATTACCTAAAAATATGGAAATAAATCCATTGTTGATGCCTGATGTTTTGGTTAGTCCGGAGGTTGTTTGTGTGGTAGAAGCTGATGAGATAAGTAAAAGTAAGCTACATGGGGAAGAAGGACAAGGTTTTTCTTTAAGGTTTCCTAGATTTAAATACTTGCGTGATGATAAATCCTCATTTCAAATTACGACGATTAGTGAGGTAGAGAGGATGTTTGAGTTGTCTAATCCAACAGATAAATAATTTTGACATTCAAATCAAAAGGAAATATACTTAAGTATATCTAATTTATTAATTTCTCTTTCATGGCAGATAATGCTAACGAGACCGTCAAAGTGAAATCAAAATCAGCAGGAGATGACAAACTTCTTTCTGCAGTTGCAACAATTCCTCTTGTAGGACTAATTATTTATTATGTTATGCCTGACGCTTCTGATACGGTCAAGCATTATGCAAAGCAAAGTAATGGGATTTTAGCAATAGAAATTGTAATTATGATTGTGGCTATAATTCCCATATTGGGTTGGATTATGGCACCGTTTCTTTCTTTAATTCCTCTTGTTATGTGGATATTACTTTTCATTAAAGCTCTACAAGCAGAGGAAAAATATAAATTACCTGTTGTTGGGGAATACTTTAATAATTTCTTAAAGTAACGATTTTTGAATTATTGAATCCCGTTTGCGATTTACTTCGTAGGCGGGATTTCTTTTTTTGCCGAAATTGGCTATAATCACTGTATATAGATATTATTCTGTTATTTATGAACAGATTTGTTGATTCTCTCGGTATTAGTCTATTTGATATTGACTTTTCGTTACTATTTACTTGGTCGTATCTCACCGAGACGAATCCTGATAGTTTTACATTTAGTGGTTGGCTTACTTTGTTGGTAGTTGCCAATTTACTGATTATGAGTGTGTTGTTTGTTCTCAATAAAAGAAAAGCAATAGTGATTATAGGGAAAAGAAAGATTATTTTAAAAAAGACGATTAAGCTAAATATAGTATTCTCACTGGTCTGGTTGTTATTTATTATTTTTAGACATCAAGGAATTGAATATTTGAGTATGCGGATTTGGCAGTTAATCTTTTTAATAATACTTTTTATAGGGAACTTTGTTGCGCTGACTCTGTTTTTTAGGGCTTCAAAAACCAGGACTGATATCATTACTGATAGAACTGATGGAATGAGTAATTACCAAGAATATCTTCCTAAAAAAGGGAAAAAGAGAAAACGCTAATTTGTTTTGACTGAAAGGGGATGTTTCTGATAGAATTGATTATAGCTTTTTAGAAGGCTATATTTTTTCCTGTTTTTGATCTTTGAAAATTTAAAAGATGGCAAGTTTATTACTTGTCTTACGGAAATTTCTTTTTATCCCACATTCTTTTAAGATTGTGGGAAATCTCACAGATAATGTTTTTCTCTTATCATTTATGATAAGGGAAACCAATAAATCCTCGATTAATTTCGAGGTGTCCCGATATAATCGGGATCGTCAAATTTTTCGGTAGTTATTTACCGGACAAACAATTCTTCCCACCTTAGGGTGGGATCTTATGGAGAGTTTGATCCTGGCTCAGGATGAATGTTGGCGGCGTGCCTAAGGTATGCAAGTCGAGGGAGAATCATAAGCTTGCTTATGAGGAAACCGGCAAACGGCTGAGTAACACGTAGGAACTTTCCCCTAAGTCAAGGATAGCTACCCGAAAGGGTAATTAATCCTGGATAGTCCCCGATTTATCGGGGTAAAGGCTTCGGTCGCTTGGGGATAGGCCTGCGTCCTATCAGGTTGTTGGTGAGGTAATTGCTCACCAAGCCTA
>CAYQRB010000032.1:0-9074 GCA_964420145.1 uncultured Candidatus Saccharibacteria bacterium
CTATTGCTCCTAGTGTTTTCTCTACAAACAACGGGATAGAGGGACTTGGATATATCTATATTACTTCTCCAGATATTATTATTATAGATACTACAATTCCCAAATATTCAGGGAGGGATGTTATAGATTATCTTGTTAGTAATCCTAGATTCCAATCAACTACAACAAAAGTAATAGTTCTTCAGGAACAGTACAAAAAACACAGTCTCCCAAACCACTTTTTGGTAATCAATAAATCAAACAAAAACGCTTTTAGCCAACTTTGTGAAGTGCTACTTACTTGTATGCAGATTTCTCCCAAGGAAACTCAACCTGCTTTGTTTAGTAAGCTAGGTCGTTTTGTTTTCTCGTCTGGGAATAAAGAGGATTTATTACAAAGTAGAGTGGAAAACAGACCATCTCCTTTAAGGGCAATATCAAAATCAAAGTGGCTAGGTTTATCTATCCTTACGAGTGTATCTTTGACTTTGATGGTACTAATCTATGGGAAACCACAAGAGGAGAATATAGTTCAAAAAGACAAAGATAAAATAGAGTTCAGAAGAAAATACTACCCTACTATGATAGTAAGTCTGGTAACGCTGATGTTGGTGATTATCAATTTGGGTGTGTTTGGGTTGACACAGCTCGGTCTTTGGAAAAGACAGCTAGAAGGAGCGGGAGCACTGGTCACTTTTACGGTAAACAGCGTTCTTGACGGAGAAGATCTCAATCCTGGAGACGGAATCTGTGATGCGGGAGATGGAGCTTGCACTCTAAGGGCTGTAATCCAAGAAGCTAATACGCAGACTGATAGGGTAGATGTAGGGTTTAACATAAAAGATCAGGTAAGTGAGATATCAGATAATAGTTTTGATTATTCCCTGCTTGAAGAATCACAAGCCCAAAGGAAAACTTTTTATGATGAGATAAATGGGACATATTGGGCGTTGTATATTAGTGATGGAGGCCTAACCTATGCATACTCTAAAGACGGTACAAACTGGGGAACTGCCGGAGTTATAGGTAGTATAGCTTCAGCAGATTTTTCACTTTACTATAAAGTTATTACCGGTGTGCCACGGTTATATGTGGTTACTCATGGTGATGGTTATGATATCTGGATATATCAAGTGGAAGTAGGGAATACCACCTTAAACTGGGGAAGTACACACATAGTTTTTGATGGTGGTATTATGGGGAATTTCTATAATAAACCCGTAATATCAGTATCTGAAGATAACTATCTATTTGTAGCATCCCAAAATCGTAACAACTTAGACGAAACACAAAAAATAGTAGTAAAAAAATCCAGTATCACAGTCCCTGTGGTAGATATTGATGATTTGACCTGGGAGACTACAAATTTAGGGACTTCTGCACCCTCGTGGCCTCCGATAAATATTGGAGATATAGCGTTGGTATCACAAACAGGGTCAAATATGGTACTGGTCTCTACAGATGACACAGGCGGTGTTACAGCCTGGAAGTATAATGGGAGCGAGTGGGTGGATACTGCAGAGTCTCCTGTGTATTTGACAGATACTCCCAAAATCTCTGCTATTCGAGATGAAAGTGGTAATACACACCTGACATATACCAAAGGTGATGGAAAAATATATTATAAATCACTTGGATTTTCTTCTCTTGAGTGGAGCGATGAGCAGGAAGTACATAATCAGGCTGTAACCGCACAATCTCTGTTTTATGATCTTGTAAACGACAAACTTACAGTTTTTTATAATCAAGGAGATAAACTATATTATAAGCAAGCTAGTACTCCTTTTGGTAGTGGTGATTGGGATATAACTGGAACATTTTTGGATGTTGTTCCAATAAGTATTTCTGCAGGACAGAGTTTGCAGACAGGATATCCATATGTACTTTATATTAAACCACGAATGAGCCTGTATCAGGCAAAGTTTGCTATCATAGGGTCGCCTGAAGTAAAAGTCATACAACCAGGAGCAAACTTGCCTATGATTACCAAGACTGGAGCAGAGATCAATCTCAATGCATCAACTCAGCCGGGGAGTAACTGTAGTACTTCAAACCTCAAGGTTGCACTAAACGGTTCAAAACTACAAGAACAAGAAGGAGGAGATGGTTTTTATCTAAACTTGAACCCTGACCCTGATACTATCTCTTCTATCAGTGGTTTCTATATAGGCTCTTTTGATGATGGTAGTGGTGTGAGAGTAATAGGGGGGTCTAGTGGATATGGGATAAATATTAAGTGCAATGTGATAGGGCTAGACCAATACAACTATACAGAGCCAAACCAGTACGGGATAAAAGTCGATAGTAACAGCTCGGTTTTAATAGGAGGGGAGAGTGTATTAGAGAGAAACATTATTTCTGGAAATCTCCAGGACGGAGTTTATTTGGGAAGTGTAGATCCCGAAAGTCCACACACCATAATCATACAAAACAACCTTATAGGAGTAACAAGCGATGGTGAGTCGCTGGAGGGGAACGGGAGAAACGGTGTTTTCCTAGATAGTGGAGAGCTAAACGATACAACAATATTAAAAAACAATATCTCAGGAAATGGTCTTAACGGTATAAAACTAGGTGAAGGTAATCCCGATAGTGGTGTAGGAGCTAGTATATACTTCAATACTATTACTGATAATGCACAAAGCGGAATAGAAGTTTTGAATATAACCAAAACTCCTGTTCCTACAAGTACCCCTACATCTACACCATCTCCTACAGCTACAAGTATAGTGATCCCAACATCCATAGGAACGATTGCACCGACAGGTATAGGAGGAGACTCTGGAAATGGTGGTGATAATCCAGAAAGCGATGGTCCGACTAACACTCCAAAACCACCAACCAACACCCCAAAACCACCAACTAACACTCCAAACCCACCAACTAACACTCCAAAACCACCGACCAATACTCCAAAACCACCAACTAGCACGCCGACTAGGACTCCCACACCTATTCCAACCAACACTCCAAAACCACCAACTAGTACGCCGACTAGGACTCCCACACCTATTCCAACCAACACTCCAAAACCACCAACCAGCACGCCGACTAGGACTCCCACACCTATTCCAACTAACACTCCAAAACCACCGACTAACACTCCGACCAAAACTCCCACACCTACAGCGACAAGAATGCCGGTACCAACTAATACTCCTATACCTGTGAATATAACTCTTACTTATTCAGGTTTGAATAAAGATCAAGTTACCCTAAATTGGTACGGAATTGCCTCGGCTTCTGAGTATTGGATATATAAATGTAGTTTTGATGCTAATCTGGAATGTACCCCTGGGGGAGGGGCTAATTTTGCTTCACTATTGTCTGGTGGTTTAGGGTCTAAAATGTATGTGGATACAGAAAAGTGGTATACGGGTATAAATAGGAAGTATATGATTAAAGCAGTTAATACTGCCGATACTGTAATAGGGGTAAGTAATATACTTTTTATAAGTATAGGTCAAAACGGATATCCTCCTTCTGGCTACTGTCCGATAGGGCAAACTTGTACAACAGCAAGTTCCTGGTTTTCTGCAGATGCTCCGGAAGAGGGAGTTCCGCACATCGTCTCCATACAAAGTAACGATATTACAGGTAACAACACAGGGATAAGGTTCAAAACAGGATTGGGGAAAGCTAGTGTAGCAGGGAACACACTAACTGATAACGGAGTGGGGATATGGCTGGAAGATGACACTACATATGAAGCGTCTCTCTCTCAAAACCTCATCACTTCCCACCACGCTATCAAGCTAGGCTCGGTTCGTAACATAAACGACGCAGGAGATAGTGATGAAGGTCCAAATGGTTTACAAAATTACCCTGTTTTATCTTCAGCAGAAATAGGTAGTGAAACAAAAATATACGGAGGATTTAACAGTACTCCATATTCGCATTACAGAATAGAAGTGTTTGGTTCTTCCAGTCCTTCTCTAAATGAACCTGTAGCAGAAAAATATATTGGGTTTAAAGATATTGCAACCAATAGTTCAGGGATTTATGATTTTTCTTCTGCTCCTATTACTATAAACGGAGTACCTCCTTCGGGGTACGGATCCATAACAGCAACAGCTTCCAGATGTGTGGATTATGGATGCGGGGATGGCTTGGTTAGAACATCTGAGCTAAGTAATGGTATAGAAGCAACCATACTGGAGTTGCCTCCTACAGAAACACCGACTCCCACACCAACAGATATATTGCTACCGACCGAAACTCCAGAGCCAACTCCTACAGACATAGGGTTTCCTCTCTCTCCATCGGATACGCCAGTACCGGGAGCTACAAATACGCCGATACCTAGACCAACCAATACACTAGTGCCTACAGCAACCAATCTACCTTTTCCGACTGCTACGAACATACCTGATATACAAACACCGACAGAGATTTCTCCAACTAGAGCTTCTTCTCCCTCTCCTACTCCTGCAGAGGGGAGACCAGGGCTAGTAACCTCGCCGACAGCTTCTAGTGTTCTACCTTCTACTGGTGTTACTATAGAGCCAAGTCAAGAGGGCGGAATCCCTACTCCGACAACGCAATATACGGTAATCGATCCAAATATAGAACATACCAGTACTCCGGGTACTACAGTTATGACTGTTGTTCCTACCAGACAGGTTGCCATCTTACCGACAGGTCGATATACACCGCCGGATGAATCCATAGCTAACTTACCTGTAGTAAAATCTATGGCACTATCGATATCAAACACAATAGAAGGAGTTAAGAAATCTTCTCCTGTTGCTGAAAGTGTAGTCAATACAGCAATGAGTGTTGTAGAAAAAACCAAGCCGATTAGTGATAATCTAAACTACCTGTTATCTCTACAGTTTATCGGGACCCAAACTGCTATTTCGGGAGTCTCTACTATAAATACTATTGCTTTGGTGGGTACTACCTTTGCCGTAGCTTTGGCCCAACCCAAAGTTCTTTTCTATGCACTTGCCTGGTTCTGGAGAAGAAAGCATGTCAAGCCTTGGGGAGTTGTCTCTGACAAGATCTCAAATGCACCAGTAGCTTTTGCCAGGGTAGTTCTGTTACAAGGGGCAAAAACGATAGATACTCAAACTACCGATCTTTATGGTAAATATGGATTTGTAGTGGACAAGGGATCGTATCAGCTGGTTATATCTCACTCTGACTACATAGACTATAGCAGGGAGGTAAGTATTCACTATGACGGACAAATACTCTCTACTGACTTTGAGCTTTCACCAAGAAGCATAGATAACTTCGCTTCCAGAGTTCGATGGATATATTATCAGACCAGAAAGTTTATAAGGAAGAATGCGTTTGTATTAAATACCATATTCTTCTCTGTTGGACTTGTTTACACCCTGTTCGCCGTAACCAATGCACTTACAATATTTAACTATGTAATCCTCTCTTTGTATTTATTACAAATTATACTGATGATACTTTTCTATCTCACAAGAGAAAAAGAGTGGGGAGAGGTACTGGATATATCTAGTGGGATGCCTGTAGCTGGAGCAGTAGTGAGGTTGTTTGATAGTGAAAGACAGTTGGATGTGAGTATTACCGATAAAAACGGCAGGTATAGTTTCTTACTGGAGCCGGGGACTTATTATATAAAGGTAAGTTCTCCTGGTTATGTATTCCCCACCAGGGAAGCCCAAAATATAATTACTAATAAATCAGGGGATAAATTGATAAAGTTTACTTTGCAAGATACTCAAAGACTCAATATGAAGCTGTATGTGCAAGGCTTCTCTAATGTACAAGCAGGGATAAACAGTCAGGTAATTTTATCTCCGTTTTCTTGATAAGTTGGTAGTACTTAGCTAAACTAAAATAGTTAGATTTCATATTAAAACTGCTATGAGAATAAAATATCTGCTTGTATTCTGTTTTTCCTTTTTGCTTTTAATGTGGGGGAATACCTTAACTTCTGCCCAGACTGCTGTCCCTTCCCCCACAGATAGTCCTACCCCTAGTGCTACAGCAACTCCTACTGTAGTATCTTCCCCATCTCCCACTATAGCACCCACAACAACCCCGACCAATGTTGTCAAACTTCCAGACGCTCCGCAAGGAGTTTCGGCAGAAGCAATCAGCCACGAGAGAATTGATGTAAGTTGGAAAAAGGTAACGAACGCCAGCGCTTATGAGGTGTATAGAAACAGTGAGCTAGTCGCTATAATGGGTTCTCTATTATTTTCTGACAATGGGCTAACCCCAGAAACTACTTATAGTTATAAAGTGAGGGCATTTGATGGTTCAAACTACTCTCAGTTCTCTACGGTTGTTAGTGCAACCAGTAAATCGGAAGATGAAAGTATCCCAGAACCTACGATTCCTACAGATCCAGATATTAGTGAGAGTCAACCTGCGGTATTTGATAAATATAGTTTTGTAATGATTGGAACTGTTAAACATAACTTATCCTCTATTCCTGCCTTCGATGCTGGAGAGGATTTTGTAGTTAATGGAAAAACTGAAAATTATGCAGATATAGAGATTGTAACTCAACCAAATATTAAAAGCTTTTATGCCAAAGCTGATGATAAAGGTTTTTGGGATGTTAAAATAGATACAAGTACTTTTGAAGCAGGTATGCATAGCTTTCAAATTATCATAACAGCGGATAACTTTCCTGAAGAATACGAAAGTGATGAATATTCTTTTGAGATAAACCAAGTAGAGGATAGTGAAGAAGTAGTTATAGAAGAAAGCTCTTTTGGCTCAAAGGTTAATAGAATAGTACTAGTTATACTATTGGTCGTTGTTATAATCTTTGCTGTTATGGTTGTCCTTGCCATAAAGAAAGGCTGGTTTAAGAAATTGTTTGGTAAAGATAAAGTAGGAGAAGTGGGAACAGGTGATAGTGTTCCTACACCACCCAGTTCACTTGAGGGAATGATAGGAGACATAGAGATGGATAGTGCCGAGCCTTTAGTAGAGCCTACCAAAACCCAAGAGGTAGTATCTGAGCAAGCTACCGAAACTTCACCCATACAAAATGAATTACAGACCCAGGTATCTCAAAGTGAAGCCCTACCACCAGCTACTCCGGTAGTGGAAGGTACACAAAATATAGAAGTTGCAAATCAAGAAGAACAACCCTTAGATACGAATAATGTATATATAGAAGAAGTCCAAGACGATACGCCTTCAGAGAGAAGTAGTATAGAACATATAGGCTCAGAATCAGATAAAGTTGGGGTTGAAGAAACAGAGGAAGGTGAGGACTTTCCTGTTATGGATTTATCAAATTCTACAACTATAGGAAACAATCAAACAGAAGAGGTTTTGCCTGATCATAATGCACTACCTGTATCGCCAAGTGATGAGACGCCTTTTGGATCTACTAAGATGGGTGGAGTTACGGATTACTCTTCAATAACAGATGTGTCTCCAGATAATACTCCCGTCAAAGTAGTTGATTCTGGTGCAGGAGAAATGGTTACGGGCGTGAAAAATATTCCGGATTTATCAGAGAGACCAGAAGAAGCGATATCTAGTACAACATCATCGGAAGTTCCAAATACAGATAATACTAGAAGTCCTTATACGGATACACCATCTTAAATTTTCTTTAATAGGAAGTAGGTATTTAATTCACCATTTCTTCCGTCAGACCTAAAGGATGTAACAAGTTTCGTTTGCGAGTTTTTTACTAGCCATTCTTTTTCAGAGAGACTGAAGTAATGGCAGTATCTCAAATTATTACTATCTCCTTTCCAATCAAGCAAATAGTCGTGTTCTTCTACATCTTCGGATTTTAGGTTAATTTTCTCCCAAGGAATTATTTTTTTATTAAGTGAGCTGTCATCTAGAAACTCCCAAAAGGTTATTAACAACACACCATTTTTGGTTAGAGATTTCTGTAGGTTGTTTAATAAGTTTAGTCGTAGTTGTCTAGTAGGTATATGGTGAAATACTGCAATTGTAGTGATCAAATCAAATTTCTTTGAGAGTACGAAGTTTCTAGATAAATCTACAACTTGAAAGTTGATTGAGTTATCTTTGAGAAGATTGCTATTCATAGCAATCTTCTCTTGTTTGCCAGACTCTCTAGTTTGGATTAATTCCAGCGAATTATCAATACCAAGATAATCAAAAGAAGAATGTCTGTCTTGTAAAAAATCCAAAAACCGTCCATTACCACACCCTGCATCCAGTATTTGTTTGGGGTGCGGATTTATTTTTAAGATCTCTTTCCAGGCTTTTTCCCAGCCTCGCCAGTAGTATTGTCTAGTACTAGAAAAAGACTCTGCATTCTTGGAGTAAAAATCTTTATTTAATTGTAATAACTGTTGTAGTGTTTTTTCTGTCATTTGTTAATTTTATCATGCTTTTTGATGTTAAAATTAGTCTATGAAACCAAGTAGTGATTTTAACCCACAAAAATACCACCAACAGCTTTTCGCTATATTAGTTAAAGTGGAAAAAGTTCCTGATCAGAAATGGAGTTATAAGAAGCTACATAAGCTTTTGCGAGAAAGTCCCAAAGATGGAGTAGGGATGTTTAGTAGAAATCAGTTAGTTGAGGGATATAAATATCTTATTAAAACAGGGGATTTAGAGTTTAGACAGAGGGTACAAGATAGGATTAGACTTAAACCCACAAGGACTATATCCGGTGTAACTCCTGTTACTGTTTTAACGAAGCCTTTTCCTTGTCCGGGTAAATGTATTTTTTGCCCCAATGATGTTCGTATGCCCAAAAGCTATCTAAAAGACGAGCCGGGTGCTCAAAGAGCTGAACGAAACAGCTTTGATCCATATCTCCAGACATATAATCGACTATTGGCACTAGATAGTATTGGTCATAATACCGGGAAAGTTGAGTTAATAGTACTAGGAGGTACTTGGTCATTTTATCCCGAAAACTATCAAATCTGGTTTATCAAAAGATGTTTTGACGCACTAAATGATTTTAGTTTTGTTGACAAAAGAGCTCAAGTAAAAATTCAAAATGACTTTGAAGAAGCAGATAAGGCGCCAAACAGAAGAATCGATGGTACAAGAAAATCCTATAACCAGATTATAAATGAAGTTGTTCATAATAAAGGCAAAAAACTTATTTCAGAAAATGAACAAACAACCTGGGAAGACCTAGAGAAAGC
>CAYQRB010000033.1:0-9041 GCA_964420145.1 uncultured Candidatus Saccharibacteria bacterium
TTAACGATACTTACTAGCAATACTCATAAGGCTTCTTTTATTTTTCTTTTCTAAATTGGCAAGTATAAAAGGAATAACTTCCGCCTCAATAGTAGTATCATCTTGTATAGAGAATACCTTACCTCCATACTTATTAACAATATTTTGGTAGAAATTAAATCTCTCCAAATCATACCTTGCAGAAATTAATCTCTCCTGGACTTTTTCGTTCACGATTTTTTGCTGTTCAGGAGGAAGCTCATCAAAATTTTCTCTAGATTTAACTCGTTTCTCTATCAATCCAAAATTATCCAAATCAATATTAAGCATAATTGGCATAAAGCCAGGAACTCTAACCATAAATTCTGCTAGGTTATCAGGTAACATTGCTAGGGTTACATTTTTATCTATATTATCCGCATAGTCTTTCCTTCTCCACCCATAATGGTTGTTTAGGTAAGTCATAGTATAAACAAAATCCGGAATCATTTCTTGAAACTCGGTAGGAGTAACCTTTACTATATTAGAAGCTCCCTCCTCTTCTTTACGAGTATCCAGCCTATCAGTATATTTAGGCCAAGGATAAAAGCCGTGTTTCTCTTGTAATTTAAGCTCAAGGTATGTCTTACCTATACCAGTAATCCCAATAATAACAAAGTTTTGTTTCATTTTTACTTTTTTAAATTATTTAATTAGTCGATTCTTTAGATGATTTTGCTAAATCAATTCTTTTCTGAATTGTATTTTTCAACTGTTCTGAAGAGGTGTTACTTACTGTAATACGCTTGCCATCAAGAAAAAATGTTGGGGTACTATTAAGGTTTCGTTTTTCGGCTTCTTTAATATCTCTATCCACCCTAGCGATTACATCAGGGTTTTTGAGGTCTGTACTAAACTTATCCATATCTAACTCAAGTTCCTGCGCATATTTTAGTAGATCTTCATCTGTTAAATCAGGCTGGTTTGCAAACAGTAATGATCCATATTCACTAAACTTCCCCTGTTCCCTAGCTGCTTCTGAAGCAACCGCTGCATTGTATGCATATGGATGTATTTCGGTCAATGGGAAATGCCTATATTTAAAATCTAACTCTTCTTTACTAAACATAGCGACTGCCTCCTCTACTACGGGGTGATACGCCTTACAGGCTGGACATTGGAAGTCAGAAAACTCTTCTAGGGTAATAGGTAAAGTAGCTGTTTCGGGGGGTTTGTTTGACTTCATATACATAACTAAACCAGCAAAAAGCCCAATACCCAGAACAATCGCAACAATCAATACTACTGTAGAATTAAGATTTTTCATAATAAAGTAAATCTAAATTAGAGATTTAATATTTTAACAGGAATATCAATCTCAATCCATTGATAATCAAATTTGTTATAATATATTTTAAGTTATTAATTATTACAAATGTTTTTTCCTTACTTTGACCCAATGTATTTTATATTTATATTACCTGCTCTACTAGTTGGAATACTCGCACAAATTCTACTCTCTATTTGGACTAAGAAATATCACAAACAAAAACCCATCAGCGGTCTAAATGGAGCACAGATAGTAGAAAAGATAGCCAATAATCGTAATTTTCCTATAGAACTAGCACTGACTACTCAAAAACTAGGAGATAATTATAATCCTACCAACCATACACTTACGCTATCTCAAGATATAGCACAAACTGCTTCTATTACTGCTGTCGGGATTGCCGCACACGAACTCGGTCATGTAGAGCAACACCAGCTTGGCAGTACACTTCTACGAATAAGAACACTAATCGTTCCTGCACTAAACATTGGAACTAATATCGGATATTTTCTATTAATCTTTGGTATTGTTCTAGGAGCTACCAATTTAGCCTGGATTGGAATTGTATTATTTTCAGGAACAGTTATTTTTAGTGTAATTACCTTGCCCATTGAAATTGATGCCAGTAGAAGAGCGCTACATATGCTACAAGCCGAGCAGATACTACTACCACAAGAACTACCAGGAGTAAAACGGGTACTTTCAGCTGCTGCACTAACATATATCGCTTCTACAATACAATCTGTTGGAACACTTTTCTATTTCCTCCTTCGGATACAAGGTGGTGGTAGAAAAAACTAACTAGATTAGCTTATCTCCTCACTAATCCTAAGAAGTTCATTATACTTTGCTGTCCTTTCTCCTCGGCTTGGAGCACCAGTCTTAATTTGTCCTGAGTTTGTCCCAACAGCCAAATGAGCTATGGTTACATCCTCCGTTTCTCCGCTTCTATGAGAAATAATATTATTCCAACCGTTAGTTTTTGCTATCCCCATAGCCTCTAGTGTTTCTGTTAAAGTACCGATTTGGTTTAACTTAACCAATAGTGCGTTACAGGCCTTTTTCTCTATTGCTTCCTCTATACGGAGTTTGTTCGTAACCAATAAATCATCTCCTACTATTTGTAGCCTACTACCATAAGTATTTGTAAACTCACTCCAAGACTGCCAGTCGTCTTCGCCAAAAGGATCTTCTATACTTCTAAACGGATACTTTTCTACCCAATCTTTAAGCATTGCAGTCCATTCTTGTTTATCCATTTCTTTATTTTCTGTTTTTAAGGTATATGTTCCTCTTTCTGAATTATAAAACTCAGTGGACGCTACATCTAGAGCATAGAAGACATTTTCTCCAAGCTTGTAACCAGCATTTTCTACCGCCTCTCCTAGTACAAGGAAGGCTTCTTCGTTATTACTAAATCCAGGAGCATACCCTCCCTCATTACCTATATTTGTATTCAGGCCCCTGTCTTTTAACACTCTGCCCAAATACCCAAAAATCTCCATACCACCTTGTAACTGCTTTTGGTAAGTTTCTGCTTCTATGATTACCATAAACTCTTGAATATCTGTCGCCCAGTTAGCATGACGACCACCATTGATTATATTAAACATCGGACTTGGCAAAGACAACTCACTATTTCCATATATTTCTGCAATATAGCGATATAGTGGGACACCTCTTGACTGTGCAGTAGCTTTTGCATAAGCGAGAGATACTCCAAGAATTGCGTTTGCTCCAAGGTTTGATTTGGTTGGTGTACCATCCAGTTCGATTAAGATTTTATCTAGTTCTGGTTGCTCTAGGTTTTCCTTCCCTATAATCGCAGAAGCAATTTGATTTTCTACATTAGAAATTGCTTTACTCACTCCTTTTCCCAAATATGCAAACTTATCTCCGTCTCTTAATTCCAAGGCTTCATATGCTCCAGTCGATGCCCCACTAGGAACTGAGGCTCTTCCTAAAATTTTGTCATCAAGCCATAGATCAACCTCTATTGTCGGTTCACCTCTTGAATCTATAATCTGCCTTGCTCTTAATTTAGAAATTTTTGCCATTTTTATAATTATAAAAGTTAGAAGAATAATATTATAGGTTCATCATAGAAGTAATGTAAAATCAAAATATTTATGCTACAATTTGAGAGATTATACTTAAAATATGCTTTCAGTTATTTTCTCTGTCATTTTCCTAAGCATCCCTATCATTGTAATTATTTTAGTAGCTACCTCTATATTTACAGTAGAACAACAAAACATTGCGGTTATAGAACGATTTGGGAAATATGTACGAATGGCCAATCCAGGACTAAACCTCAGGATTCCTCTAATCGATCGTGTAGCGGGTAAAATCAGCCTAAGAATCCAACAACTCGATGTAAAAGCAGAAACCAAAACAAAAGATAATGTTTTTGTAACAGTTATCGTTTCTGTGCAGTATTTTATCCTCCCCGACAAAGTTTATGAGGCTTTCTATAAGCTTAACAATCCTGCAGTTCAGATCAACTCTTATGTCTTTGACACAATCAGAGCCAGAGTCCCAAAGATTACTCTAGACGAACTTTTTGAAAAAAAGGAAGAAATTGCAATGGCAGTAAAAGAAGAGTTAAACGAAACAATGATTGATTTTGGATTTGAAATCTTAAACTCTCTTGTTACCGATATAGAGCCTGACCTAAAGGTCAAAGATGCTATGAACGAAATCAATGCAGCACAGCGACTAAGAGTTGCTGCAAGTGAGAAAGGAGAAGCTGAAAAGATTATCAAAGTAAAAGCAGCAGAAGCAGACGCAGAGTCCAAAGCACTACAAGGGAGAGGTATTGCTAACCAAAGAATGGCAATCATAGATGGACTCAAAGAGTCAGTTGATGATTTCCAGAAAAGTATTCCCGGATCCTCTCCACAAGATGTGATGAACCTGGTTTTAATGACACAGTACTTTGATACTCTAAAAGAAATCGGAGCAGACTCCAAAACAAACACACTACTCATCCCACACGGCCCGGGAGCTATGAACAATCTAGCAGATCAGCTTAGAGAAGCAATGCTGACTGCGAATACTGTAAATCAGAGCTAATATGAACGAAGAGCCACTCTCCACTTCATTATTAGCAATACCTCGTTTATTGTCAGGATATGATTATTTTCTCTATGGGTCAATGGCGTTGGATATTCGACATAGGAACATCGGCGAGTTCAGCCGTATGAAATCCAGAGTTGAGGGACTCTCTCCAAATAGAGATATTGATATTGCCATTCATCCAGAAGTCCCTATGGAGCGAATTATCGAATTACAGCAGGACATATTTGACCGAACAAATGGTCGTATTATGGTAGATGCCCACTATATACAAACTCAAGAACCTGATTACTTAGTAATCGAACAATACCTTATGCCACAACAATGGTTTGTGCCAGATTCTATACCATTTCTAAATACTAACTTTCCAGTTTTAAATCCTTTTGCCTGCTTATTGATCCGAGCATTGAAATTTGCCCGTAGCGGTAGCGAATGTATCCGTCTAAGAGACACTCACAGGATCACCGAAGAAATAAGGCTTACAAATGTGAGTATCCCAGAACTTGCCAAAGAAGAACGAATACGATTCGGATTGGATAAAATATCAGAAGAGAACATATCCAGAACTGTTCTAGCTAGAAGTTTAATGAAACTGCTCATAGGAGGATTATTGCCTGAAAAAACTTATGATGCGATACTAAGGACTTATAGACAAATTAGACCCGATCACCACCTACTTGGGGAAAAAATAATACGAACAGAATTAGATTTTTTATAAACAATTACTGGATAGTGTGATGAATTTCAGTTACCTCTAAAGAGCTTTAACATCCTTATCCAAAAGTTTATTAATCTGTTTTCTACTTTAATCAAAGAATTTTCCGTACTCGCATTTATTGGTCTTGTTCTAAGTTTTAACATCTATTTTATTCCCTTTTTTGTACCCGGTAACTTTTGTCTAAAGGCTTCTATGAAAAATATCGTACCTACCAGCTCTAACCCTTCCTCTATACCAATAAATTTCAAATAAACATCTTCCCCGTAGGTTTGTCCTCCTATAACCTCAATAATCAGAACCGATAAATAGGAAAATAATCCTAAAAATAACAAAATCCTTACTCGCTTATTTTCTTCCTTTAGCGTTTGATAAAGTATATATCCGGCAGGAATCATAAATAGAAATCCGAGTGTAAAAACCCACGACATTGAAGCCAGCAATGCAATCTCATTATCAGGTTCTAGTGTTCTTTTTAGCAAGTCGTTTAGATATTCGTGTATCGAAAAATATTCATCTATAGCCAAAAACCAAAATATCCCTAACCAGATTAGATATTTATACTGTTTGGTTTGTAAAAATAGCCGTAAAGTTAAAATACCAGCATAAAATGTAAGACACAGCATAAACAGTGATCCAAAGGTCAGTTCTTCATCCAAGTAAAACAAACTTGTATCCATACCCAGAAGTCGTTTTTCGTGCAGAGAAAAATGAGCAAATACTATCAGAAAAACAATTACAAAAAACAATTTTGAGATAGGTGAGAATTTTTTGAAGAAATTAAACAATGACTTAATTTATAAAAATACGAATTAATATCTTAATCTATAGATTATTTGATAGACAACAGGATAGCACAAATCATCCTTACAAGGTAACCACAAACAAAACTATTAGTAATATAGCGAGTTTTTCTAGGAATCTGGGGAAAAAGTAGTATTTATAACAAGCTTTTTATCACAACCGCTTGGTTATGCTCTTCATCCTTGGCTCCGTAAAGTAGGGTAACAACTTCGTATTTTTGTATTATGGTTTTTAGTTCTCTGAAAGTACTCTCATTATCTATGATTTCGGATTTATATTTTTTCTGAAACTCCGACCATTTTGCGGGGTCATGATCAAACCATCTTCTAAGTTCGTTAGAAGGGGCTATATCTTTGAGCCACAAGTCAAGCTTAGCTTCTACTTTTGAAACACCTCTGGGCCATAATCTATCTACCAAAACACGGTATCCATCACTACTCTTTGGCTTCTCATAAATTCGTTTTAGTTTTACCAAAGTATTACTATTAATAATTATTTCTGTAATGGCTTCCTGATTGTGAGATATATTCGTCCATGGCTTTTGGAAAAAAATAGCACAACCTCATAATCATCTTTTTCCCAGGTTAACATTAGTTGTTCATCATCAAATCTATAATTAGTCTCGTTTTGATATTTATTTTGATATTCTTGAATTAATTCGTCTTGTTCGGCCTCAGTATTCGGCAATAGAAAATACTGATAATACTCTACTTCTCCACCTTTTTGATTGAGTTTTCCAAAACTACTGGATAACTCTACCCAGCCAGGGTCAATCTCAAAAACCTCGCTACTAGGATAATCTCCATAGAAAGGGTTTTCGGATTTATATTCTTCGATTGGAAGGTACACCCGCAAATAAACATCCTTAGTATCTTCCCCATAATGAGATACTGACACTTTATATTTACCTATCATACCTTGTATTTGGTCACTAGGGGAGTCTGGGTTTTGTTCACTCATAAGGGATTTATAATAAGCAAACACCTCTGAAGCACTAACTTCTGTTTTATAGACGATATTGTAATAGTTTACTTCCTTCCCAAAATAACTTGCCACATCTCCAGGATCTTTATTCACAACAAATACAAAGGAATCTATTTCTTCTAGTTTATACAAAGGAACTACTTCAAACGGATATCCGTCAAGAATATACTCACTCTCAGTTCCCTCTGCTAGTGTTTTTTGTGTTGGACTAGCTTGCGAAGAAGAATCAAGATTTTCTCCATTATGGCTTGTGCCTGACTTGTAAGAAAAAATCCACCAAATTCCAAAAAACAGAAAAATCAACAATAACAATACTAATAATAAATTACTATTTTTCCCAGATTTATTTTCCATAAATATTAGTAATTAGATTAAATAGTAATAACGAAAATTTCTGATAAAGATGACTACTGTTAGTAATTTTATTGATTTTCTACCACCAATTCGAATGGATAGCCAGCTAAAAATTCTACCAAAACTAAACAAACAGTACATGAAATTTTTTTTTCTCTATGCGTCCATGCGAATGAAGTTCCGCAATTTCTAGAGATAATTCTTCTATCTGATGGGGTTCTAAAAAATCTCCGCTTGAAATTAGTCGTAAAGTATCCAAACAACTATTTGACCTGTTATAAATCCCTTCATATACTTGGAGAATATAATTACTCCACGGATTCTCCCAGTCTATACCTATCTCAGCATCCGGAAATTTATTGCGATGAGACTCAAAAAGATCACCAATGTCTACAAGTTCACCAATCCTATCTTGAAAAAATCCTGTTAAGGCACTATATGCCTCAACTCTGCATCTTACCTCCTCATACTCCTCAAAAGAGATTTCGTGATTGGAGAGATCTACTTCAACACTGCGTAAATAAACACCAATCAATAGCCTCATAAGACTATCGTCTCCCTCTACTCTCTCATTCAGAGCTCTCTCGTGGAACTGGTGGGAAGGGATATCTATACCTACTATCAGTTCATCATCAGAGGACTCACTAACCTTTCTTAAAAACATTTGAAAACCTGGTGTATTCTCTAGAGGAAATGGTGAGTCAGCAAATGTCCTTATATTTTCATAAATCCCCTGTATCGGCGGGGCTGACGAGACGACTTCAGGAAGAATCGGGTTGATATCTAGCCTCGGAATATTCTTAAACATACCTACTATTCCGGGTGTTTTTTTAGGGTCTTCTTCTGGATTCATTTTTAATTATTAAGAGTCTAGATATTATTGTTTATTAAATATTCTCCTAGTATCACATATTTTAGTCAAATAATCTCTCAACATTATCACTACCGTAAGACATTACCAACTATACCCAAAATTCTACTGATCAATACCTCATCGGGTATATGTTCACCAGCCACTAAACAAGAAATCCCCTGTTTCTCTAACCTCTTTTTCTCTCGTCGAGACTTTCCATTTACTGATACTTGGATAGGACATCCTTGTATCACACAATCCGTCTTCCTCCCGTAGTCTAATTCAGGACTCCTTTCAACGACCAGCCCTAGATTTGTAGCTATATAAACTACTCGTTGTTCCGCTTGGGTTCCGATCTGTTGAACCCTATAACCTTCTCCGTTCATATTTAGTAACCTATATACAAAGTAATATTATAATTCATATATCAAAACACCTAGTCCTAAATAAATTTCGAATCATTTTACATATCCTTACTATATCCATGATATATTATAACATTTGTTGAGTATAATTATTCCGAACTAGAACTCGGTAAGGGAACCTATTTTTCTGGGGAAAATGGGAATACACTATTCTCAAACTCGAGGGGTAGAATAAAAATCATCGTAACTACCTGCAAATTCATCGTATTTGTTCATACTACTTATTCGACAGACCAAATGGCTTGTTCTTGTTGAGTGGTTCTCGATTAAGAATCGTAGTCTCCATAATCAACTCGTCCATTGTCCAATACTTGTAACCACCAACCTCGAGATACTTGAAAACCCTAGTAAAAAAATTCTTATCGTAACCAAACTCCCTTATCATTTTTACAAAAATATAAAGCCTTTTTTTATCCGTAGCCGAAAGCCTGTCAACCACAACATATTCATGGGGAAAAGTCTTCGCATAAGTTTTGGCAAAAACCCAATCCAGTGGGCCAAGCCACTTAATAACCTTTTGCTCGTTTGGTATCTTCTCTG
>CAYQRB010000034.1:0-8808 GCA_964420145.1 uncultured Candidatus Saccharibacteria bacterium
TAAAATCCAGTTTAACTCCCCTACTGGATCTAATTATGAGGAAGGGCGACGTAAGCTTAATGTATCTAATAGTAGGAAAACTCTTTCAAGTACAACGATTAATAGAATGCTTACCAGTTTGAGAAGGTATCTTAAATACCTTCTGGTAAATGATTTACCTTGTCCCTTACCACCTGAAAAAATTGATTTTTTGCGTAAAGAAAAGAAAATCAGTCCACTTGCTGAATATGGGGATCTACTTAAATTATTAGAAGCGCCATATAATTTAGAAAAAAATAATATTGTAAAGGAGCGTAATCGTGCTTTTCTGGAACTTCTATTTGCAACTGGAATGAGGATATCCGAAGCCTGTAGTTTAAATATAGATCAAATCGGATATTATGAAGACATTGATAAAAAAGATTTTAAATTTAATGAAAAATTTTTTATAACCGGTAAAGGGAAAAAACAACGATTTGTATATCTAACAGAAAGATCTGTGTATTATCTTAGATTGTATCTGAAAACTCGTCGAGATAAGTATCCCGCATTATTTATTCCTACCAAGGGAAGGAGACGTAACGAAGACGATGTTCAGCTTATGAGGGTTTCCCAGAACTATTTTCAATTAAAAATATCCCAGTATAGAAAGCAATTAGGGATTAATGTAAAAACATCTGCACATAGTTTAAGACACGGATTTGCAACTTATATGGCAGAAAACGGTGCAAATATCGTAGCTTTGCAAACTCTTTTAGGTCATGAGTCATTAACAACAACAACAAGATATATACATAGTTCTGATAAGTTGGCTGAAGAGGCACATAAGGAGTTCCATCCAACAAATAGTTTATAAAAGTATCTTTAATTTTAAATATCTATAGTAATGAAGATAATGTTCCAAGATAAAACCCGATATGGGAAAATAGGTGAATTACTGGTCCTACTGGAGTTTTTAAAATTAGGAGTAAATGGTGTAGTTATAGGTGGGCATAATCTAAAACATGCCCCAGATCTTTTGTTGGAAAATGGGATTGGCGTAGAGGTTAAAACATCAACATATATTGAAAAAAGATTTAAGGGTACATGGGATTTGGGAATAATGAAAGGTGGGTGGGCTTTTGCAGAAATAAAAAGAAGTGGTTCGGATATTCTTGCGTTTGTTTTACTTTATCCAGATTATTCAGTTTACAAGATTCTATATTGTTCTCCTTTGAATTTTACTGCAACGAATTGGAATTATAGGAAACCGATGAACTTACATCTAGATCAAAATAAACGAGGTCCGATTTCAAAAGAAACTACAGCACCAGACTTTATGAGTGAAGATTTAAATGACTATTTAAGTAAAAATTTCAATTTCTTAATTCGGTAATAAATACATCAGGTCTGAATCTTTTACTAGATAGGGATACAAAAGAATCGAGCTCTAAGGCACTTAGAAGGCGTTCCATGTATTCGGGTCGACTTGGAAGTCACAGTGTAAATCGTATGCTGTCATCACTAAGGAGTTATTTTAGATTTCTACTTGAATTTGATTATAAAATTCCAATTCCTCCAGATTCTATAAAATTAATTAAAACTGAAAAAAATTAGTGGTGTTGCAGAACTGCAGGAATTAGTTTCTCTAATCGAAGCTCCTGAAAGTTTTGAGAATAAACGGAATATTAAATATAGAAATCGTGCAATGCTGGAGCTGTTGTTTGCAACAGGTATGAGAATATCGGAACTCATGAATCTTAATCGTGAAGACTTAAAACTCGATGAATCGAAACAGGTCATACTAGATGATCGTATTTTTATAATGGGGAAAGGAAAAAAACAACGATTTGTATATCTTACAGAGCGTTCGAAATTTTATCTCGAAAGGTATTTGCAAACTCGTAAAGATGAGTTTCAAGCGCTTTTTATTCCTTATCGTGGATTAAAGAAATCTTCTCAAAACCCCTATGATATGAGGATTTCGGTTAATTATTTACAATCGAAAATAAAAGAATATCGTATAAGACTTGGTATCAATATCCCGCCTTCTGCACATAGTTTCCGTCATGGATTTGCTACATATTTAGTTGAAAATGGTGCGAATCCGGCTACTATACAGCATTTACTCGGCCACGAATCATTGCAGACAACAAGTAGATATGTTCACCCTAGCGATCGACTTGCCCAAAAATCACATAAAGAGTTTCATCCACTAAAATCTTGAAATTATTGAAATTCTGTAAACAGAAGTATATAAAAAAGTAGGGGACTACTCCCCTACTTTTAATCATCTTAATTACTATTTGATCTATTTTAATTCAAAGTTACTGATGATTGACTTCGAGTATCTGGATTAATTGTTTTCCTGCCGGGGTATCAAACTCTACCCTATCCCCTACTCCATTTCCTTCGAGAGCCTGAGCAATTGGAGAGTCAATAGATATTCGGCCATTTTGTGAATCGGCCTGGGCTGGGTGTACTACCCATAATTCTCTAGTATTTCCATTAATATCAACCTTGAAATATTGTCCGAAATGTTCGGGTAGTTGATTATTTTTTAAGGATTCTATTAAAGAGTCTACGGATTGCTCGAGGAAATCTTTTTTATCCAACAATTCACGCAAAACTGCTGAGTCATCATCATCGTTTTCTTTGCGATCTTTTTCAATTTGTTGACCAATATTTTCAATCTGATTTTTGAGCTCTTGTATTCTCAACATTATATCTTCTTTTGCTTTTGCTGATACCATTGTTAGATAAATAAAAAATAAAAAAACCTCTCATTTTGAGAGGTTAAATACAAGAAAGTATTCCCCTCTCAGGTGTCTGTTTTTTTGTTAATAAAACTAAAACTAACTATATAATGCATAATCTTATTATATATCGCTCTGGGTTATATAACGGAACTAAAAATTAACATTACATATAATACTATTTTTTTTATACAATAGCAATAGCACTTACCTCATCGCCTTTATCTAGGGAGATTAGGCGGACTCCTGCTGTTTGTCTATTTCTTTCTGGAAGATTATTTATAGGTGTGCGAAGGGCCTTGCCTCCCTTGGTTATGATTAGTAGATCTAGATCGGGATGATCGAAAATTCTTGCTGTGGTGAGATGACCAGTTTTTGTATTTACCCGTGCTGCAAATACTCCCTGCCCTCCCCTTTTCTGTGTTGGAAATTGCGAAAGCTTACTTACTTTCCCATAACCATTTCTAGAGATTGTTAGCATTAAATCTTCACTATCACGCACAACATCCATAGAGATTACGAAATCATCCTTAAATTTGAATAATATTCCGCGTACTCCCATAGTGTCTCGACCGGTTGGACGGACATCTTTTTCGTGAAAACGGATAGATCTTGCTTGTTCTGTAATTAGTATAATCTCATTATCCCCGTTGGTTGGTCTTACCCAAGTAAGTTCATCATTAGGTGCCAGCTTAATTGAAATCAGACCATTGGTACGAATATTTGAAAAATCTTCAATATTAGTCTTTTTAACAGTACCCTGTTTTGTCGCCATAAATAAGAACCTATAGGGTTTTTTCTCCTTTTTATCATTATCTTCCTGACTAGAATTATCGTCATCTAGCTTCCCGTCTTCTTTTTTACTCAAGATACTAGTGATAAGCTCATTTTGCTCGATATTGATTAAGTTTATAATAGCCTGCCCTTTTGCCGTTCTACTAAATTCTGGTATTTCATAAACCTTTTTAAAGAAGACACGACCTTTGTTTGTAAAAAATAATATATCATCATGCGTGTTACAACTTAAAATATGAGCTACCCCATCATCTTCTTTTGTTCCCATACCTGTTTTTCCTTTACCACCTCGTTTTTGTTGTTTATATATATTTTCGTTAATTCTTTTGACATACCCTTGTTCACTTACGGTTACAAAGACATCTTCTTTCTGAACTAAATCTAGTTCACTAAATTCTCCGACTTTCCCTTTGAATAGCTTTGTGCGTCTTTTATCGGAAAGTCTATCTTTTAGAGAAGTCATCTCATCTTTTATAATATTCAATACCTTTTCTGGTGTAGTAAGAAGATCAATGAGTTCTTTGATAAATTGTTTAATCTGTTTGTATTCCTCTTCGATTTTTTGCCTTTCTAGAGCAGCAAGTTTGCGTAACTGCATATCAAGTATTGCGATCGATTGTAGTTCGGAAAGTTCAAACTTCGTCATAAGTGCAGTTTTGGCTGTATCTGCATCTTTTGAGTTGCGAATTGTACTTATTACCTCATCTAGATTATCTAAGGCAATCATCAATCCTTCTAGTATATGTTCTCTTTCTCTTGCTTTGGCAAGGTCAAACTCAGCTCGCCTTATAATAGTTTCTTGTCTATGTTCTATAAATAATTCAAGTATTCGTTTGAGGTTTAGTAGTTTTGGTTCTCCGTTTACAAGAGCTAATAAATTCATACTGAAAGTACTTTGCATTTCAGTATATTTATATAGTTTGTTTAGCACTGTGTTTGGGTTTCCATCTTTTTTAATATCGACAACAATACGAATAGTTTTGGTGGATTCATCTCTAAGATCCGCTATTCCAATAATTTTCTTATCTCGATGTAGGTCTGCAATCTTCATCACTAGGTTGGCTTTATTGGTTTGATAAGGGAGTTCGGTAATCACTATACGGAATTTGCCACCACCTCGCTCTTCTATACCTGCAACTGCTCTCATAAGTACTCTCCCTCGTCCTGTAGCATATCCACGAATTATTTCACTTTGGTCATACACTTCTGCTCCTGTCGGAAAATCAGGTGCAGGGATATATTTAATTAGATCCTCTGTTGTGGTTGTAGATATAAATTTAGGAAACCTATCTTTTGATAGATTGCTAAGTTCAGTTATTGTTCTGATATCTTTAACATAGGTTAGGTCTTGCTGTGCGTAATCAAATTCGTTACCGGAGTCGATCATAAAGGTAATTCCATCGATTAGTTCTCCAAGATTATGAGGAGGGATTTTGGTTGCCATACCGACTGCGATTCCCTCTGCTCCATTTAATAGTAGGTTCGGAAGTAAGGAAGGAAGGAGGTTGGGTTCTTTGTAACTCCCGTCATAGGTTTGTACAAAATCTACTGTGTTTTTATCTATATCATTGATTATCTCCAATGCATTTTTGCCAAGTCGTGATTCTGTGTAACGCATTGCGGCGGCAGTATCTCCATCAATTGAACCAAAGTTCCCTTGTCCGTCTATTAGTGGATATCGAAAACTGAAATCTTGTGCCATTCGTACCATAGCATCGTAGACTGCTGTATCTCCGTGTGGATGGTATTTACCTATAACCTCTCCTACGGTTCTTGCAGATTTTTTATATCCCTTACTAGGTAGAAACCCTTGTCTATACATAGCATAGAGGATTCTTCTCTGTACTGGTTTTAGTCCATCTCTCACCTCTGGTAATGCTCTTGCTACGATAACGCTCATTGCGTAGTTAATATAAGAGTTGGACATTTCATCTACTATGTTTTTGCCCAATATTCGGTTGTTAGTATTAGTATCTGACATAATTAACTTTTAAATATCTACAGTAGCTTCTCTGCTATGAGTTTGAATAAATTTTTTCCTTGGTGCAACTTCAGATCCCATAAGAATATCAAAAATTCTATCTGCTTCTTCCATATCTTCTATTGTGATTTGTTTAAGTGTTCTAGTTTCAGGATTCATAGTAGTTTCCCATAGCTGTTCGGGGTTCATTTCTCCCAGACCTTTGAATCTCTGTATACTTTTTGGAGATTTATTTTTGGACCCTAGTTCTTGAATTAGTTCCTCAAGCTTTGTATCATTTGCAACCCAATAATGCTCGTCTTTGTTAATCTCTACTTTAAACAAAGGTGGCTGTGCTACAAATAGAAAACCTTTTTCTACAATCGGTTTTAAGTGTCGGAAAAATAAAGTAAGAACTAGCGTAGTAATATGTTCACCATCAACATCAGCATCATTCATAAGAATAACCTTATGGTATCTAAGTTTGGTCATATTCATTGTTTCCGATATCCCTGTACCTAATGCAATTACTAAATCTTTAATTTCTTTATTACTCATAATTTTATCCAGACGATATTTTTCCGTATTTAATGGTTTGCCTCTCAATGGAAAGATGGCCTGAGTGTTTCTATCCCGTGCTTGTTTTGCGGATCCTCCAGCTGAGTCTCCCTCTACAATAAATATTTCTGAAATGATCGGGTCTTTTGATGAACAATCAGCTAGTTTGCCGGGCAAACTCCCTCCGTCAAGTGCTCCTTTTCTAATAACTGCGTCCCTAGCTGCCTTAGCGGCTTTTCTTGCTTTGTTGGTGAGTATTGCTCTTGAGACGATATTTTTGGCATCTTGGGGATTCTCTTCTAGGAATATCTTAAGTGATTCTTCTACAACTTTACGAACTACCTGGGTTACTTCTGGATTATTTAGTTTAATTTTGGTTTGTCCCTCAAATTGTGGGTCGTGAATTTTTACAGAAACGATTGCTGTGAGACCCTCTCTAGTATCATCTCCAGATAATTTTATATCTTTTTCTTTTTCGGTAGCAATAGTTGAGAAATAATCATTAAGGCTTTTGGTTAGTGCGATTCTAAATCCAGATAGATGTGTTCCTCCTTCCGGGTTGTGGACATTGTTTGCAAATGCTAAAACTCTTTCTTGTAGATCTGGGGTATATTGTAGTGCGACCTCGACATCTACGCTGTCCTCTTCTTTGTGTACATAAAAGATTTTTCGGTTAATAGGTTTGTAGGAAGAGTTTATTTGTTTTATATATGACTTCATCCCGTTTTCAAAATAGAAACTAAAGTGCCTAGGAATTGTACTGTCGTTTTCTCTTTTATCGTCTGGTCGATTATCTATGACAACAATTTTCACACCGGCAGTAAGATAGGCTTGTTGTCTAAATCGGGTATGCAACCTTTTTAGGTTAAATTCTGTTGTTGTAAAAATTGTATCATCAGGAAGGAAAGTAACTTTCGTTCCTGTTTTATCTGTTTTGCCAATAACCTCAACACTCTTGAGTGGTTTACCATATTTGTATTCTTGAATATAGTGTTTTCCGTCTTTAAATACTTCATTTTTCATTTGACTACTCACAGCATTTACAACAGAGAGGCCGACTCCGTGTAGTCCTGAGGATACTTTGTAAGATGATTCATCAAATTTACCTCCAGCATGAAGAGTTGTTGCTGCTATTTCTAATGCACTAATTCCCTTTTGGGGATGAATATCTACTGGGATTCCCCTACCATTATCGTAAACTGATATTGAGCCATCTTTGTTTAGCATTATTTCTATTGTATTTGCGTATCCTGCAAGTGCTTCGTCAATAGAGTTGTCGACAATCTCATAGACTAAATGGTGAAGTCCTGTTATATCAGAATCTCCAATATACATAGCAGGTCTCTTTCGTACAGCCTCTAGACCTTCTAGCACAGTTATAGATGAAGCATTGTATGAGTTGTTGGGCTTTGTCATATTAAAATAAACAGAAAGAAGTTATTCTAGCATATTAAATACTATCTTTTCATATTAATCAGGAGATTTTCTAATGCTAACCTTTTGGAAGTGTTAGCAGTTATCATTATAGTCGTTTGTTCTACTAATGCAATATTATCTCTTATGGTTTTATTGTATGGATCTTTTATTAGTTCCTGTTCTAAATAAATTAAGGAGTCTCTGAGTAGATCTTTGATGTTTTTGTTTAATAATATGTGATCTTTAATTTTTAAGATTTCTTCAATTAAACTAAATTGCTCCGCTCTATTTAATTGTATGATATTTTTGTTATTGTAGGATTGTCTGTGCTTTAAATCTGCAATAAGTTCACAGCGTGATAGTACAGTTGGTAGGAGCATTTGTCTGTTTTCTAGGACGAGAGCAATATAGTGATTAGGGTTTGGCTCTTCTAGTTGTTTTAAGATAGAATTTTGTGCCTGAATAGTGAGTAAATTTGCGTTTTTGATTACTACTAGCTTGTTTTCTGAATTAAAAGGTTTTACTGAAAGCCATTTTTTAAGTTTTCTTGTAACATCTATACCAATTGAGGATTCCTCACTATTTTGATCAATAATTAAAAAATCAACAGAATTTTGAGAGATATTTAATTTATCTAATAAGTCAGAGATCTTTTCTTCAATAAAAGCCTCATCAGTGGAAATAATTAAAAATGATTTTGACATTGGGTCTCTAAAAATAATAAATTTAGTTATTATTTTGGTTAGTAAAATACAAAAATTAAAGGTAGAATATAATGTTTTAACTATTGATTTTATCATTTATTGCTTTGTATTTGTAACTATTCATGAACGATAAAACTGCCCAACAGACATCGGTACAATCTTCGGATAGCTTCAATCTTACCCAAGACGAACTGGTTACACAATTGATAGCTAAGGGTTTGATTACACAGGAAGTCTATGAAAGTACAAAAGTAAAAGCTTTAACTTCTGGTAGAAGTGTGGAGGATCTCTTTATTGAAGACAAACTTCTATCCTACAAAGACCTCTACCAAACTAAAAGTCAGATTTATAATATCCCCTATATCAATATTGCAGAAAGGAGAATTCCTGTAGATATTCTTAATATCTTTAGTAAAGATATTGCTAAAAGGAATCAAGCCATTGCTTTTGAGGAAACAGCTGAGTATGTAAAGGTAGCAATGGTGGATCCACTAGATCTGCAAAAAACGAGGTTCCTAACTACTATTATAGGAAAAAAGGTAGAACCATATTTTTCTGATCCTTCTTCAATCAGGATGGTTATTGATACGCGTTATGGTGCACAAATCGGTAGTGAGATTGATGAGGCTCTTGAAGATGTGGCTGATATTGTAGATGTTTC
>CAYQRB010000035.1:0-7973 GCA_964420145.1 uncultured Candidatus Saccharibacteria bacterium
AAAAAACTTCGTACCATAAAAAGGAATAGTCATAAGTTTTTTTGTAATCTCATCGATTGCCGTTTCGTAGTCTGGGAAAATTACCCTATTCTCTCCTGCTCCACCCCAACCCCAACAGTTTTTCTGTTTATCAGAAAGAGCTAGGGTACAAAGCCTGGTCTCTATGTAGCCGATAGCAGGAAGGAGTGTGCAGTCTTCTGGTGCACCATATTTTTCACAAGCTTTAAAAAAATATTTACCGTAACCGGCTAGTGGAGATTTATTCCTTACAAAATACTCATCCAAAACCTTGATTCGATAATCAAAGTCGTTGTTAACTATAACTACACCTTCGTTCGAGTTAAGACCTACTGTTTTGTTTATCTTGACAGTATATTTACTCTGTGTTTGCGCTTTTGAGACAATACTCCCGTATGAGCCTATCAATAGCAGAAGAAAAACTATTATAAATATAGATTTTTTATACATTGATTAATAATCATTAATTAATTGTTCAATCCTTGTTGTTATATCCCCTTCTAAATCAAGCTCTTTTGCTCTTTCTAAGTATTTTTGGGCTTCATTAATTTCATATGTTTCAAGCAACATTCTACCTTTATAATAGTGTACTACTGAGGCAGTATTGTCAACTTGCAGTGCCTCTGAGATAAGGTTTAGCGCTTCTTGTTTACGATCTAAATGGAACGAAGCGTAAGATGAGAGTGCTTTGTACCTAGCCTGTTCAGAACCAGAAAGAAGTGCATAATCTAAACCAACCTTAGTAATAATTGTATCTGCCTGATTAAATTTGTTTTGTTCGAGTAGAGATTCAATTATGATTAAATTTTGATTTGCAGGAATTTTAATCTTTGGAGAAAAATTATTATAAAAAATCTCAATGGATTGATATTTATGATTTTTATACAATATCTCTTGTAAACTTTGATATTGCTGTAGAGAAATATCTAGCTGTGGGTCCGAAACAAGCTCATCGGTCAAAGTATCTGCTTTCTCAATATTGTTTTCTAAATAATATATTTGTGTAAGGAATATTTTGGCATCAAGGTTCTGGGGATTTATTTCTAGTACTTTTTCAAATGTAGTTTGTGCTTGTTGCAGTTGGTTCGTATATAAATAAATCAATCCTTGATAAATATATCCTGTTTCGTAAAATTCATTTTCGTTTATTGTCTTGGATACTGGAAGTTGTGCCAACTCAAACCAGTTATAATTTAATAGAATATAAATTATACGACTTAAATTATGTACTGTTTTGGCTTTTTCGTATCCAGTCAAGGCTATTCGTAGCTCTTTTGCCAATTCTAGATTTTTATCATCTATAGGAATACCTTGCACAATAAGTCGTGATGCTTCAGAAGTATTATCTATATTAATTATCCCCGCCATTATATATAACTCACTATCATAACTAGATATGTCTATCGATTTTAGAAATTTCTCTAACCCCTCAGTATCATTTTTTATTGCCAGAACTTTAATCTTACCTTTTAAGGCTTCTATATTAGTACTATCCTGAGAAAGTGCTTTTTCAAACCATATTAGAGAATTTGAGAAATCTCCCTCAGTTAATAAAATTTCTGCAATAGCAATTGCTATTTGAGGGGAAGATGTTTTTGTATATCCATCATACAAAATATCTCGGGTTTTCGTAGAATCACCTTTTTTTAGAGTAATCTCAGCAATTGCTAAATAATAATTAGCATCTGATTGATAAGTATTTTTACCTAATTCAAATTCTCTAAGTGCACTGTTGTATTCCATTTTAGATAGATACTGCTTCCCTCGCACTAAATGGTCTATCTCGTTATCAGATTTACAACCAGTCAAAAAAATCAATACAAAAACTACTATTATTATCTTTTTCATTTTGACTTACTAATTTTGAACTGCATAAAATAATTGTCCCACACTATGAGTGTCGACACCAATATAAGGCATTGGGTCTAGTGGAGGTGGTGGGGATTGTTTCGATGCTAAATCATAGACCCCAAAATGCAGATGTACTACTCTATTCTCGGGAGCAAAGGAGCTTTTGTTCCCTTGATAGCCAACAAACTGACCTTTCTCTACTCTTTGCCCTACCTTTAGATTATGAAAAGACTCTCCTGTTCCCCCATCTCCTAGATGTGAGTAAAGGATTTTGATATTCAGAGAAGGAACTTTATCTCTATAATACTCAGAAATAGGATCACATTTGATTTCAATTTCTTCATTTTGAGGTTTGTAGTGCATAACTTGCCCACTACAAGCCGAATAAACTGGATATCCATACTTCCCACCCTCTAGTGAGGAACCATCTATATTTGTCCAGATATCAATACCTGGATGAATCCCGGGTAAATATAGAAAGTTTTTATGTCCTGCAACACCTTGTGTAGGAGAAAAAAGAGGAGCAGTTAAATGAGATTCTTTATAGTCTGATTGACCTTGAACACTAAAACCATCCTGATTATAATGTATGTTATCTATACTAGATTCTTTATATCCTTCTGTATGTAAATATATTTGTCCTGGAGAAAAAAGTGAAAGTACCCTACCGCCAAGAGTACTAATACTTCTATAGGTGTAATTTGGCCCAATCAATAAAACCGAGTAAACAAGAGATAGCGATAGTCCCAAGATAATAACCGTATTTGCCAAAAGGAATTTTTGCATACTAAAATATAACAAGATTAAAAGAAAGAAGAAAGACCAATTTGTCTTTGCTCCTCTTAGTGTATAATTACTTCATTATGCGTAATACAAAACAGATTCGAAACTTTGCAATTATCGCCCATATCGATCATGGGAAATCTACTCTGGCTGATAGAATACTTGAGCTTACAGGATTGGTAACTTCACGAGAAAGTAAAGATAGAATGATGGATACACTTGAGCTTGAGCAAGAGAAAGGTATCACAATCAAACTTCAAACAGCACGAATGAAGTATATCTACCAAGGAAATAACGATAAATTCAAAACTAACGAACCTTATATTTTGAACCTCATAGATACTCCAGGTCATGTTGATTTCGGATATGAAGTTTCCCGCTCACTTTCAGCAACACAAGGAGCTATTTTACTAATAGATGCAACCCAAGGAATACAAGCGCAAACAATCACAAATGTATATAAAGCAATGGAGTATGACCTGACCATTATCCCAGTTATCAATAAAATCGATCTACCCAATGCCAATGTACCTGAACTTATAAACGACTTGAAAACAGTTTTTGATTTTAGAGAAGATGAGATATTACTTACTTCAGGTAAAACTGGAGAGGGAGTCCCTCAGCTTTTAGAAGCGATTGTAGAAAATATCCGACCGGTAGAAGATAGCTCACAAAAACCCTTGCGTGCTTTAATATTTGACACTTTTTACCACGAACACAAGGGCGTTATTGCAGAAATTTTCGTAAAAGATGGATTTATTAACAAAGACGATACACTCTACCTTGTCGGATCAGATACTACACTAGAACCAATCGAAATAGGCTATCTAAACCCCCGTATGGTTGTGAACGAAGTTATCAACGCTGGAGAGGTTGGCTACATTGCTACTGGACTCAAAAATATAAGAGATATACATGTAGGAGACACACTGACCAACATTCTGGTAAAATCAAAGATCGAACCACTAGATGGATATAGACAGGTGAAACCAATGGTTTTTGCTTCTGTTTTCCCAATTGATAGTGAAACCTATAACGACTTTAGAGAGGCTCTCGAAAAACTTGCACTTAACGATGCAGCACTTACATACAAAAAGGTACACTCTCAAGCGTTAGGCTCTGGGTTTCTTTGCGGATATTTAGGGTTATTACATCTAGAAGTAGTACAAGAGAGGTTGGAGCGAGAATTCAATATAGACCTTATCACTACTTCTCCTTCTGTAGAGTACCTACTCACACTAAATACTTCTGATTACTCAAAACTCCCCAACTTTAACAACGCAAATCTTTTAGAAAATGGTAGCTATATAGTACGAACTGCTTCAGAGTTTCCTGATCCTACTTTAATCTCTAAAGTCGAAGAACCATGGAATAAAATCGAAATCATAACTCCTGAAAAATATATTGGTGCTATTATGGAGCTTGCCAAATCCCATAGAGGTATTTATAAAAATATGACATATATAAGTGACCAACTCATACACAGCCAGAGGCATGTAAGTTTAAGTTACGAAATACCAACAGCGGAGATAATCACTACATTTTTTGATAAACTAAAATCCGTTTCGCAAGGGTATGCTTCACTCGATTATGAATATCTAGAACACCGTGAAAGTAAAATAGTAAAAGTATCGGTCGTGGTAAATTATGAGGTACTAGAAGCACTTTCTTTTATCTCACATGTAAGCAATGCAGAGACAAAGGGACGAGAGGTAGTAGAAAAGCTAAAAACACTAATTCCCAGACAACAGTTTAAGATCCCAATACAAGCTTCTATCAATAATAATGTAATAGCGAGAGAAACTATACAAGCATATAGAAAAGATGTTACTGCTAAACTCTATGGTGGGGATATCACACGAAAGAAGAAACTGTTAGAAAAGCAAAAAAAAGGTAAAAAACGAATGAAAATGTTTGGAAGTGTGGAATTACCCAAAAATGTATTTATTGAAGCCTTGAAGATTTGAGAAACGGTATAACAGTATAAAAGTTTATCCCAAAAGATTTCTCCCTGTCATTTCATAAGGTTTTTGTAAACCCAACATCGCCAGAATTGTTGGAGCAATATCCGCTAATATCCCGAAACTTAATTCTTTTGGCTCAAGGTCTTTTTTTACAATAAGTAAAGGTACTGGATTTGTAGAGTGCTTGGTATCTACCTGTCCTGTTTGTTGGTTTATAAGCTCCTCGGCATTGCCGTGATCAGCAGTAAGAATCATTGCACCATTTTGTTCAAAAACCGCTTCACGGATTTTTCCGATACTATGATCTATGGCCTCCATTGCCCGCACAGTAGGATCCACTAAGCCGGTATGTGCAACCATATCCGCATTAGCAAAATTTATTACAATAAAATCATATAAACCGCTTTTAATTTTTTCGAGAAGTACATCAGTCACCATTTCCGTACTCATTTCAGGTTTTTGGTCATAAGTAGCGACATCCCTAGGGGAAGGAACTTCGATCCAATCTTCTCCTGGATGTTGCTTTTGATTGCGACCATTTAAGAAGTAGGTTACATGTGGAAACTTCTCTGATTCTGCAAGACGGAGTTGTCTTAGATTATTTTCTGAAATAACCTTCCCTAGTGAATTAACAATATTGTCAGGAGGAAAAGCAATTCTAAAGGGAAAACCTTTTTCGTAGTTAGACATCCCCACAAAAAATAAATCCTCAATTAAAGGCCTATCCCACCCGGGGAAGTTTGGATCTTCAAAAGCTCTAGTTAACTGTACCGCCCTGTCAGGACGATAGTTAAAAAATATAACAGCATCTCCTGGTTCGACCTTACTTGAGATCTCTTGATTTTGACTAACTACATATGCAGGAAGGTACTCATCTAAGACATTGTTTTTATACGATTCTTTAAGTGCTTCTCTCCAATTACTAACCCGCTTCCCCTGTCCAGACACGATCATATCGTAAGCTTGTTTCGTTCTATCCCATCTTTCATCACGATCCATTGCAAAATATCTACCAATTATGGTAGCAATGGAGCCTATTTTATCACGGTTTAACTCTGCTTCTAGATTTTCTAATACTTGATAAGCACCTTTAGGGGGAGAATCTCTGCCATCAGTAAATGCATGAACAAAAAGCTTGTTTTGAGGTATTTTCAATTTACGACCCACCTCTATCAATGCTAACAAATGTCCATACGATGAGTGTACCTGCCCTGCACCAACCAGACCTATCAAATGTATTTTGTGATTATTTACTCTGGAAAAAGCATCTAAAATCTGTTGGTTTTTATAAAAAGAGCCATTATTTATAGCATTATCTATACGAGGGAGTTCTTGAAATATAATTTTCCCTGCTCCTATATTCATATGCCCAACTTCACTGTTACCATCAACTCCATGCGGTAGCCCAACATTAATCCCTGCGGCGTATAAATATGTATGTGGATACTTTGGCCATAATGCGTCAAGGTTTGGGGTTTTGGCTAAAGTTACTGCATTAGCAGGACTTTGAGGTGCAACCCCGACCCCATCCATAATGATCAATATTAGTGGTTTTGGTTTTATAAATATATTTGCCAAATTATATCAACAATATCATATACCAGATTAATCGAATACGGACTATCCGTCAATAAGTTAAATTACTCTTGTAGAGATGGACTGAGTAACAAAACTCTGCTATAACTATTTTGCGATGAGAAAATTAGCAGGAACAAAATTAAAAAAATTTAATAAAAAGCATAAGAACCACACTGAGCTAGTATTTATTCTAGATAATCTTGAATACGCAAGAAATGTCGCTTCGGTTTTTAATCTTGCATATGCACTAAAAGTAACTAAAATTTATTTAACAGGAATTACCCCTACTCCACCATTTGGAAAAGAACTCTCTAGAGTATCCAAGGGACACGAGGAACAGATACAATGGCAAAGATACAAAGATACCAGCAAACTAATCAAATTACTTAGGAGTGATAACTATTTAATATTATCACTAGCAAAAACAGAAAATTCCTTAGTTTTCTCAAAAATAAAAGACCACTATCTTCAAAGGAAAATTGCTATAATTGTTGGGAACGAAAAACAAGGACTTGCAAATTCGTATCTAAAAGAATCCGATGATAGGGTATATGTTCCTGTATATCGTCCATTAGCTCACCTAAATATTGTTAATGAATTAGCAGTTGTTGCCTATAGCTTGTTATAAAAACCTTATGAATAAAAGAAAAACCAAAATAGTCTGTACAATCGGACCATCTAGTTGGGAAGAAAAAACAGTACAAGCAATGTTTCGTGCAGGAATGAATGTCGCACGAATTAATGGGGCTTTTGCAGATATTGCTGAATTAACTAGAGTAAAAAAACTAATTCGGGGAATAGATCCAAGCATTGCTTTGATGATGGATATAAAAGGACACGAAGTCAGACTTAATAAATTTGCAAGCCCAATATATATAAAAAAGGGAGAGGAGGTGATTATAGGAAATAGCAAAGATGACGATATTTACCCTATAACTTTTCCAAATTTATGGAAAGATTTAAAAGTCGGGCAAAAAATTATGGTAGATAAAGGTGCTGTCTGTCTTGAAGTAACTAAAATCACTAAAGAAGGGAAGCTACATACTAAAGTCGTTTTTGGAGAAAAAATTGCACCTGGAAAGGGTATGAATTTCCCTGGAGCCAAACTCTCTAACAAAGCAATTACCAGTATAGACAAGGAGCAAATTAAGCATTGTGCAGATAACGGATGGGAATATATTTCTGCATCATTTATAAGAAACAAAGAAGATATCGCTACTGTGAGAAAAGCAATAGGTGAAAGTAATATTCTTTTAATAGCAAAAATAGAAGATCAACAAGGAGTAGATAATATAGATGATATTATTGAAAACTGTGACGGTATTATGATTGCTAGAGGAGATCTAGGCTCGGAGTTACCTCTCGAGAAGTTACCTATGCTTCAGAAAGTTATAATAAAGAAATGTAACCAAAGAGCAAAACCGGTAATACTCGCTACAAACCTACTCGAATCTATGACTTCCAATGTCTTCCCCACCAGAGCAGAGGTTACAGATGTAGCAAATGGAGTTATGGAAGGTAGTGATGCTTTGATGACCTCGGGAGAAACAGCACAAGGGAAACATCCAGTTGAGTCGGTTGAAATGCTTAGCAAAATTGCAGTAGAAACTGAACAATACCTCGAACCTATGTTTATAAAACAGGATTTCTCTAGCAATAGTAACTTTTCACTATTTCCTGACCAGGCAGTATATGAAAGTGCAATAAATCAAAAAATTGATAAAGTTTTAATACTTTCAGAAAAAGTTCCCTGGCTCCTTTGAAATCGCCGGCGCTCGC
>CAYQRB010000036.1:0-7779 GCA_964420145.1 uncultured Candidatus Saccharibacteria bacterium
ACTACCACTCCCACCATTACCGACTACACCATCAAATGTTAAATTTGACACTTCGAGAGTAAGAGTTGTGCCTTCGAGTCTGGCCATTGCATTTGGAATAGTATCATCAAGGATAAGTCTATAGGTAAATTTATCAGGAGCATCAAAGTAATTATATTTTATAATTTTGGCTATATTTGTACTTGTTGCTGTAGTTATCCTTTGTTCGTTTCTTCCAAATTCATTGTTTAGGTTCTGGGCACCAGGAGGTAAAGGAGTAGGGGACAGACCTACCGAAGAATCAGAAGTAGGAACAACAGTATTTTGTGGTTTAGACTGAGGAACTAGTATATCTAAAATAATATATTTTTTTCCTGCGTCAACCTTGGAATAAAGTGCAAAGGGTCTTTCGCTGGCAAGTCCTACAAGATAAGAATCAACTCCATCTTCAAGAGAAATCCGTGACAAACTATTGACTACATTGGAACCGATATCGACCTTTTGACCGATAGCTAATAGGGAGTTGTTAGTCGATATACTCTCAATCGAGAGGCTTATATCCTCGAGTATTTCTGCTGTCACTTGTGGTAAGTCAGTCAACGCACCTCCAGATATCTCATAAATAACACTAAAGTACGAGTTATGAGGCTGGATCACAACAGATTCCACGCTAAATTCTACATCCTTAGCAGTTGATGCAACCTGTTGAGAATTAGTATTCCAAAAAGCAGTATCATCAAATGGTGCAATTGGATCATCTGGTAAAACATCTGTTCTAAGTATTGAATCCTGCATAGATATGGTTGGTGTTGCTGTAGGGGTAATTACTGTATTGTCAGTATCTCTAGAAAAATATGTCTTCAAAGCCCAATATGCTATGAATGCTAAGAAAACAATAAGTAAAAACCACAGAATAGACTTTAGAGGAGAACTCCCAACTCTATCTTCATCCATATCTACACCAGCAGGGTCTGACACTAGTCTGGTTTTTTCTAAAGAAGGAGCGTGACTCACTTTCCCGGATTTCCTAGCTCGAAATGTCGTAGCAGAGTTTGAAGGCATAGTCAGAACTTAAAAGTTAATAGTAATAGTATAGGTAAAAAAGATTTAGAGAGCAAGGTTAAATATGTTATAGTTATGAAGGTTTTTTGGCCTTTTTATTCTCTTAAATTATTGGAAAAAATCAATATAAAGGGAGCTCGTGTACATAACCTAAAAAATATTTCGCTCTCCCTACCCAAAAACAAACTTATAGTATTTACAGGACTATCTGGTTCTGGGAAATCTTCTCTTGCTTTTGACACTATTTATGCAGAAGGACAACGACGCTATGTAGAATCTCTATCTAGTTATGCTAGACAATTCCTGGGTATGATGGAAAAAGCTGATGTTGATCTAATCGAAGGGCTATCCCCTGCAATTTCTATCGATCAGAAAAGTTCAGGTCATAATCCACGGTCAACTGTGGGAACTGTTACAGAAATATATGATTATTTACGCTTACTTTATGCAAGAGTCGGGCATCCACATAGCCCTAAAACAGGAAAACGCCTCGAATCACAAACCGTATCTCAAATAGTAGATAGAATATTAGAATTAAATAAAAAAATAAAACAGGAAAATATCAAAATTCTGGTTCTCTCTCCTATCATAAAAAATCGTAAAGGGACTTATGAGGAACTTTTTCAAAGATTTCTTACTCAAGGGTATCTTAGAGTGCGAGTTGATAACTTACTTTATAATCTAGAAGAAGATATCAAACTAGATAGATACAAGGCACATAATATTGAAGTGGTGGTTGATCGATTAGTTATCAACAAAGAAAAGCGTTATGATAACGATTTCAAAAAACGGCTAACTGACTCGATAGAGCTGGCTCTAAATATTGGTAACAGAGAAATCTTTATAAACATTGTTGATACAAAAGAAGATTTGTTTTTTAGTGAAAAACTAGTTGATCCAGATACTGGAGATTCATTTCCTGAGGTACAACCACACACTTTCTCTTTTAACTCTCCATACGGAGCCTGTTCAGAGTGTAGCGGGTTAGGGATAATTTATAAAATAGATCCATCTCTTGTATATAACCCAAGGCTAAGCATATCTGAAGGTGGACTTTATCCCTGGTCTAGGATGGCTGATAATCTAAACTCGTGGAATATGAAAGTACTAGAAAGTGTAAGCAAAGAAGAAGGTTTTTCTATTCGTACTCCTATAGGAGAACTAAGTACAGAGCATCTAAATATTGTATTATTTGGAACTAAAAACAAAAAATACATAGTCAACTATTATAGTAAATCTCGAGATAGTGAACATACACTGAATGCAAAATTTGAAGGACTAATTCCAAGCTTACAGAGACGATATTCTCACACCGATTCGGACTATATCCGTAATGAAATCGAAGAATATATGGTAGAGCAACCTTGTCCTGTATGTGAAGGTAAAAGACTTAACCCCATAGCACTGAGCGTAACTTTGGCTAGTATAAATATTCATCAGCTTACCTCTATGCCACTTAAAGAGCTGATCAAATGGCTTGAGGACTTGGATTCTAGTAATAAAAATCCTAATTCTGACTACTTATCTAACCAAGAGAAAATTATTGCAAAGCAACTAATCAAAGAAATAAAAACTAGAGTTAATTTTCTAAATTCAGTTGGACTGGGGTATCTAAGCCTAAATCGTAGTTCAAAGACTTTGTCTGGTGGAGAATCTCAGCGGATTCGTCTTGCTTCTCAAATAGGTACAGGCTTAAGTGGTGTACTTTATGTTTTAGATGAACCATCTATTGGTCTGCATCAAAGAGATAATAAGCGGTTAATCAATACTTTATTTGAATTAAAAAAACTAGGAAATACAATTATTGTCGTAGAGCATGATGAAGATACTATGCTTGCTTCTGATTATATCGTAGATCTAGGACCAGGGGCAGGGGAGTACGGAGGAGAGATCGTTTTTGCAGGAATACCAAAGGAGATTTTAAAAAGTAAAAAATCTATAACAGGACAATACCTCTCTCACAAATTAACAATAAATAAAAAAGATATACTGACAGAGGCTAGAAAACTAGTTAACGAAAACGGTAATATTTCCACAAAGAAGTCCATCGATAAAGGTAGTATTAACTTAACAGGAGCTACCCATAATAATCTAAAAAATGTTAACTTTACACTTCCTCTAGGTAAATTCGTAGCTATTACAGGTGTTTCTGGTAGTGGAAAATCATCTCTTATAAATGAAACTCTTGTAAAAGCAATCCGTAAAGAGCTTTATGGTTCAAAAGAACAACCGGGTAAATATACCCAGCTATCTGGACTAGAAAATATAGATAAAATAATCGATATTGATCAATCACCAATAGGACGAACTCCACGATCTAACCCAGCTACCTACACCGGTGTATTTACACATATTCGTGAAATCTTTTCTAAAACGAAAGAAGCAAAAATCCGTGGATATACACCAGGAAGATTTAGTTTCAATGTTCGAGGGGGCAGATGCGAAGCTTGTCGAGGAGATGGAGTGATTAGAATAGAAATGCAGTTTCTAGCAGATGTGTTTGTAGAATGTGAACAATGCCACGGGAAAAGATATAATCGAGAAACTTTGCAGGTAGACTATAAGGGGAAAAATATTGCAGAAGTGTTAGATATGAGTGTAGATGAAGCACTCAGGTTTTTTGAAAAAATTCCTGCTATTAAAAATAAACTCTCCACACTACAAAAAGTAGGTCTTGATTATATAAAACTAGGACAAAGCGCAACTACTCTCTCTGGTGGAGAAGCTCAAAGAACAAAACTTGCAAGTGAATTAAGTAAACGAAGTACAGGAAAGACCCTCTACACACTCGACGAGCCGACCACAGGGCTACATTTCGAAGATTTAAAAAAACTACTTATGGTGTTGCACTCTCTTGTGTTAAAAGGAAATACTATACTAGTTGTAGAGCATAATATAGACCTAATTAAAACTGCAGATTGGATCATAGATCTTGGTCCTGAAGGAGGAGAGGAAGGAGGTGAAATCATAGCAGTTGGAACCCCAAAAGAAATAGCATCCTCTAAGAAAAGCTATACGGGTAAATGGTTAAAGTAAGCAGATAGTAAAGAAATACGGGGAAATACCCTCACTTACTACAAACTCTCCATATATTCTTTAAGTTCTTTTAGAATTTCGGGATTCTTCGAAGCTAGTAGTAAATTAGCCTTAAGCCAGCCTTCTATATACCCGCTGTCTATATATTCACCGGTAGTAGGATAGACCACAACTGGATTATCTTGGGCAAATATTGTAAGAGTATCTGTGATTAGTAGCTCATTATGAGTAGTATTGATTTCTTGTTTCTCAAAAGCACTATAGATTTCAGGGGTAAATATGTATTTACTTATATTTGCTAAGTTAGAAGTCTCGCTACCAGGCTCCGGTTTTTCTATAATATCTACTAAAAAATCAAATTCTCCAGCTTTTTTCGTGTTAGCTATTCCGTATTTACAGAGCAACTCTTTTGGTTTTGTAACAAAAGTAGCCAAAGCTTTAGCGTTGGATTGTTTAAAGACCTGGATCATTTTCTTGGCTTCTGAGCTTCCGTCTTTGTTATAAACAAAATCATCTCCCATAAACATCAAAAATGCATCTTCTCTCTCTACATGGCTACGAACTAATCTAAGAGGCGTTGCTGTTCCGTATGGATCACTAGGCTTTTGAAAGACAAAAGTAAATTTTGCCTTTTTATGTAGTTTCTCTAAATCTGGATATTTATCTATCTTGCCCATTCTCTCCAAATATCCTTTAATCTCAAGAGACTCACTATAAAAATGCCTGATCTGAGTATCGGTTTCTTTAATTACAAAAATAATTTCCTCAACCCCGCCTTTTAGGCAATCCTCAACAACATAATCAATCAATGGTCTATTTAAAATCGGAAGCATCTCCTTTTGAATAGTTTTAGTTACAGGGAAAAATCTAGTTCCATAACCCGCTGCTGCAATAACCGCTTTTTTTATATTCATAGTTTTACGCTAATGTAGAGTTTTGATTTAATTCTTTATTAAAATTATTATCACGAATTTCTAACTCTATTTTAGTTCTTACAAATTTGTTTGCAGGAATGTATCCAGATATACTTGCTCCAGATACAACAAAGGTGTTTCTACCAATCACGGTTCCAGGCGCGGTTATGACACCTCCTCCAATCCTACTACCTTCTCCTAGTATCAAACCAAGTTTATCTAATCCTGTTGCCACTTTTCCACTCTCAAAGTTCCAAAAAATCTCTCCTTGGTCAAATCGTCTATTACCTGTTTCGGAATGCCCGCCAACTCTAGATTTAACACCAAGTATCGAATCTCCAATAAACGAATGATTTGAAATTTTGGAGTTATCCATCATAATGGAGTTTTTCACACCTGCTCCATACCCGATCACACAACCATTTCCAACAACACTGCCTGGTCTGATATGAACATTTGCCCCGACCTCAACATTATCCCCAATATAGACAGGTCCCTCTATCACACTATAGGGCCCTATAATAGTATTCTCTCCAATAAATACATTTCCAGTGATGATAGTATTCTCTATTTTTTTATTTTGTCCGTTTGTATTAGTGTTCAAAATATCTTTTAGATCTCTGATAACCAGATACCACTTTTCCTTTCTAAAGTAATCTTCCAGAAAACTTATTGTTTTAATTTTTACAAATAGATCTTGCATTTTAAGATAATAATTTCTTGGCAACATCTGATATCTCCTTACCTGCCTTATCAATGTGCCCTGGACTTTTGGATTCAATCATTATTCTCAACAGATTTTCTGTCCCCGAGTACCTGCAATATATCCTACCTTCTTTTTTAAATATATCTTCCCATTTTTTTACTATATCTTGAAACTCCGCTAGATCTTCTAATGGAAGCTTTTTATTTATCTCAATATTAAATAATTTCTGAGGGTATTTTTCAAAAGTATAAGCAAGTTGTGATAGTGTTTTTTTCTCCTCTTTTAGAGCTCTCATTACTAACAGCGAGGCAAGCGTACCATCTCCAACTTCTGTATAATCAGTAAAAATAAAATGTCCCGTCTGCTCCCCTCCGAAATTGAGTCCTAATTCTTTACATTTAGCAGAAACAGCTCTGTCTCCGTTTGGAACTTTAATAACTTTGATTTTTGACTCAACTAGGTCATTAACCAAGGCTTGATTGCTATACTCTGTGATTACCATTGTATCTTTAGATAGCAATCCGTGCTTGCGTAAATTTTTAGCCATTAGAGCCATAATATAATCTCCATCTATAATGTTTCCCTTCTCATCAACCATAATAACCCTGTCTCCATCGCCATCAAGAGCGATACCTAAATCAGCTTTTTCAGATAAAACATATTTTCTAATATTTTCAGGATGAAGTGCTCCACAGTTTTCGTTAATATTATATCCATCTGGTTCCACGGCAATTTCTTTTACTTCCGCTCCTAACTCCTTAAAAACAGTTGGGGAGATCTTGTATGTCGCACCATTTGCACAATCTACTACTATTTTAAAACCTTTAAGAGAAACATTATTAGCAACTGATTTAATAATCTCAATATATCTACCAGAAACATCTTCTATTCTTTTTGCTCTACCAATCTCCTCAGAGCCATTAAAGTCAAAATTAAAAAAGATATCCTCAACTTCTATCTCTTCCTCGTCCGTAAATTTTCTACCATTATTATGAAAAACCTTGATACCATTATCATAATATGGATTATGTGAAGCAGTAACCATCACCCCCATATCCAGAGCAAAACTCTTTACAAGATGAGATACTCCGGGAGTAGGAATCGGACCAACTGTCATAACATCAACACCTCGACTTAAAAACCCTGCTGTTAGGGTTTGCTCAAGCATATACCCAGATCTTCTAGTATCTTTTCCAATAATCACTTTATATGGACGATTTGGATTTTTCTCCACTTCCTTTTTTAGATACTCAGCCAATGACTTTCCTATCTTCAAAACTGTCTCGGTATCTAGTGGGGGGAAATTGGCTTTTCCTCGAATACCGTCTGTCTCTCTAAAAATTTTTTTGGTTATTTTCATATTTAGTAAATATTCAATTTGTCACTATATTAGTTATTATACGGATCGAGTTCATTATAATAGAACTATACAAAAAATACACTTATTGAACCTATCTACAGGAAGTTTTTTACTTCACTGTTACACTCTTTGCTAAATTCCTGGGTTTATCTGGATCATTGCCTAATTCAACTGCTAAAAAATATGATAATAGCTGGAAGGGGATTACATTAGTTAAAGAATCTATTCCTTCTGTCTCGACAGTATGCAAAAAATCATCAAACAACTCATTTTTAGTCTGGCCAACCCCAATAACCCTTGCACCTCTGGCTTTGACTTCTGCTGTTGCAGCCAACATATTTTCATAATTATTATCATCTGACGCAATCACAAAAACAGGAGTTCCTTCCTCAACAAGCGCGATAACACCGTGTTTCAACTCTCCGCCGGCAAAACCTTCAAAGTGTTTATATGTTATTTCTTTCACCTTAAGAGCGGATTCTAATGCTATAAAAAAGTTTTGTCCTCGTCCAAGAACAAAAAAATGCTCTTTGGTTTTTAACTCTCTAGCTAAAGATTTTATCTGATCAAATAATTTCTGATTAAAATAACTATCCAACGCTTCTGCTACTGTATGTATTTTTTTCTGATATTGAGCATGTTTACCTACAATAGTAGCTGAGAGTAATATACCCCAAGCTTGTTTAGCTGTGAAAGCTTTTGTAGATGCTACACAGATTTCT
>CAYQRB010000037.1:0-7138 GCA_964420145.1 uncultured Candidatus Saccharibacteria bacterium
TCCGTCTCCATCCGTGTCTGCTTTTCCACATCTGTTTCCAGTAATATCGGTTGGTATGGGGGTGTTTGATATTACTGGGTTTCTTGTATTCGTTGGAATGGGAGTGTTTGGAGGTGACTCGGAAGTGCCGAGACATTTGATATTAGAGGGACAGGCGGTATTGGTCTTTTTATTGGGATTTGAGATGATGGAATAGTACGCAGCTATATAAGCATTTGTTGTCTCCTTAGTAGAAGGGGAAACACTAAAACTCCAAAAGTTTCGCTCCCACAAAATGTAATTTGCTCCAAATCCTGGCACGAACTCATTGGTAGGGGCATAGGTATAACCATCAACAGCTTGTTTGTAGAGTAAATCGGTTAGGTTTGCTGCATTCATGGGTACCCCATTAAAAGTTCTGGGATAAGTAAAAGGGTTTTCAAACTGTGAGGCATCACCACCAACAGCAATTGGTAGCTGGTTTTTGTATTCACGGTAAATGGTATAGACGGCTATTGACCACCAGTGGCTATCTATCATATCGCCTTGTCGTGACTCAGGCGCATTAGCATATGGTGTCCCACAACCCCTAGGCAGAGCTTTCCATGGAACTGAATCTGGATTTGAGATTCCATGCCCAAGTGTCTTGAGATGATTTGTGAGCTCGCGAAGATCTTCACATCCTGCCCCACCCAGCCAATTCAAAGGTTGAATCACCTGGGAAGTAGCAAAATGTGGTGCAATAGCAGTATGAATTATTTTGTATGATTCTAGTTTTGCTTCTTCAAAATCAGCATTGGAAATATCACTTGTAGGAGGATTTCCAAAGGTGGTTTCATCAAACATAATCCCTTCAAACTGAGGATTATTATCATAATGATCACCAATTGCTTTAAGAACTCTGATCATTTCAGCCCGAGGTCCTGGCTCCCACCATTTGACTGAAGCATTGGCATGTGTATTAGCACTACTATACAACTTGGTGCAATGGGGGAGCATATAGGTAGGAATACGAGTGGCGCCATCACAGTTTTTATTCCAAATATCAGTAGCCCACCAGTGAAAGAACATTTGTTTATCTGGACCAATAGCCTCCAGATATTCATCCACTAGAGCAAAGTTATACTGTCCCTTTTCTGGCTCAAAAGCTTTCCAGGTTATAGGTATCCTAACTCCACGAGCTACCTGAAGGCGAGGATCGGACTTTATTTCATCACCGATATATTTAGGTGAGGTGTCTAGTGGATATCCTTGTAAATAATGTCCAGTATTCCACTTTTTTGTTTTAAGTGTTGTAGTAGAAACTTGTTCTTTTAATAAAGGGTTTTCTTGGGGAGTAATAGCTAGTTGGTACTCCGGAGAATAGTCTTGTGTTCTAGAAAACAAAAAAAGAGTAAATACTCCTATTACTAAGGTAATAAACACCCCTACTGATAGTTTTTTTCGCACTTCTGTGTTTTTAATAACTTTCTACATAAAAGATAGTGTAAATACTAGTATAAGCCTATCTCGTGTTAAAATCTAATATGAAAATCTTATCAATCGATCACGGGACTAAGAAAATTGGACTAGCTGTTTCAGACGAGTTGGGTATAACTGCAAGGCCTTTGTCTGTTATTTATATTAAAAATAAAAACCAGGCGACAGATAAAATCATAGATATAATCAAGTCTCAAAACTGTCAAAAGGTTCTAATTGGAATACCTTTTGGATACGGAGGAGAAGATTCTCTGCAGACAAAAATAGTAAAAGAGTTTGCAAGAGATCTAAAAAAGAATATAGATATAGAAATAGTATTTTGGGATGAAAGTTACTCTAGTAAAGAGGCGATATCAAACCTGTGTGGACGAACTAGGCGAGATATTGATAGTGAATCAGCCAAAATTATTTTATTAGAGTACTTAAACTCTTTTTCTTTGTAACAATTTGACCATCTATCCATATTAAAGATAAAATAAGGGTTCTTATAAATATATAGTTATGTCAAAGCTTTTTATAGCATTACTTTTGGTCGCTTCCTTTGGGGGAGTTGTCTTTTTTTTAGGATATTCTTTTTATCAATCGTCTCTATCCACAGAGTTACCCATAAATGAGGATACTAAGTTTACTGTTGCTACGGGTAGTAGTGTAGATAAAATTCTCTCTGATTTGAATGAGCAAAATATAATTAAAAATAAACAGGTTTTCTCGATTTATCTAAAGCTAAATCCAAAGATAGCGACAAACTTTAAAGCAGGAGAATTTACTATAAAAAAAGGTTCTACCCTAAAGACACTATCGGAGACTTTGCAGGATGCCTCAGCGGATAGAAGTGATATACCTGTTTTGATACAAGAGGGCCTAAGATATGATGAAATAGCAGATATTTTAGAAAAGTCTTTTTCAAGTATTTCAGAGAGTAGGTTTTCTAGATCAGATTATATCTCAATTGTTGAGAATCCTGACCAATACGAGTTTACACCTGTAGTTTCAGAGTTTTTAAGTAGTAACAAACCAGCAGGAAAAAGTCTTGAGGGTTTTCTCTATCCTGAGACATATTTTTTTCCTAAAAATGCAAATTCTCTTGATATCATCAATATTCAAATAGAGGTGCTATCTCAGAAAATAACTTCCAAAGATAAAGAGCAAATGAAAAAAGGGAAATATTCTTTTTATGAATATTTAACTGTAGCAAGTATGATAGAAAGAGAAGCCTTTGCTAGCTCTGAGAAGCCAGATATTGCAGATGTGGTGTTTAAAAGGCTAGAGAACGGAGTTTTGGGAGTTAAGTTACTACAAATAGATGCAACACTCCTATATCAAGCAAAAGACTGGAAGTCGGATCCGCTACGAGAAAAAGGAAAAGATGGTCCGTACAACACTTATACTAGAGTTGGTTTACCCCCTACGCCAATTAGTAATCCGGGTATTGACTCTGTTCACGCCTCGTTATATCCTAAAAGTAACGATTACTATTTTTATCTCCACGATAATGATGGTGTGATTCATTTTGCTCGTAACCAATCTGAACACAACATCAATGTCAGAAAGTATATACTCAATTAATGCAGATAGAAAAAAAGTTAGGTAAACTTAAATTTGAACTCAAACTATCCGGTTTTCAGATTGCAGTAATTGCTACTTGGATTTTTTTTATTCTTATTGTTCCGATAGGTATAGATGTTTTATCTAAATCTCAAGAACCAGTAGATACCTCCGCACAAACACTAGAGGGATCAAATCCATCGGTAAATACACAAGCAGGAGGGGATGATATATTTACTTATACTGTGAAACAAGACAGTCAAAAAGAACTTGTATCTATGCTAACTCTTGTATTCGGAATACTTTCTGCGGTTATTGCAGTAGGAAGTCTAGTTTTTTTCCTCAAAGAGCGCTCTAAAAGAGAGCCAAGCGTTTTTGATTCTTAAGATGTTATTTAAGTTTGCGGTGTGGGCATCCTGGCCAACAACAAGGAGCCCTTTTGCCTTTGTGTAAATCTTCCCCAAGCCTGATTATATGTTTTACTCGAGTTTCTTCTTTTTTGACATATGTCACCCAACAAATCCATTCGTTTCGCTGGATTGGGGTAAGACTATTCCATCTTGTGAGTAGTTCTTTATCAGACAATAATAGGTTTTTAATATCTGTTGGTATTTTGTGTAATACGCTTTTAAGTAGGGGTTCTGTAGTCATAGTTTTTTATTTTATAATGAAAAGAGATATGATTTTATCATAACAATATAAAACTGATCAAAAACAAGGAATCGGGTAGATTATGGGTAAGGGGGAAGAATCTTTTTCACTATATTTCGTAGGGATGGTACTACATCGGTTATAAACCACGGGTTTTTTGTATGCCAGCGTAGGTTTAGTGGACTAGGATGAACTATAGGAAAATATTCAGGTAGATAGGTATTATAAGCATACACAGTTTTGGTCAGGTTTTTCTTTGTCTTTTTTCCTAAATAATATTTTTGAGAATATGCACCAACAAGGATAGTTAACTGTATATTGTGCATATGCTTGAAAAGAAGTGGATGCCATTTTTTTGCGAATTCTTTACGAGGGGGTAGGTCTCCGTGTGTAGCTTTTCCCGGATAGTAAAAATCCATAGGTATTAGTGCTATTAGGTTGGGATTGTAAAATTGCTTATCTGTTACACCTAGCCATTCGCGTAGTTTTTTACCACTTAGATCGTTCCAAGGTTTTTTACTTTCCTGTGCTTTAATCCCCGGTGCTTGACCAATAATCGCGATTCTTGCTTGTTTGTCCGCAGTATATATTGGTTCATAACCTTTGGATTGCATATCAGAGTTCATAGGGTCAGTTATGATTTGTTGGTATAAAGTAGAGAAAATAGAGGGAGTCATATTTAGGTGGTTTATTCAAAGCTTGAAACTCCGCAGGCAGGATTTGAACCTGCAACCATTCGATTAACAGTCGATTGCTCCACCATTGAGCTACTGCGGAACAGAAAGCCAAAAGTTTGTAGGTAATTATACCAACATAACCGGGAATAGTTAAAGTCAAAATCCCAATACTACCAAAAGAGGTGTTTGGATTTTTATGTAAAACAGGTTGGTTTTAATCAGCTTTACTACTTTTTATATAAGAGAATTCTGGCTCATCCTCGTCTTCTCTTTGTGTATATTCTACACCACTGGCCATGTTTTCGATCATTTTTTCTGCAATTTTGGGGAAAAATCTATAAACATTGGCAAAGGTCTGACTAGATCCAGGTATTATGACCCGTTTTTTATCAGTAAGGGTTGCTTTGTAAACTTCCTCTGCAACTTCATCGGTTGTAAGTGCTTTCCCCATTTTAGAAATATCGATATTTGCTTTTTGGGGATCGAAGAATTCTGTAGTGACAGCGCCGGGGTGTAGTGTTGTAATTTTGATATTAAAGGGTTTTAGCTCTGTTCTTATAGTATCGGCAAAACCTGTAATAGCCCATTTACTTGCTACATAAACAGACCATTGAGGCAGAGTAATTAGTCCTGCCAAAGATGAGCAGAAAATAATATGTCCAAAATTTTGCCTAACCATAACTTCTGTAGCATATTTCCCAACCATTATCATCCCTTTAACATTAATATCTAAGACTTTTTCAATTTCATCTGCAGGTATATCGTAAATATTGCCGATAAAGCCAATTCCAGCGTTGTTGAAAACTATATCCAAAGGTCTTCCTCCTTCTGTTGCTTTCAAAAAAAGCTCTTTTACTTGTTGTTTATCCGTTACATCGGTTGGATATACTTCAGCTTTTCCTCCTAACTCTTCTACTTTGGCTTTTACTTCGTTTAGTTTATCTAATCTTCGTGCAGCTAAGATCACGGTAGCACCATCTTTTGCTACTCGTAAAGCATAACCCATCCCAATACCACTTGATGCACCAGTTATCAATACAGTTTTACCCTGTAGTTTCATAGATAGAAAGTAAAAAGTAATATATTGACATATTAGCGAATTTAAACCTGTATTGGAAATAAATCTTTGCAAAAATGTCCGAATTTATGGGATAATATTCATATACTTATTAGTATTCTCGTATGGATACCAACGATTTTGTCAAGTTCTTGCTAGTAGTTTCCCTAAGTTTTAGTATGGTTGGAATTTCTGTTCAGATTATGCGTCTTTTGGGTACGACAAACGATACTATCAAGCTTTCTCACGAAATTATCCGTAATATGACTAGGATTACTACAAAAGTAAGCGAAGACTACCTTACAATGAGTGATCATATATTGACATTCACCCAATCAATCTCTCGGATCGGAACACATATAATCAATCCTATTGTTGGATTGTTTAGTTTTTTAGATCGATTCAGGGGTAAAAATAGTGATGATGAAGAGTAAGTTTTTTCTGACAAGAGTTTTTAATTTATTTTAATTTTTACTTTATCAAAATGAACGACAAATCAAACGGTTCTGTTGAATTAATTTTGGGTATGGTCATAGGCGGAGTTATAGGTGCAGCGGCAGGAATCCTTCTTGCTCCACAATCTGGAGAGAAAACTAGGGCTCAGATCAAAAGTAAAGGAGAGGATCTATATAGCGAAACCAAGTCTAAAGTAGAAAATTATAAGGAAACTAGACTTGATCCAAAAGTTGAAAAACTAGAGAAAGATATAAAAAGGAAAATGGCAGAAGTAGAGAAAAAGGCAAAAAGTATTAATAAAAAATAAAACTCTGATTTTGCTCAATTTACTTGTTTAATGTTATAATTGGAATACTTATTCTTTGGCTGTTAGTTGCCAACTATAGCTGAGGATTTTAGTTAATCTTTTATACATTTCAAATGGCACTTACAAAAGAACAAAAAACGGAGATAATCTCCAAGTACCGCACTAGTGATAGCGATACTGGTTCTCCTCAGGTACAGATAGCTTTACTTACCCATGAAATTGATGACCTTGTTGAACATCTAAAAATTCACAAGAAAGATAAGCACTCCAGAAGGGGGTTACTCGGTATGGTTGGTAGTAGGCTTAGACTTATGAAGTACCTCGAGAAAAAAGAAGGGGTTGACACAGTTAATAAGTTAAAAAAACAACTTAAACTAAGCTAAATCTATTCCTTTTTGGGGTAGAATTAGATATGGGAATTTTTACTGCCAAGTCACAACCTAAATATTCAAGCATTCGACGGAAACGCAAACTACGCACTATGACTAGTGTCGATATTTCTAGTATTCCTGGATCAAAAAATATGTTTCTAGGTGTGGTCGTTGTGTGTATGTTTACCCTTGTAATTTTTTTTAGTTTGCAAATTCTAACTTCTGATTATTTTCGAGTTAGGACTATTACCACGATTGGAGTTAGGACTGTTTCCAGTCAGCAAATTACTGAAGATATAGAGGGTTTAACAACAGAGGGGATTTTTTTAACCAATAGTAGTTCTGTGGAGAGAACACTTGTAGAAAAATATCCATCATTCAAATCTATTAGCGTTAGTAAGGTTTGGCCAGATAGGTTGATAATCAATGTGACCGAAAAACAACCAGCTTTGTTTTATGTAAATCTTAATGGTGTATATTTGGTTAACGAAGATGGTGTTATTAGCGAGGTTATTTTCCAGGATAAAATTAATTTTGCACAAGAACAGTTAAATATTATAACAGGTGCTGAAGGTATCGACTCAACATTGGTTTATGAACGGCTTAAATCAGATTA
>CAYQRB010000038.1:0-6871 GCA_964420145.1 uncultured Candidatus Saccharibacteria bacterium
CAGATTATCTTCAAAAAAAAGAGGACGAGAAAAGTAAAAATGAAGTGATAGAAGATAATCGAAAAAAACAAGATATTGAGGAAGAACAAAAAACTGATTTTGATTTTTCTCAAGTTTCCCAAGATCAGAAATTTGTGACACTAGATATTATAAGAGGAGAACTATTTGACCAAGCAAAGATCATAATTGTTTCTTATTTGGAAAAATTTGATAGTAGTAGTTATCCCCCTCTTGAAAAAGTTTTTGTATTTGATAACAGTGTATACAAAGAAGGGGATTTTATTGATCAAGATAGATTGGGGATAACAAGAGAACTTTTAAGGTTTTTCTCGCAAAATGGTACTGTTGTAAAGGAGATTTTTTGGGAAGGAAAATTTATGGTTCGGGTTATTATGGATAATAACAAAACCATAGTTTTTGGGATAGGTAGAAATATTTCGGAACAACTCGAAGATCTTCTCATTATTACAAGGGAATTGGAAAAAGAAGAAAAGAATTATCACGAAATAGATTTAAGTTCTCGCAAAGTTTCGGTAAAATGATATACTTTTATCTCTAGTTGGTTCCATTTACTTGGACTTCAAACTGTATTACAATACTTTGTTTTAACTAAGATATAGACTATGGCTTCAAGGATTATTACATCAATTGATATTGGCTCGACTAAAATATCTACAATAATTGCTTCTGTAGAAGAAGGGGGAGTTCCCAGCGTTATCGGTGTTTCTACTTCTCCTAGCCAGGGATTGAAAAAGGGAGTAATTGTGAATATCGATGATGCCATAAACTCTATAGCATCTTCTCTAGAAGCTGCAGAGAGAATGGCTGGTTTATCGGTCTCTTCTGTTTATGTATCAATTAATGGAAAACATATTACTAGTCTAAACAACAAAGGTGTGGTAGCAATTGCACAAGATGAAATCGACACAGAGGATGTCTTTCGATCTATTGAAAGTGCACGAACTGTATCCATCCCGCCATCTAGGGATATTCTACATGTAATTCCTAGAGAATTTATTGTTGATGCACAAGGGGATATTAAAGATCCGATTGGTATGACAGGGACGAGATTAGAAGTTAATGCGCATATTATTTCGGCAACATCTTCTGCTTTGCATAATCTTGTTAAGTGTATAGAGCAGATAGGTCTACAAGTTGAGGATGTTGTCTTTACGGGGTGGGCGTCCTCCACAAGTGTGCTTACACCTACCGAAAAAGAGCTCGGTATTATGTGTCTTGATATTGGAGGAGGTACTACCTCTATTACTACTTTTGTAGAGGATGCTATTACATATAGTAGTTCTGTTCCTTTTGGAGGTATCAATATTACTAGTGATATTGCTATTGGTCTTAGGGTGTCTCTGGAAGAAGCGGAAAAAATTAAACTCAATGCTGAGGAGCTTATGAAAACTGTTGTAGAAACAGAAGAAAGTGAAGCTACAAAAAAAAGAAAAGCACTTCTGGTAGGGGAAAAAGAAAGTGCTCAATCAAAAGAACCGGTTGCAAAAAGGAAAGATCTAATTGATGTTACCACACTGAATATTAAAGGGGTAAAGACAATTTCTAAAAAACTTTTTAATGAAATCATAGAAGCTAGATTAAGTGAAATATTTGATATTGTTATTAAACAAATCGAACAATCTGGCAACGAATCAAGACTTCCTGCAGGTATTGTTATCACAGGGGGTTCTGCGCTTTTGCCTGGAGTTACATCTGTAGCAAAAAAAGTTTTTGGTGTTCCAGCAAGAATTGCCTATCCAAGAGGAGTGGAGGGGCTAGTCGATGAGATTACATCCCCAGCTTTTGCAGTAGGACAGGGACTAATCCTATATGGTTCTACAGAAGAGAGTTTTGATATGAGTATTACGAGAACTTCCAGTAAGAAGTCTAAAAAATCTGGAAAATCAGGTTCTAAGATAATGGATTTCTTTAGAAATTTATTACCTTAATACTTGCACAAATCGTATTTATTCTTTAGACTATTGTATTGCACAATTGCCTTGCTAGATTAAAGTTTTTCTTTAGTCATTTGCCTCTTGTTTATATTTCATAATTTTAATTAGATTTTATTGCTATGCTTGTAAAACCGCAATCAACAAATCTTGCCAGAATTAAAGTCGTAGGGGTAGGAGGGGCAGGAGGAAATGCCATAAATAATATGATCAAAAACTATGATATAGAGGGTGTGGAGTTTATTGCTGTTAACACTGATGCGCAGGTTTTGGGATCAAATAGTGCAGAAGTAAAACTTAGAATCGGAGAGGAGATTACACGGGGGTTAGGAAGTGGGGGAAATCCACAAATTGGTAGAAAAGCTGCAGAAGAGTCGGTAGATTTACTTCACGAACATTTAGCAGGGGCAGATATGGTTTTTATTACTGCTGGGATGGGTGGTGGTACAGGAACAGGAGCGTCTCCTGTAATTGCTGGTATTGCCAAAAACCTTGGTGCACTAACTATTGGTATTGTTGAGAAACCCTTTAACTTTGAAGGGCGTAAGAGAATGGAAACTGCACTTCAAGGAATTGCTGAAATAAAAGATAAGGTTGACACTTTAATTATTGTTCCAAATCAAAAGCTACTAGATGTTATTGAACGCAATATTTCTTTTATGGAAGCAATGAAGAAAGTGGATGATGTTTTAGCGATGGCAGTAAAAAGTATATCAGAGTTGATTACCCAGGGAGGTATGATCAATGTAGATTTTGCAGACATAAAGTCAATTATGCTTAATGCGGGAACTGCTTTAATGGGGATGGGAGTAGCAACAGGAGAGGATCGTGCAAAGGAAGCTGCAAAAATGGCGATGGAGAGTCCATTATTAGAGACATCTATAGAGGGGGCAACTGGTGTGCTTTTTAATATTGTTGGAGGAGAGGATTTAGCAATGTACGAAATTGATGAGGTCTCTAGAACTATTACTGAAGTAGTACACCCGGAAGCAAATGTTTTCTTTGGAGCTAATGTAGATGCTGAAATGAATGAGCAGATACAAGTTACAGTATTAGCAACAGGCTTTGAAACAAACACACAAGGTATTCCAATCCCTTCTGGTAATTTTTCGTCTCCATCACGACTTTCTTTAGGGAACGATGACGATACTTATGGAGCAGAACCAGAGCAACAAAACAAAACACTTTTTACAGATGACGATGATGATAGTGATACTCGTCTTGAAACACCGGCTTTTCTAAGGAAAAAAGATGCCAAAAGAGAGGATAGCGGAACTTCCAATATGCCTTCTTTTTTGAGAAGAAAAAAGGAGTATTGATGATTTTTTGTACAACTGGTAATGTAAAGATGTATTGAATTGTAAATATAAAGTTCTATGGACAGAAAACTTCTTTTAATTGGATTATCCTTAATAATCATTACTTTTCTATCTATTTTTTTATATAGAGAGTTATCCCCAGAAGATAATAAGGCCTCACAAACCTGTAGTGGAGTTATTGCATATGATTGGAATAAGCCTGTACAAAAAGATGTTAATGGTTTTCCACGGTTTCAAGAAAACGAAATCTTGCATAACAATAACTGGGTAAGTCCTATTAACTACGCAGAAGGCACTCTGTATTATAGAGCAGAAATAAAAAGACAGCCCGAACCTAAAGATATGAGGCTTCAGCTTTGCTTTTGGCAATCCCGACCTGGAGGAAGTACCTTTGATAACGAAAATTGCGGAGATTTAAGTGAGGTAGAAGGGGTAGCAGGAAATGTTGTGACTTGGTCTACCGGAGTTCAAAATATGTGGAAAAAGGATGGAATAATTATAGATTGGACTCGCCCACGGTACTGGGTGGGTGTTGCGGTTAAAAATATGGACGGAAAGCCTGTAAGTGATTATAACGGTTGGAATTGGAACGGAGAAAACCCTGATGATTGGTACCCTTTAGATATGAGGTTTACTATGGTAGTTGTGCCTAAAGGATCCTCTTTTTGTGGATGGAATCATTATATTGATGGAGCATCTCCTTCTGTTCCTGTAGATACTAGTACACCAACAAATTCCCTAACTCCCACAACCTCTGTAACTCCCATTCCAACGAATACAGGAAACCCAGTAATATCAAACACCCCCATGCCAACCGATATTATTGGAAACAGGTGTGGAAAAGCAGACACGGATGGAGATGGAAGATTTACTATAGAAGACTTTGTACAATTTGCCCTAGCTTATGGAATAGGGAAAAACACTTGTGTAGATAAAGATGAAGATTACGGACCTTGTGGAGGCAGGGATGTAAACAGAGATGGGAAGCTAAGTATACAAGACTTTGGGGAACTAGGAATAGGGTTTGCACAAAGGTATTACCCTAAGACTAGTTGTAATTTATAGAACATATAAGGTGTTAATTTGTAGATATAGATAAAAGAAATAAATTTAAAATAACAACAGTACAAATATATACTATAGTCTTATTAGTCGTTTTGTTGGGGATACTTTTTTTTATGTCTCGACAGTTTGAAAAACCTGCTGAGATAGAGGATACAAGTGCAGCACAGAGCAATTCTACTGTTTTCTCCAAAGTTATAATAGATCCTAATTTTTTGGGAAGAACTGCGGTTGCGGATATTGATGGCGATGGCAAAAACGATGTCATCGTTCACCGATGGGGGACACAAAGAGGAGGGACTGATAATGGAGAAATAAGATGGTACAAATACCCAAATTGGACAGTTACTACAATTAAAAAAGATCCTAATTTTTTTGGTGATGCTATAGTAGCTATGGATATAGACGGTAATGGTAAAACGGATGTAGTTGTGGGTAAGCAGAGAGACAAGATTTCTGAAGTTTGGGTTTACTTTCAGCAAGCGAATAATCAATGGGATGAGAAAAAAATTTCGGATTTAGAAGAAGATTCCGGGCCAGGTTCTGAGATTAAAGATATCGAGATTCACGATATGGATGGAGATGGAAAATCCGATATTGTAGTTAGGACACATAGTAAAGTTGCAGTATTTTTCCAAAATACTAATCTAACTTGGGATAATAAAATTATTACATCAGAAACGCACGAAGGAATGGCAGTAGGTAATGTTGGTGGTAGCTCTAAACCAGATATTGTTCTTAACGGTTTCTGGTATGAAAACGATGGGAGTAGAAATTTTGTAAATTGGAAGAAATATGATTTCGACACTTCTTGGGTTGAATCTTCGGGAAAAGGTTATCCACTAAACTCAGTTACGGTCCGGATTGTCAATATGAACAATGATGCATCTAACGATATTGTCGTTTGTCATTCAGAAAAAGAGAAGATGCCACTAAACTGGTACCAGGCAGTAAACCCTACTCAAGGAGTAGGTGGTTGGATAAAACATACGGTGGGGATGGTTGATTTTTGTCATAGTATGGATGCATATGATTTTGATAATGATGGGGATACGGATATTATGATGGTTGAACTTCCCAGAAAAACAGACTCGTCTGCATATTTATTTACAAATAATGGATCACAAGTTTTTGCTAAATCAAAAATAGTAGATGGTGGTGGATACAAGGCAAGTGTAGGAGATATTGATAATGACGGAGATTTCGATATTGTTAGCTCTAAAGCTTGGAACACTGGTGTTGGACATTGGGACGATGGTATAGTTGGTAGTCCTCTTTATTTCCTTCAAAATAATACCTCTCCACCGTCAGATAGGATTAGTCTAAAGAACTGGAAGAGACATATTATAGATCCTCAAAAAGGATGGAAAACAGTAATGATATCTTCTGCTGATTTAGACAATGACGGGTATAAAGATATCGTTACTGGTGGGTGGTGGTACAAAAACCCAAAGAGGCCAAATGGAAGCTGGGAAAAGAAAGTTATAGGAGAGCCTTTACGCAATATGGCAGTCCTTTTTGATGTTGATGGACAAAACGGTATTGATGTTATAGGGACAAAAGGAGGTGCTGATTTAAACAGTAGTGAAGTAGTTTGGGCTCAAAATGATGGAAGAGGTAATTTTACTATTAGGCAAAATATTCCTAACGGAAATGGTGATTTTATACAAGGTGCTGTTGCAGGTATTCTTAGAGGTAAGCAGATCGCACTTTCTTGGCATGGGAAAGGAGAGGGAATACAGTTTTTAACTATTCCCGAAAATCCAGCTGTGACTTTATGGGGTAGGACGGTAACTGCTACGGCTAATCAAGAAGAAGATCTGTCTTTGTCTGATATTGATAGAGATGGTAAAAATGATTTACTGTTAGGAACTAAGTGGTTGAGAAATACTAATGATGGGTGGAGTTCACATACTATTAGTAATAAAACAGGAGATCCAGATAGAAATGCCTTAGCAGATATCAATCAAGATGGTAGACTAGATGCTATTGTTGGATTCGAAGCGATCAATGAGCTAGGAAAGTTTGTATGGTATGAACAACCAGTAGATTCTACTAAAGAGTGGATAGAACATATTATTTCTACCAATGTGATTGGTCCTATGAGTTTAGATGTAGCCGATATGGATGACGATGGAGATCTAGATATAGTGGTAGGAGAACATGATTATAGAGACTCTGGAAGTCCCAGGTTATTAATTTTTGAAAATATCAACAAAGGTGCTACTTGGGGAGGTCCATATATAGTCTATACCGGTGATGAACATCATGATGGTGCGCAGGTTGTAGATATAGACAATGATGGGGATTTAGATATTATTTCTATTGGGTGGGTGAATAATAAGGTTCTGTTGTATGAAAACACTTCTAGTCCTAATACACTCAGTACACCTGTTCCTACAAATACTTTAATTCCTTCGGTCTCAAATACACCAAATCCTTCGGTAACAAATCTTCCGGGAAACAGATGTGGAAAAGCAGATACGGATGGAGACGGAAGATTCACCATAGTAGACTTTGTACAATTTGCACTAGCAT
>CAYQRB010000039.1:0-6476 GCA_964420145.1 uncultured Candidatus Saccharibacteria bacterium
GATTGTTGTATAATGGAGTGATTGATTATATAGAGATATCGATACTCCCTGTTTTTAATATAGCGGATATCATGATAGTTGTTGGTGTTATACTTTTATTTATATTTGAGATCCATAAATATGTCGAAGATAGTAAAGGTAGGTGAGAATGATTGGGGCAAACGATTGGACTTGTTTCTTAACTTTTCATTTAATGAATACACAAGGTCTATAATTAAAAAGCAGATAGAGATAGGGAATGTATTGGTTAATAATAATGTAGAATTTAAACCTAATTACAAGGTAAAGCCAGGTGATCTAATAGAGTGTAGATTTCAAATAGAAGATAGTTCCATTACTGCAATTATTCCGGAAAATATAGATTTAGATATAATTTATGAAGATCAACATTTAATAGTTATCAATAAACCTATCGGTATGGTTGTTCATCCTGCTACGGCGAATTGGAGTGGTACTTTACTGAATGCACTACATTATCGTTATAATATGCTTGACAATACAGGAGATAAAATTAGATCAGGGCTGATACATCGCCTAGACAAAGATACATCTGGTCTGGTGCTAGTTAGTAAGACAAATGAGGGTCTTTGGTATTATTCAAGATTATTTAGTGAAAGAAAAATAAAAAAAACTTATCTTGCGGTAGTGAAAGGGAATTTCCTTCATAAAGTAGGTAATAATGAGGTAGAGATTGATAATTATATAGGTCGGAATGCCCGTGATCGTAAAAAGTTTACAAAGGTACCACCTAGTAAGGGTAAACAGGCTATTACCAAAATCATTTTTTTACAATCGTTGTTTCTTGAGGGGAAAGAGTACTCTTTATTAAAAGTTATGCCAAAAACGGGACGCACTCATCAAATCCGCGTACATTTATCCGGAATAGGATTACCTATCTTAGGAGATACTGTGTATGGCAAGGGTAATCATTATCAAAGACTTATGCTTCATGCGTGGAAACTCCGTTTGAATTTGTTGTCAGGAGAGAATAGAGGTTTTGAAGCTCCTCCTGATGAGATATTTTTTAATCTTAGTAATTGTGTTAGGTAGAAAAATAATTAGTATAAAGAATTCTTTCAAAAGAAGTCATAAAAAGAAGGAAAGAAGTACCACAAAGAAACGAGATTTTGTAGTTACTGGGGTATTGGTTGTAATTACTATAGCTTTTTTGAGCTTTAGTATACCTGTTTCTTTACTTTTATATAATTTCGAGTTATCTTCCAACTACGGGGTAGAAAAAGGTGAAGCTTGGGATTATAGGAGTAAATTTAAAATATTGTTAGTAGGTGTAGATCAAAAAGATGGTAGTAATAGTTTCGTAGATGGCTTAGCTTTGTTGACAGTTTCTCCATCGAGTGGAGAGGTATCTATAGTAAATATAAATCCAGATATACTGGTTTATGATAGTAAGGAGAATAAGCCTATAACCTTGAGGAGGGCATTGTTAGTTAGTGATAATATAGATATTTTGATAGGGTTATCAGAAGAATTATTGGCAACGAAGATAGATAGATATTTTTTAATAAAAGAGGATTTTTTTCGAAAAACCAGTGAGTATACTAATAATATAGCAGTAACTCTACCTAAAAGGGTGGACGATACTGATGTAAATATTAAAAAGAAATGGGGTGAAGGAACCGTAAAACTTGATTCTGTTGATTTTTTCGAATTTATTCAGAGTGATAATAATGGTAGGGATGATCAATTGTATAGACAGGTAGAATTATATCGAAACTATACTAAAAGTGTAAGTATCTACAAAATACTTTTTAGTATGGATGATTTTTTAGAAATTGTTAACACTACGGTTGATACTAATTTGTCTAAGATGGAAATAATAGCCTTATTTAGATATCTTAAATCTGTTCCACCCGATACTTATCATACAGCTTATACAAAAGAGATTTATTTAAGTAACCTAGGGAAAGCAGGTGTGTACAATGTGTTTTCTGTAAATTATTCACTCCTTGATCAGGATATGGGTACAATATTGAGAGATAAAAATGTACAATTAGAACAAGCTATAGTTGAGGTACAAAATGCAAGTAATGTGGGAGGGTTAGCTTCTAAAAAATCGAGATGGATATCAAATATGGGAGCAGAAGTCGCTCATATTGCTAATGCTCCATATACCGAAGAAAAGACAAAGGTGTATATAAAAGACCCTAGTCGATATCCTAATACAATTAAACAACTAAAGAAAATCTTTTCTGAAAATACTGAGTTTATAGAAAGCGAGTATAAATATAGACATATAGGGGAGATAGTGATTGTGATTGGTAAAAAAAAATTAATTATTAAGAAGTAAATTATGTCAGGTCATTCCAAGTGGGCTAAAATTAAACGGCAAAAAGGTGTTAATGATACCAAAAGGGGGAATCTTTTTACTAAGCTTGCTAAAAATATCACACTAGCTTCAAGAGAAGGTGGTGGCGACCAAACTATGAATTTTGCATTACGATTAGCTGTAGACAAGGCAAAAGTAGCTAATATGCCATCGGATAATATTCAAAGAGCAATTGATCGAGGTACCGGGAAAAATACTGAAGGAAATGCATTTCAAAGGATTAGTTATGAAGCACTCGGTCCTGCTGGTACGGTGGTAATAATTGATTGCCAAACGGATAATACGAACAGAACTGTGGCAGAGGTGCGAAATATTATAGAATCTAGTGGGGGTAAGTTTGCTACGGTAGGAAGTGTTTCGTGGCAGTTTAGTGAGAAAGGTTTGGTAGTCATTGGTTTAGCAAAATTACACACAAGTAAAGTTTTTGGTAAAGGGGTTGAGAGGGTAGAGATGAGCATAGAAGATGTAGAAACGGAGATCTTGGAACTAGAGGGAATAGAAGATATGAACGAAATAATATGGAATATAGAAGGTAGTGATATTCAGGCTATTGAACTAGTAACTCCTAAATCTGATTTTAGCCAAGTAGTGAAAGAACTAGAGAATCGGGATTTTGAGGTTTTGAATGCAGAGCTGGTTAAAGTAGCGAGTGAGAAAATACAAGTAGATAATACCTCACTTATAGAGAAGATTGAGAATTTTATATCACAATTAGAGGATCATGATGATGTTGATTCGGTATGGGTTAATTATTAGTTGTACACATAAAAATTATGATGAAATTACAAACCAAAGAAAGAGTATTTTCTATTGACTGTGGTGTAGCAATTGTGGGGTGGGCTGTTCTGGATAAAGAATACAATAAATTAACTCATATAGCCAATGGTGCTATTGAAACTAAAAAGGGGTGTGATATGTCTTTGAGACTTAAACAGATATTCGAACAGTTAAATGAGATTATAGTGGGGTATAGACCCAATACTATGGCCATAGAAGATATATTTTATTTTAAGAATCAAAAAACAGTGATTACGGTGAGTCAAGCTAGGGGAGTCGTTATGCTGGCAGGGTCTCTACATAATTTAGAGACATTTAATTATACTCCGCTACAAGTAAAATCGGCAGTAACTGGTTATGGACGAGCAGAAAAAGATCAAGTAGCATTTATGGTAGGTAAAATACTTAAATTGGAAAATATCCCAAAACTCGATGATATTACAGATGCTATTGCAGTTGGGATATGTCATTTAAATACAAATCATGTACGCTAAACTAAAAGGAGTAGTAGTAGACATATTCTCAGATTTTTTGATTATTGAGGTTTCAAATATTGGATACCGGGTAGAGACAATCAAAAGTGATTTCCTTGTAGGACAAGAAATTGAATTGTATATTTATACTCATGTGAGAGAAACTGAAATTAGACTTTTTGGAATGGATAACAGGAATCAATATATGTTATTTATAGATTTAATAAGTATTTCAGGGGTTGGTCCAAAGATGGCGTTAACAATACTTAGTCAGTTGAACTACGAATCTATATTATCTGCTATTGAGTCTCAAAATACTGATCTATTAAAGGTTAAAGGAGTAGGGAAGAAAACAGCACAGCGAATAGTGATAGATATGTCGTCAAAGCTAGAAAAATATAATTGGGTGAATGATCAACAAGGTGTTGTTTATAATGAAGAGTTTAATTTACAATCGAAAGAAGCTTTGCGAGATCTGGGTTTCAGTTATAATGAAATCTCCTCTATTATTAAAGAGTATACAAAACAGAAACAACCTCAAGAGTTAGAAATAATTATTAAATTTGCACTAAAATATATTAAAAAGAAATGACTGATAGAGTTGTTGATCCTGACAATACGAACGATGAGGAAACTATTGTTTTAGATAGGTCTCTACGGCCTAAAACTTTTAGAGATGTGATTGGTAGGGCTAGAGAGGTAAGTAACTTAAAAATCCTAATAGAAGCAGCTGGCAAAAGAGATGAACCAATAGACCATGTGTTATTACATGGGCCCCCAGGATTGGGAAAGACTTCTCTTGCCTATGTTATTGCTAATGAAGCAGGTGTTCCAATATATACAACATCTGGACCAGCGATTGAGAGAAAAGCTGATTTGGCTGCTATCTTAAGTAATCTTGAGGATAAGGCTATACTATTTATTGATGAAATACATAGACTTAACCGCTCTCTTGAAGAAATTCTTTACTCGGCTATGGAAGATAATTCAATAGATATTGTTATAGGTAAAGGTCCTTCTGCTCGCACTTTAAAACTTGACTTAAATCGGTTCTCTCTAATTGGTGCTACTACAAGGGTTGGAATGTTGAGTTCTCCACTAAGAGACAGGTTTGGAGTTGATTTGCATTTGGATTATTATGAATACCCTGATCTTACGGAATTAGTTATGCAAAAGGCAAGGCTTTTAGAGATTGAGATTGATAAGGAGTCGGCAGGAGAGATTGCGCTAAGATCTAGGAGGACTCCTCGTATAGCTCAAAGATTACTCAAAAGGGTTAGGGATTATGCACATAGTGATTCTACTAATATAATTAATATTAACACTGTGAGGAAAACTCTTGAAATGCTCGGTATTGATAAAAATGGATTAGATAGTCTAGATAAGAAAATTTTAAAACTGATGGTAGAAAATTATAAAGGAGGCCCTGTCGGTATTAATACAATTGCGGCATCTCTTTCTGAGGATCGTGATACTATAGAAAATGTTTACGAACCGTTTCTTCTCAAGGAGGGTTTTATAATGCGGACAGCAAGGGGTAGGGTAGTAACGGAAAAAGTTTATGATTTATCGTTAAGCTAATGTTAAATTTTAATACAAGAACCAGGATTGTCATCGCGTCAATAATTCTGACAATATCTTTTATCTTACTGCAACAGATAGATTTTCAACAGGCTTTAAAACTAGAACTAAACTTCGATCCAGTAAGGCCGATAATACTTAGCATTATGACTTATTTGATGTGTTACTGGGTTTTACATTTCAAAGTTAGTGGAGAGAGATTTGTTACTATTCTTCTTTTCCCATCTATTACAGTTTTTGCATTAACCCTGCTTTCCGAAATTCTTATTGCAGGGGTGTTTTCCAGTTATGGGCAAGTGGGATTACTAGTAGTATCTGCAGTGATTTTTGGAATCTCGAACTATGTCACTTTGCTAACGATAAATGTTCTCAATGTTTCATATCTAAAGGAGATTCCGCTAGGACAAGCGGGTAGGGCATCACAATTTGTTATTACTATGTTAATTGCCTATGTGAGTTTTTTTATACTTTTTAGTAATGAGGTGTTTTTTGTATTTAAAGAGTTATTTATACTATTTCTAACTTTTCTACTAGTCTATATTTCTTTATGGTCTATTCAAATCTCTAAAAAACAACGCATAGTAGCCTCACTAGATATTGCTATTTTGGTGACTATGTTGGCGTTTATACTTAGTTTGTGGCCGATCAATTCTACCTATATTTCGTTGGTTCTAATACTGGTATTCTACTCTTGTTTGGGGATAGCACTTGAAATAAGAGATATTATTAATAGAGTGATATGGATAGAGTATGTATCTCTGCTTGTATTGATATTTATAACATTGTTTTTGTTGGCAGAGTGGGGGATTAATGGTCATCTTCTTTAAGAAGGCAGATGATTAAAAACTAGGTGAGTTACGCTCTATTATGAACAAGCTTTTCGGATTTAATAAAGATAGAAACAGAAATACAGAAGAGTCTAGTAGTAAATCTAGAAATAAATACATATATACTTGCTCTTTTTCTTTAAATATTGGAAAATAAGAGTAATAATTTATTGAGTATAATCTATCTTATATTGATGAAGGGGCAAAGAGAGAAGGAAAATAAAGCTAATCTAGTTTATAAATCTGAATTTTTAAATTCGCTGATAAGTAATAATTATAGCGATAAAACAGTATTAAGTTATGCCCGTGATTTGGATGCTTTTGAAAATTTTCTTCATCTTCGAGGTTTAAGTTTCAAAAATATAAATAAACGCGTAATCGATGACTATAAGGGGTTATTGTTAAGTACGGATCATTTATCGATCTTTAAAATCCAGTTTTACTCCCCTAGTGGATCTAATTATGAGGAAG
>CAYQRB010000040.1:0-6371 GCA_964420145.1 uncultured Candidatus Saccharibacteria bacterium
AAAACAGAGCTATAGTTTCTTGTACCACTAATAATAAAGCGCTAATGTCTGAAATTATCAAACTTGGAAAAGCAAAAGAACTGTTTGCTACTAATAAAATTGTACTAATTACCGGGAGTTTTGATATCCTACATTTAGGGCATTTGCGTTTTCTCTCCCTTGTAAAGCAACAGGTTCCAAATGGCGTAAAATCTTTGGTTGTTATCCTTTCAGATAGTGAAATTACAAGAAGAAAAGGAAAGAATAGACCTGTTTTTAAATTAAAAGAGAGGGTTGAAGCATTGTCTTATATACAAAATATTGATTATATCCTACCGTGGGAGAGTCAATGGGAAAAATTACGGTCTTTCGTGAAAGAATACAAGCCCTCTTATTTAGCAATAGTAAAAGGAGATCCCGGATATGAAAATAAAATTAAATGTATTGAAAGTTGTGGGGGAAAAGCTATTGTAATAGAACCTATCGAGGATATATCTACAACCGCAATCATAAATAAAATAGATATATGAGAATATACCAAGACAAGGGGTTTATTATACGAATAAGACAGTTTCCTAATGCAGATAAACTAGTTGTTTTCCTCACCAAAAAGCACGGAATTATTGATTCTGTTGCAAAAGGTGCTTCAAAATCTAGTTCGCGAAAAGTTTCAAGTATTGATTTATTAAACCATGTTAAAGCTTCTTTCTATACAACAAAAGGGATTGATTTACTAAGGGAAATTGAAATTGTCAATGACTACCATACTCTAAAAAGGGATAAAGACACCTCTAAAGTTTTGTTATATATACTTGAAATAATTGATAAAATCAATGCAAGTAGTGGACAGGAATTAAAAGCATATAACTTACTTTTCGACTTTTTAGAATTATCTTCTATTCATATCGGGAGAGTACAATTACTACTAGCATGTTTCGAGATTAAACTCCTTGAGCTTGCAGGTTTTTCTCCTAAATTACAGACATACACCAAAACCGATACACAAATCCTAAAAGAAGAGCAAAGAGTTCTTTCTTCAGGACAAATACTCGGTTATCAAAAAGTAGCTACTAGTTCTAAAACAGGGTTAATAACTGATAAAATAATAAAAGTTCAAAGATTTTTTTTAGAAAATGAAATGAGAACTTCGTTGAGTTTGAAAATCGATAATGACTCTCTAGAGGGTTTATTATATATAAACCGGTATTGGATTGAAAACATTATTGAAAAAAGGTTAAAATCATCTTCGTTATTAAACTATTAATGACTAGTAATTTAAGTGAACAGGAACGGATTGTTAATATTTCTGTAAGTGGTTGGAGTGGAAGTGGAGCAACTTCTCTTGCCCTAATCCTTACATGTCTATTTGACTATCACTACTTACATCTAGGTGGTGTTTATCGCTATTTAGGCCATAAATTAGGTCATAGTGAAGAGGGTTTTAGCAGACCGAAGTTTGATGATTATATAGAAGCAATAATTGGTCCAACAACAGATAAATACCGTGATTATAAACTCCTAGAAGGAGATAGTTTTATTGTAGATTCAGATCTAGGAACATTTTTAATAGGGAAACATCCCAAAGTTTTTTCTATATTTCTGAAAAGTGAATTTGAAGAAAGGGTTAAAAAAGTTATCAAAGACGAGAGAGAAGATGCATTAGCAGTACTAAAAGAACGAGATGAGGTTAATCGCAAGTTTTATTTTGATATGCACAACATTGATATTTTTGATGAGGAGTTAATAGATCGTAAGTTTAATTATGTTCTGGATAATACCAATGTGAGTCTGGACTCAGAAACAAGAATGGTTATAGAACATCTTGAAACTATCACGCACTTCAAAACAGCTTTTGATTTTGCAGATATTGATAACAGGATAAATGATGAAGTCGAGAAGTTTGCAGTTCTAGGAAAAGATGGTTATAAAGAAAATTTATTAAAAAAGAAACTTATAATCACACCTCAAGAAATAATTACAGAAATAAGCAGGCTTTTTCCTGAGGATATTGCAGACTATCCGGAAAATATGCGCAATATCTTTTTAGGATCGGATTAAGTACCCATATCTTTTTAAAATGGAGTTATGCGCTTCCCACTCTATTGAGTCGTCAAGAGAGGGGAGATCCGCATCAATACCGTATTTGTTTTTGAATGCAGTACCAATAAGTAAATCTGCAAAATGAGGGTTTTTAGGTAATAGTGGGCCATGTGTATAAGAAGCAAATATGTTTTTGTATCTAATACCATCTATCTTTTGAGTAGCATTATTGCCTGAGCCCACTATCGTTTCAGCTAGAGGTTTGGTTTGTGTGCTATTTATATATGTTTCTCCACTATGATTTTCAAAGCCAATCAAATATTTTGAAAAGCCTTGTTTATAGTATAGAGAAATCTGCTTTTCTAACTCTGGAGATATTATTGAGATTATATCTCCTAGACATCGTTGAGATATCCTCTCACCGGGAGACTTGGTAGTGATTGGTAAAATACCTAACCCGTTGATTTTGCGTTTTTGTGAGTCTAGGAAATATTCCCCGAAGAGTTGAAACCCTCCACAAATCAAAAGAAACACTTTGCCTGCTTCTACTTGAGAAGAAATAAATTCTTTTTTGTTCACATACATATCTTCAAATACCCTATACATATCATTATCTTGTCCTCCACCCATAAAATAGATATCACCTTGTGCTTCTGCCCTGAGATCTTCATATGTGATTGATTCTACTTGAAAGTTTATTCCTCTCCAAACACAACGATTGTGTAGGGTTGTGATATTACCAGTGTCCCCATAAACATTCATTTGTTGAGGATACAGGTGAATAAGTTTTAGTGAATAATTGGGTTTTCGCATAATTAAACATTTAGTGAATTTCCAAGAATTATTTTCCTAATTCCCAGCATTGCTGTATAGGTAGCTAGTATATAAAAATCGGTTGATGAAGACTTTTCTATAAAATCTAAAATATCATCAGTTTTTTTTGCTAAGATAATAGTTGTTTTTATTTCGGAATCAAAATAATTGTCTGGTATTTTTGTTGCTTTTAGATCAGGTAGTGCGTATTTTACCCTTAAAAGCATATCGGAAGCCCTAGTCCCTGAACATATGATTGTTTTCGGTTTTATTTTATTTAAGATTTCTAGTTGGCTATCCCAAATCCAGGAAACATCTTTTCCGTCTGCAATTTTATCGTTTAATATAAAGATTATTTCTGAGTTAGCAATATGCGTAAGTAGATCAAGATTAAGATTGAAGCCAGCAGGATTTTTAACTAATAATATATGAACATTTTTATCCATATACTGCACTATTTCACCCCTTCCAAATGCAGGTTTCGTATTTTCTATAGCACGCACAATATCTTTAAGCTTGATATTTAATATTTCTGCACTGGCAATAGAAGCAAGTACATTATAAACATGGTAATATCCGGGAATATTGAGAGTTATCTTTTCCCCTAAATACTCGAAGCTTGTACTTAGATCAGTGTTGATTTTTAGAGATTTTGCAGTAAAGGATTCTTCTAGTAAACCTACTTGCGTTTCTCCTTCATAATTAAATCTATATTTTAACGGATCATCTATTTGAAAATAATGTGTTGCTTTATTTTTCTTTGTATCTAGGTTTCTAACTCTGGGGTCGTCTCCATTTAATATAATTTCTGCTTGGGGAGAGTTGTTTATAGCTTCCTGTATGAATTTTTGAGTTCTATCTATCTCACCATAAGCGTCTAACTGGTCTCTATAAAGATTTGTAACTATGATTTGTTTTGGTTTTAGTAACTGGGTAAGTTTAGGAATTGTAGCTTCCTCTACCTCGAATATAGCATATTTAGCTGATACTTTCCCCCAAAAATTACTCTGACTGATAATTTCAGAAAGTATTCCTCTTCTCAGGTTGGAGCCACTCCTATTTTGGATAACACCATCTTTTGTTTGTAAAACATTAGATAGTATCGTACGGGTAGTGGTTTTCCCATTAGTTCCTGTAATCAAAATGGTGTAAGGGGATTGTTTTAGTATATAGGGAATTATAGACGGAAAATATTTTTCTATAATAAGCCCAGGCAGAGCTGTCCCTCTGCCTTGTCCACTTACTTTTAATGTAAATATTAGGAGCTTAATAAACCAACTTAACCCTATATATACTAAAAACATTATTTTTTGTCATTGTTGATAACCTCACCTTCTTCAGGCTGATCATCTTTTTTATCTTTATCTTTACTTTTCTCATCCTTTTCCTTAGAGTCCTTTTCCTCACTTGCTTGTTTATACATCTCTGCACCCTTTTCTTGAAGTTTGGTAGAAACTTCATTTATTTTATTTTTAACTTCTTCAGGATCGAAGTCATCTTTGGAAATCATTTCTTTTAACTCAGTCTTCTTTTCTGTTAATTCTTTCTTATCTTCTTCTTTGAGTTTATCCTTCATTTCATCGATGAACTTTTCTGTTTGAAAAATAAGACTTTCTGCATCAATTTGGGTTTCTGCTTTTTCTCTATGTTTTTTGTCTTCCTCTGCGTGTTTTGCAGCCTCTTTTACCAAACTATCTACTTCACTATCATCAAGCTGGGTAGATGCGGTAATTGTGATAGACTGTTCTTTTCCTGTTGCCTTATCCTTCGCTGTTACATTAAGAATTCCGTTGGCATCAATTTTAAAAATAACCTCAACTTGAGGAATACCTCTAGGTGCTGGAGGTAGGTTATCCAGGATAAATCTTCCTAGTGTTTTATTATCCTTAGCCATCTCCCTTTCTCCTTGTAAAATATGGATCTCGACACTTGTTTGGTTGTCAGAAGCAGTCGAAAATACTTGAGATTTTTCAGTAGGTATGGTTGTGTTTCTCTCAATCAAGGGAGTACGAATATTTCCAAGTGTTTCTAGTCCAAGTGTGTGTGGAGTAACATCAAGTAGGGTTATATCACTTACGCTAGAATCTCCGGCTAAAACAGCTCCTTGTATAGCAGCTCCGATTGCTACAACCTCATCAGGATTTACTCCCTGGTGTGGGTCTTTGCCAAAAAACTCTTTAACTTTTTTGATAACAATAGGCATACGAGTCATTCCGCCTACCATAACTACCTCTCCAATATCTTCCTTTTTTATTCCTGCGTCAGAAAGTGCTTTTTTAACAGGGATCATTGTTTTATCAACTAAGTCACCAATTAATTTTTCCAAATCAGCCCTTGTTATATCGATACGAAGATGTTTTGGACCTTTTGCATCTGCTGTAATATAAGGTAGGTTAATTTCCGTTTTCTCAGAAGAGGATAGAGTAATCTTTGCTTTTTCTGCAGCTTCTTTTAGTCTTTGTAGTGCCGCAGGATCTTCTTTTAGATCTATCCCTTGTTCTTTTTTGAAAGTATCAATCAACCAATCTATGATTTTTTGATCAAAGTCATCTCCCCCTAAATGAGTATCTCCGTTTGTTGACTTAACCTCAAAAACACCATCGCCTATTTCTAAAATAGAGATATCAAATGTTCCTCCACCAAGGTCATAAACGGCGATCGTCTTCTCACCCTTTTTATCTAGACCATAGGCTAAAGCGGCAGCTGTAGGCTCGTTTATAATTCTTTTTACAGTAAGCCCGGCAATTTTCCCTGCGTTTTTGGTTGCCTGTCGTTGTGAGTCATCAAAATACGCTGGGACTGTGATTACTGCTTCTTTGATTTCTTCACCTAGATAGGCTTCAGCATCAGTTTTAATTTTTGCTAATACTTTGGCACTTATAGCTTCTGCAGGTAACCACTTATCTCCAAATTGTATTTCGACTCCACCTTTCGGATTTTTTCTAAGCTTGAAAGGAAGTAGTTTTACATCTCTTTGTATTTCCGGGTCTTCCCATTTTCGTCCGATTAGTCTTTTTATAGAATAAAATGTTTGTTCAGGGTTGGTTACCATTTGGTTTTTTGCGGTAATACCAACTAAAACATCAGAATTATCACTATTAATTGCGATAACAGAAGGGGTTGTTCTCCCGCCTTCTTTATTTGTAACTATCTCAGGATCACCTCCACTAGCAAATGCTACACAAGAGTTGGTTGTCCCTAAGTCAATTCCAATTATTTTACTCATAGTTTAATTTATAAAAAATAATATTAAAATAATTTATTTAGTAACGATTACTTTGGCAGGTCGATAGATATTGTTATTGGAGGAATATCTATAACCTCTTTGCTCTATAAATAATACTTCATTAGAATTCTGTCCTCCTGAAGGGGGAATTGAACTAATTGCTTCCATCACTTCGGGATTAAACTTATCACCAATTTCAATTTTGATTTCAATAAGCCCTTGCTCTTTTAATATAGTTTTTAATTTCTCTATTAATAACTTTATTCCTTCGTGATCCGAGTCTTGTAGTGCACGAAAACAATCATCGATTACC
>CAYQRB010000041.1:0-6258 GCA_964420145.1 uncultured Candidatus Saccharibacteria bacterium
TTAAAAAAGCGTATATTGGAAAAACAAACGAATTAACAAAAGATTTCATTGAGAACTTCTTAAATGTAGATGGACTTATTGATTGGGAAAAGATAATAGATTTTGTTTCTAAAAAAGATTAGCTTAGCGTTTAGCCCTTAACTTTTAATGTTCAAAATGAGACCAGTATTTATAGGAGCATCACCTAATACAGAACAAGACGATGTCCGCCTCGCCTGGAAATTACTTTTTCAGCCCTGGAATTGGCGATCTGATAGAGGAAAAAGTGTAGAAAAATTTGAAAAACAGGTGAGTGAATATCACGGAGGGATAAATGCGATAGCACTTGATTCAGCAAGATCGGGTTTTTATCTTTTGTTAAAAGCCTATGGAGTTGGAAAAGGAGACGAAGTAATACTCCCCTCCTTTTCATGTTTGGTAGTAGCCAATCCTGTTTTATGGGTAGGTGCGAAACCTGTTTATGTCGATATTGATCCGAAGAATTTTAATATAGATTACGAGGATTTGCGCAACAAAGTTACTCCTAAAACAAAAGTGGTACTTGTCCAACATACATTTGGTCTTCCTGTAGAGATAGAAAAAGTTCGTAAAGTTGTAGGTCCAGAAGTGAAGGTAGTAGAAGACATAGCACATGCACTAGGAGGTGTATATAAAGATCAAAAAATCGGAACTATAGGAGATGCATCTATCTTAACTTTTGGGATAGAAAAAGTGATTTCCAGTGTACGAGGAGGTATGATTTTGACCAAAGATGATGAAGTTGCTAAAAAACTCAAAACCGAACAAGAGGAACTCCCTGAGTTTTCTTTGGTTAGAATTAAAATCGCATTATTAAATCCTATTCTTTGGTGGTTAATAACACCAGTTTATTATTTAGGCATAGGAAAGGCTACTATTGGTCGGATGTTTAGTGTAGTTGCACATAGCCTCGGGATTATGGGAATAATGATAGAGAGTGAAGAATATCTTACCCAAAAACCGAACTGGTTGCCCGCTAAAATGCCCTCGGCATTAGCAAGGCTAGGAACGAATCAGTTTAGAAAACTAGACAGGTTTAACAGCCATCGTAGAAAAATAGCAGAAATTTATAGTAAAAAACTAGGAATAGAATACAAAACTTCAGAGAATAGCACCCATACATATCTAAGATTTCCATTATTATTAGACTACAAAAAACTAGTAAATTTTAAATACAAAACAAAAAAAGCACACTTTGTTTTGGGAGATTGGTACAAAACAATTCTGTACGCACCAGAAAGCTCGCTAGAAAAGTTGGGTTACAAAAAAGGAGATACCCCAGTTGCAGAAAAAATATCAAAACAGATCGTTAATCTGCCAACCGGTATCAATGTACACAAAGAATTTGCAAACAAATTGATGGAAATATATAGTGATTTATAGATAGGGTTCTATGGACGATACTATTTCTAAAAACACACAAACAAAAAAAAGTAAAAAGCTATTTTTATCTATAGTATTTTTCTTGTTGATATTGATAATAGCAGTATCGGTATTGGCAATAATGAGATTCTTTTATCCTTCCCAAAAAGATATCAATAGCGAAAGTACGGTAGAAGTAACACCAACGATTACTACAACTCCTACTCCACAAATAAATTTTGATTTCTATCAGGACAAGTTTTTAGAGTTTGAATATCCTGTGGGATCAAAGGTAAGTGTAGAGGGAGGAGATGTGTCACACCCTTCTCAAGCAGGACTATCTATAACAGGAGTGGATTATTTATCTATTAAACAAGAAGGTAAATTTATCCTTGAGAACTATCACTTTTTACAAGGAGGAGGATTCGATTATGTTTTTTACGATAAAACTAGAGGCGTTTATGGTAGGCATGAAACTAAATATGAATATGGTTACGAAGTAGAAATTGTAGAAACCAAATTAACTCAGGAACCAGAGATTGTTCCTTTAGATGGGATTGATGGATATTTGGTGAAATTTATAGAACTTGGAAAGATTCATTTGATGTATCTTGATCTTGAAGAACCTGGGGTCTATCGTAGTATAAATTACGGTCTATGGACTAAGCTAGATTATTTGGGGCAGTTTTCTGTTGAAAATGAAATACCTAATTTTTTTGGTTTTTCCTGTACTATAAACCAAGAAGAAGACTATACATATTGTGAAAAGGTAATAAATCGGTTTTTAGATACAGTTAAGAAAAGGTTTGTAGAAAACGAAAAGTACATACCACCCAAGGTAGAAGCTGTATTGGACTTAAAAGATTCGAATACAAAAGAAATAGTTAGAGGTTATCGATTTTTTCTAGATGAAAAAATATTTAAAGACACAATTATATATGCGGATTCTAGGAGTGTAACTATTTCTAGTATAGGCTCCAATACTGTCAGTTTAAAACTATCATCCTTTTTTACAATTCCAGAATATAGAGATATTGCTTTTTCGAATATGCGGGAGAGTTTTCCCATAATCGATATAGAGGGAGCCAATTTGTTTAGTAACCTGCTTCGTAACCCAAATACCATCGGCGTGTCTTCGGGTAAATTAAAAATACTAAGATACGATATGTTTTATCCAGATGAGAAAGATGAAATATGTTATGAACATAACAGGGAAGAAGGGGTGAACTATGTTGGTTGTATTTCTAGGAAATTGAAAATAAAAGGAATAGGTGCAAATATAGAAGCAGAGTGCACTTATACAGAAAGTGATAACCAAGGATTAGCTACTTGTGATAGGTTAATCAAAAGTTTACGGGTAGATCTAAATCCTACTTAAAGATATTTCCTTTACTTAAATTCCATACTCTTTAAGATAAGTTCTGCTGTGTGGCGATCCTCTTCGGATGGAGTTGTTTGTTGTAGTAATAGTCCATTGGAATCCAAAACCTTATCTGTAAAAAATTGTAGTTCTAGTGTATGGCTCGGGAGTTCCACAATGTCAACCTCTACGCTACTTTTCCATATTGTTCCTTGTATTTGTCCTGGAGAGCCCTCTTCCCATAAAAAATGTAAGGTGGGATATGTAACTGTTCCTACCTGTAGGTGTCTATCTTTTTCTTTTTGACGGAAGTTATGGGAAGAAAAAGAATCTACATCAAATGGGGTATCAGTAAACAAAATCCTTGCTATATTTATATTATCTGTTGATTTTTCTACCCTTATCTTTCCTGGATTATCGAATACCTTAAAATTACTAGGATATTTAAATTTTATATTGTTGTAGATACTATCGTGAGTAATCCATCCTATATACGGGTTATTACTTGGATAAAGACTTGGGTTCGTTTGATTTGTAGGATATTGTGTTGGAGTCGGCTCGTAAATAGGGGTTGAAAACACCTCGTTAGGACTAATCTCTACTTGTGGTGGAGATGAAATGTGGCCTGCAGGGTTAATTGCAATAATTGCGATAACAAATAATATTATCAATAGAGGAATAATAATAAAAAAAGAAGCAAATATAACCAAAAATATTATTACTCCTTTTGGGAATCCTGGCTGAGGGTGTGTAGTATCCGTCATTTTTTTAGATTAATTATTTAAATATTATAAATATTTTTAATCATTGGAGGTATCAGAACCAGCGATTTTAATATTTATTAAAATCCTAATACATATCTCTATAGAATCTAGATCAAAAGAAAATAAAGTAATAAATATAAAATCAATTGTAACAAGAACGGAATATATAAAAAGTATAAATTTAAATTTGTTTGGCTGACAACCCTAAGTGTTAACAGGTATGGCTCCGTCCATATCCCCTATAAATTCTAGGTTACATCAAATATAGTTTTGAGTATATAAAAAACTTTGGTCTATATTTTCTCCAATTGTACATATTCTAGAGCAAGTTCTTTTATCCCGACAGGGAAACGAACAATTGCGATATAGTCATCTGCTTCGACTACTTCTCCTACTCCAAAGAGTTCGTGTTTGACTAGATCTCCAGAATTTAAGCTAGTTTGACTTCTTGTTTCTCTTTCATTTTTTTCAACGGGTTCCCACCCAGAAAAAGAGGCTTTTTGGGAGGAAAAAAGGTTCTCTGAATAAATGAGTAGGTGTTCAGGTATGTCTTCTATGAACCTAGATACTGGATTAGAGTTACGAGAGCCGAAATATAGACGAGATTCTGCATGAGTAATCATAACCTGTTGTCTTGCTCTAGTTATTGCAACATAGGCAAGTCTTCTCTCTTCTGCTAACTCTTGCGGATCGAACTTTGAGTTGGAATGAGGGAATAGGTTTTCTTCCATTCCTGCAATAAATACATAATCAAACTCTAGTCCTTTTGCGCTATGAACAGTCATCAGTGTAATAAACTCCTGATCGTCTTTGCTAGACTCGTAACTACTTTCTATAAGTGCAACTTCCTCAAGGAATTTCTCTAATCCATCAGGGTAATCTAATGGATCAAACTTTCGTGCAAGAGATTTTAACTCTTGTATGTTTTCTAAACGAGATTCGTTTTCTCCACTCTCTTTAAGTTCTGCCCTGTATCCAGAAAATTCAAGGATATCTTCAATTAAGTCAGAAACAGGTTCTTTGGTCGATAAATCTCGTAGTTTGATCATAATACGAGTAAACTCTAAAATATTTTTTTGTAATAAATCGGGATTATTGTTGAAAGCAGAGATTAGGTATTCTAGTAGCCCTTGTCGTTGTTGATTTGCAAGCAAGGTATATTTCTCTATGGTTTTAGCTCCTATACCCCTTCTAGGGTTACTTATGGCTTTAATCAATGCAATAGTGTCATTGGGATTAAATATCACCCTTAAATAAGCTAAAATAACCTTGATTTCTGTACGGTGATAAAACCTAACTCCTCCAACAATTCTATAATTTATATTGATGTTTAATAGTGCTTCTTCTAGGTTTCGTGACATTGCGTTAGTTCTATACAAAACTGCAATTTCTTTTGGACTAATATTTCCCAAAAGGAGTTCTTTTACTTGTGTGGCAATCCATTTGGCTTCGTCGTGTTCATCTGTTGCATCATAGATAATTATTGCTTCTCCGTCCTCATTTTCTGTCCAAAGCTTTTTTTGTTTCTGTTCAGGGTTGTGGCGAATAATCTCATTAGAAGCTTCTAGGATTTTTTTTGTGGATCGATAATTTTGTTCTAATTTGATGATCTTTGCATCAGGATAATCTTTTTCAAAATTTAAGATATTGGTTATTGTTGCACCACGGAAACTATATATAGACTGAGCATCATCGCCGACTACGCATATGTTACGGTGTTTTTTTGCCAGTAGTTTTGTTAATACATATTGGGAATGATTTGTGTCTTGATATTCATCTACCAAAATAAACCTAAATAATTCTTGGTATTTTTCAAGAATGCTAGGGTTTTTTTGTAGAAGTACTACAGTTTTCATAATTAAATCATCAAAATCTAGCCCAGAATTGCTTTCTAAAAGTTTTTGATAAGTAGAGTATATTTCTGCTACTTGGGATTCAAAATATCCTCTTGCTACATTACGATAGTCACCAGGACTTATAAGGTTACATTTTGCAGAAGAAATAGTAGATAAAACTGCGCCAGGGTTAATTTTTTTTTCATTAAAATTTAGCTTTTTAATAGCTTTGCGAACTAAGTCTTTTTGATCAGTTGTATCATAAATAGTGAAGTTTCCTGTAATTCCGATTTCTTTTCCATCTCTTTTTAAAATCTGGACACAGATAGAGTGAAATGTTCCTACCCAAGGAAGAAATACTCTCTCGGTACCTGGCCTGATATTAAGCTGTTTCATAATTCTTTCCTTCATTTCGTTTGAAGCTTTGTTAGTAAAGGTTACAGCCAGGATATTTTCTGCTCGCGCATAGTTATTTTCGATTAGGTAGGAAATCCTTTGAGTTAGGGTTCGTGTTTTCCCGCTTCCTGCTCCTGCAAGTATAAGAATAGGACCATTTACTATTTCAACCGCTTTTTGTTGTTCGGAGTTTAGTGAATTCATAACGACTATTTTACTGGAAGGTGCTAGATTAGGGAAATATATTTTATAATAAATAATGCTAATAGTTATGATATACTATATATTGGTTATAGCGTTTAATTAAATGGTAATTGAAAATACAATCCCAAATAATAGAGAAAGTGTCCTAGATAGAACAGGGCCTTTTTTACATGGCCTTGAAACGATAACAGGTCGTGTGTTAGAAGGCGTACTAGGCTGGAAAAAGTCTCTTTCACATAGCCTTGAAACAATGACAGGTCATGTGTTAGAAGGCGTACTAGGTTTGAAAGGGTCTTTGTCACAGGGTTTTGTGTCAGGC
>CAYQRB010000042.1:0-5938 GCA_964420145.1 uncultured Candidatus Saccharibacteria bacterium
ATAGTTGTTACTGATAATGGTATTGGTATGAGTCGGGAAGATCTGATGGAAAGTTATAAACTTCATACAACAAGTAAAATTTACGATGAACATCATCTTCACAACATAAAAACACTTGGCTTTCGAGGAGAAGCATTAGCAAGTATCAGTAGTATTGCAACGACCACAATCCATACAAAAACTTCAACAACAGAACCCATCCTTGTCTTAGTCCAAGATGGTCACATAGTATCTAAACCAGGATCAGGAAGAAAGACGGGAACAACAGTAACAGTAAAAGATATTTTCCAAAAAATACCAGCACGAAAAAAGTTTCTAAAATCTGAAAACGCCGAATACAAACATATTTTAAATACTTTTATCAAGATTGCGATCCCTTTTCATAACATAAACTTCAATTTTTATAATAACAACAAATTAGTCTATTCCCTAAAAGAAACAAAAACCATAGAGAAAAGGATTGTCCAAATTTTCCCTGCTCTTGAGTCTAAGTTAATACCTGTGTTTTTTTCTGATAAATCGATAAATATCAGTGGATATATTGGACATCCCTCGATAAACAGGAAAGATAAATCCCTACAATTTATTTTTGTAAACTCCAGAGCAGTATCAGAACCTATGATCACGCAAGCGGTGAAAACAGGTTATGGAACAAATCTTATGCATAATCAAGTACCTGTTTATTTTATTACAATCAGTATTGATCCCCAAAAAGTAGATGTTAATGTTCACCCACGAAAAAACGAGCTTCGCTTTGATAATTCACAAGAGATGTTTAGACTTATCTATAATACGGTAAGAGAGTCCCTTGAAAAACATCTTCAAATCGAATTACAAAATAGATTAACTAATAGCGCCTCCGAGTCCAAACAAAAATATATGCCTGCATACAATACACAGACTACTAAGTCAATAAATACAAACTCCTATTACAACTCTTCGATAAAACCTTCCAACAAATCAATTAGCTATGATAAAGGATTAAATTTTACCAAAGAAATACTTTTACAATCCCAAGAATACACTGGGTTGATTAAACCAGAACTAACTATCGGGGATACCCTTCAAATCTTTAATACTTATCTGCTTTTTGAAAGAGATGGCGAACTTATGGTTATAGATCAACATGCTGCAGCAGAGAGAATCACCTACGAAAAGATTAAAGCTCGTTTCCAAAAACAACACTCACTTCCCGCTCAAAAGCTACTTATACCCGAATCAATAAATATATCTGAACAGGAATATTTAAATATTATTGAGCATAAAAAAATACTAACTAGTATTGGTTTTGAGTTTGAATTAAAACCAAATACTCTATTACTACAATCAGTACCTGAAATCATAACTACAAGAAATTCTCAAGATTATTTTAATGAGATTCTCTCTCATCTATCAAACTCTGGTGGAGAAATAGAAAAAGAAGAGATAAGATTATTAAATCATCTGATTTCTACAATCGCTTGTCATAGTAGTATAAGAGCAGGACAAAAACTCGATAACTTTCAGATGAAAACAATTATCAATGATTTATTAAAATGTAAACAACCATACTCCTGTCCTCACGGGAGACCAATAATCTGGATTATAAAAAAAGATGAACTCGAAAAAAACTTCAAACGAAAACTCTAATACTTCACTAATAAAAAAACTACTGTTACTTATTATTGCAGTCGCAATAAGTGTGTTTTTGTTGATATTTTCTATTTTAAGTAATATCCAAAATACACAAATACAAATAAATCCGTCATCTTCGATACAAAACACCTTAAATACTACAAAAGAAAATAACAAAGTGAATATATTTAGCTCAACAGGAAAACATACTTTTCAGGTAGCACTGGCAACGACAGAAGAGAGTAGGAGACAAGGATTGATGGGAGTTACTTCAATGAATACAGACCAAGGAATGTTATTCATATTCCCAGAAAGCCAGTATCTTTCTTTCTGGATGAAAAATACTTATATCCCTCTAGATATAATTTTTATAGATGAAAACCTTAATATCATCCAAATCTATGAAAACACTACACCACTTGATGAAAATACCTACTATCGTAGTAATCAGATAGCTAAATATGTTTTAGAAATAAACGCCAATACTTCTACACATAGAAACATAAAGGTAGGGGATAAGCTCCAGTTAGAAATTTCCATATAAAATATTTACTCTTTTATTTACAAAGCATTATGTCCACTTGTTTCAATACCCACATAAAAACACCAGATCGATTAGTCTGCAAAGAGAATCAGTCGTTGTACAACTTTCTAAAACACCTCTATATTTAGTGTTCAAATATTCTTGACAAGTATCCAGGTTTTCTGATAAATTATTACTACAATTAAATATAAGCAAAAGGCAGTAAAAATAGTTAAAAGTGCAAGCAAAGATGTCTCCGTAAGGAGGCATTTTTGTAGGTATTTGGTCTAATATTGAAAAGTACCAGTAATTTATATTTATAATCTTTAATAAATATCATATAATGTATTTCCTTGTTTTATTATCATCAAATAATTATGAGTAGTTACCTTATTCCTACAGTTATCGAAAAATCTCGTGAAGGAGAGAGAGCATATGATATTTATTCGAGACTGCTTAAAGATAGAATCATTTTCTTAGGCACGGGTATTGATGACCAGGTTGCCAATGCTGTTATTGCTCAACTACTATTTCTAGAGAAAGAAGACGCTGAAAAAGATATTACAATTTATATAAACTGTCCTGGCGGAGTAATCTATGCTGGCCTTGCTATCCTCGATACAATGGCTTATGTTAAGCCCGATATTACAACAATTGCAGTAGGTGTCGCTGCTTCTTTTGGCACTGTGATATTATCTGCTGGGACCAAAGGTAAACGATTTGCACTACCCAATAGTATGATACATATGCACCAACCTTTAGTAAGCGGAGGAATCTCTGGACAAGCAAGTGATATTGAAATCGAAGCCAAAGAGATACTACGACTAAAAGACCTATTAACCAACATACTTGCTACCAACACCGGACAAAAATTTGATACTGTTATAAAAGATAGTGATCGCGATAAACATATGACCGCTTTACAGGCAAAAGAATACGGACTGATAGATAAAATCATCAAAAAGCGTCCTTGACAACAATATTTCTCACAAATCCAAACAAATACATTTATATTAACGGGCAGTTAGCTCAGCTGGTAGAGCATTCGCTTGACGTGCGAAAGGTCATTGGTTCAAATCCAATACTGCCCATATTTCAATAATCAGTATAATCATGCTTACTGCTCAACAAATAGATCTTGAAAAACAACGCCATAGCCTTGCCCATATACTTGCATTTGCAGTAAAAAGACTTTACCCGGACACCAAAATGGGTATTGGTCCTGTTACAGATACTGGCTTTTACTATGAATTTGATACCGAACATAAGTTTACACACGAAGATCTAGAAGACATTGAGGTCGAAATGCAAAAAATTATCGATCAAGATATTCCATTTACCAATATCATTATTCCTAGGGATCGGGCATTACAAACTCTCCTACAACTCGGAGAAACCTATAAAACAGAATTATTAAACAAGATTGAGGATGCCGAAGTAAGTTTTTATAAAACGGGAGATGAGTTTATAGATATGTGTAGAGGCCCTCATGTTAAAAGTACAAAAGAGCTTGATAACTTCAAACTAATTAAGATCTCGAAATCTTATTGGTTAAATGATAAATCAAGACCATTACTACAAAAAATCATAGGTATTTCATTTGAGTCAAAACGAAAGTTAGAAGATTATCTAGAAAATATTCAGAAACTCAATGAAATAAACAGTGTACTCATAGCTGAGAAACTAGGTTTGTTAAAACTTGATACAAAAAATAGAACTTCTTCACCAATTTGGTTGAAAAACGGCATATTACTCCAACAAAACATTGTGAGGTTTTTAGAAGAAAAAATGACCGAAATAGATATCGAACTGGTACAAGAACCGTGGATTAGTAATCAGTACGGAGTACTTGAAAATATACTCCAGACATATGGCCACAACCAACCACTAAAGGTTACTATAGAGAACGAAGAGCTTGTATTTAGAGATAGTACAGAAAGCTTTTTACTTTCACAAATAATATCGGAACACCAAAATAACACCAGAGACCACAGCCTTGGTTCTGTATTCAAAGCTTTCAACGGAGAACTTATAGATATCAATACGGAGAAACCTAAACATTTAACTGATTTTATGGAGACTACCTACCCAGTAGTGGTATCTCTAACAACTTCTACAAATATTAAAGAAGTGATTATCTCTCATATTCGACTGATCGGTACTGTTTTAAAAGCATTTGGTTTTAGCCAATTTAAACTTATACTAGAGACGCCTGACTATAATAATCTGCAGAACTACCTCTACGACGAAAAGTTATGGGACAATGCTATCTCAATACTCAAAGATATTATTACTGACTTAAAAATCCCATCTAAAATCAGAGAAAGTGGAGCTGAAATTTATGGCCCTAAACTTACCTTTGAAGTGAAAGACAAATATGCGAGAAACTGGGAAATCTCAAAAATTGTACTAGATATGATGCTTCCCAAAAAACTCATAACTGAGACCGAAAAGTCCTCAGACGAACTAATACTAGTACATACTTTTCTTGTAGATAGCATAGAAAAGCTACTAGATCTAGTATTTGAACATGGAGAGGGAGTACTACCTCTCTGGGTAGAACCGGAACAAGTCGAAATAGTGCCTTTGGAAAGTAAATATATACATAAGGCCATTAAAATTACCAGAGAATTACAAGAAAACAGAATCAGAGTACATCTTGATCAATCGGATATCCCTTCCGAAGAAAAAATATCTAGATCTATACAAAAACATACTCCCTATATACTAATCATTGGAGAAAAAGAAGCAAATACGGATTCAATCTCTGTAAAACTCAATGGGCAGGATATAGGACTGATGAGAGTTAACGAATTTATACAAAACCTAGAGACTGGTATTAAGGAAGGACTAGAATCTTGAAAAATTGAACTTATTCTGGTAATATCAATAGTTGCAAATATATTTAAATTGAGTATTTTAAAACGATAAACAAACAATACTTTTCAAGAGGAAAGGATCGGGTATTTGAAAAATACGCAAAAAATCAAGAAATAATAACACCTAAACTTCTAGTTATTGATGATGAAGGAGAAAGTCTTGGAGTAGTTGATTTGCAAGACGCATTACAAATAGCAAGGGATAGGGAATTGGATCTTATAGAGGTAGCTAGTAAAGCGAACCCTCCAGTAGCGAAGATCATGTCTTGGTCCAAGTTTAAGTACCAACAAGAAAAGAAAAGAAAAGAGAATAAAAACCGGGGAACAGAGATGAAAGAAATGTGGTTTAAGTCATTTATTGGAGATGGTGATCTTGCTCATAAATTGAAAAAGGTTGAGGATTTTTTAGATAAAAAACATCCTGTAAAGATCACAATCAAAGCAAAGGGTAGAGTAAGTAGGGGACAACTAGATGAAACATTAAACAAAGTCTTGTCTCGATTAGAAGGAAAGATAGAATACGATCAACCTGCAAAGTTTTTTGGAAGAGATCTTTCTCTTGTAATTAGACCAATAAAAAAAACTATTATTAAAAATGAAAAACAAACAAAAGACACACAAAGCAACAGCTAAAAGGTTTAAATTAACTCGTAAGGGAAAGCTTATGCATAACCGACAAGGGGATAATGCACATCTGAAAGCAAACAAAACATCCTTACAGAAATCACGCAAAAAAGGGACAAAATCACTTTCAAGTACTAATGAATCAAAAAAAATTATTAGCTTATTATCATGAGAATCAAAAGAGGAAAAGTTAAAAATCAAAAACACAAAGATACTCTTAAACAAACAAAGGGGTTTCGACTCTCTTACTCCAAACTTTATCGTAGAGCCAAAGAAGCTCTGTTACATGCAGGTCAGT
>CAYQRB010000043.1:0-5884 GCA_964420145.1 uncultured Candidatus Saccharibacteria bacterium
GCCGCCGGCCTGGTCGAGGAGCTATACTCCAAAACCTACAAATACCCCTTCTCCAACTGTAACTTTTACTCCAACCCCTACGGTTACTTTTACACCCACTCCTACTATTACAGTTACAATCACTCCTTCCGTAACACCAACTGCAACACCAACCGTAACCCCGACAGTAACGGCTACACCAGTAATTACGCCAACACCTACTCCACAAGTAGAAGGAGACAAAACAGTTTTTGGATTTAACTTTAGTAAAGCTGTTGCAGGGAAACTACACTATATGGTGGGAGAAAAAATAGTATTTAAGGTGGATTTCCATAATACAGGAACAGAAGAAGTTACTAAAATCTATATGCGTGATGTATTTACAACCGATATGAGAGCAGAAAAAGTGTTCCTTGTTAGTGGAAACATAAGGCAAGATGTAACAGACCTATTTATAAACGACCAAACACGAGAGAATGGATTGATTATGCCAAGAGATCCATACAATCCTTCTCAGCTCCTAAACCTTGCAAGTATTGCAGGTAGTTTAGAACAGGATGAAAAGCTAACTTTAGAATTTACATTCAAAGCTATTTCAAAAAACGATCTTGTATGTAACCAAGCTTTCACTTCTATTAACGGAAGACGAGAAGTACAAAGCTCTAAAGTATGTGTAGGAATTAATGCAATAATTCCAATAACAGACTAATACTAAGTAAGATAACTACTAAAGGGGCGGATATATCCGTCCCTTTTTTATATAACAATCCTTACTTATAGATTTATAAGACTGGCTTTATTTGACCTGGATAGGTATAGAGTGGTCGATATGGAACGGGAACTCAACCAGAATATTATATGTTGTTTTATTATTTTTAAATATACTACTTACTATCTGAATTCCTTGTACCTCAAAAGTGATGGGCTTGATATTAAGCGTAGATATAAATTCATTAACTTCTTTTGTAAAACTTCTACTCATATCATGTTTGGTTCGTGCTATGGATAAATGATGTATAAGTTTGGCATGATCTTTCTTTCGTTTAATATCATTTAATCCTAGTGTTTTCAAACTGTTGTGTAGATTTAGTGTAAAGTCTCGCAAATCATAATCATCTACAAGATTATAATACAATAACGACGCGATATTTTGTGCAGGGAAACCAAAACTAAGTCTATCTATCGTAATATTAAATGGCTGTTGAGTTCTGGTAATCAAAGATAACCGCTTTTCAATTTGTGAAATACTTTGTCCCGAAACAGAGTCTCCTAAAAACTGTAGGGTAATATGTAACTGATCAATTGCTACAAACTTAAAATTCCTAGAGAAGTTTTTTAGTTCACGATTTATATCCCTCAAATACTCCTTCGCTTCTCGAGAAGGAGTAACAGCAATAAACGCACGATAATGTGAGAAAAGATCATACATCTGCTTCTATTAATTCATATTCATCTTGATCATCCCTATAAAGCATTGCATACTTATCTGTAGAATAGTTCTTAAATAGAATTGCATTTCTCCCTGACATTTCAAGTCTCTCTATAGCCTCACCTATATGCATAGGTCTAGTACTATCAAGCTTACTTTGCTTAACTACTGGTTGATAATCACTATAATCATAGTCATCTTCATCATAACTGTTTGCAAGCTCTCTCGCTCCAACCACCTTCCAGGGCTCTTGTTTCTCCCATTTGTTAAATTGACCCAAGTATCTTTTGACTTTTCGTCTTAGAAGAACCTCTAGTTGATCAATTAGACTCTCCAGAGAAACACCTCTTTCCTCTACTTTTATAAATGTATGTGGCATAGAAAGAGATATCTCCATACGATATCTTCTATCAGGAGCATAGTTTTCGTTATAACGAGTTAGGACTGAGATACCTGTCGCTTTACTAAGCAACTCCTGATGTTTTGTGATCTTCTCATTTATATAACTTTTGGACTTAGAATTTAGTTTATGACCCTTTTGGATAAAAGTAATTTCCAACATAGTTAAATAATTAAAGATTAGATATTACCAAGTACAATGATAACGAAAATTAAAACAAAAACTGCCAAATATTCGATAATTACTTTGATATTAAGTGTTTTCTCTACAAGGTGATTGATTATAACCGTAAAATAATAAAATCCAAAAGTTGCTATAACAGCATGTGTTAATACAGAAATTTCAAAATTAAGTAGAACTAGAAATGAGTTTATATAAATAAAAACCAATGAGATCAAAAGAAATATACCTTTATTATCGAGGATATCATACCTAGAAAGCGTCAAATATCCTAACATTGATAAGATACCCGAGTTTAGTAATCCCGCCCAAAGTAAATTATAGCCAAAAAAATTTGTCAAAACCAATAATGCATAAATAAGCATATATACACTAGAGATACTTATAACATCATATATATTTGCAGTCCTGTTCTCTATCCTATACCTCCGCTCGTAATACGCCTTAATATTTATAAACATAAAAGAGAAAAGGAAAAAACTAAGAAAAATCAAAAGCAACAACATATTTAACTGCGCATTTACCAGAATAAACAATACGAAACTAAGATATAGAATAGTTGGTAAAATTAGATGATGTACCCAATGAGCCCTTCTATGTTTAATATCTTTCTTTTCAAGACTTAACTGTTTATCTATATCAAAAACATAATACTTCGTAGAATAAAGCTCAAATAGTAATAATAAATACAAACTAAATGCACCAAACACAAACCTAATAGGATTGGAAGTATGTACAATGGTATAAAGCATGACCATACCAATAGTCAATAGGAGAGCATAAACATATGGTCTTTTTGAGTAACTAACAATAGTTTTCATCTTATAGAATAGAGCCTGTAAAGCCACCTACAAGCACAACCATAAACAAGATAACAATAGCAGATATTTGCAGGTGTGACTTGCTTTTCCTTATGCCTGTTAGACCGGATTTGTTTATAAAGTAGAAATCCAAAGAAAATAATAACAAAAGGAAAGAAATAAAGATAAAATTAACTCTAGTACGAACTCCCCCATTAGCAATACTTCCAAGCAAAGGACCAGAAATATTGGTTCTTGTAATTTCACTACCTTCATCACTTAAATATAAATTATGGTCGTAATACCCTAAAATTTCTCTTGTTGGGATTTCTAAAACAGTTTGATTACCTGCATTATCTTCTGCAGTTATAGAAAATCTAGCATTATTTTCAACTTGGTTTTTGTTAGTAATAAGTACCCACGCACTTCCATCTTCTTTTTTAAATTCACCTTTATCGGTGCTAGAAAACACCTTTATACTATCCTCACTAGTTTTGAGTTTCATAGTTATTACAGTGTTTCCATCTCCTGAGTAAGATATTTCTAAATCTTCTCGACTAATCTCTGGGGATATAGTATCGATTGTAAAACTGATCTCAGGAGACGAAGTAACTTGCTTGTTATTGATAAATCCAACAGCTTTGAGTTTAACTTCTCCATCTTCTAACTTCCCCGGTCTAAAGCTAAAGTTTTCTCCACGAGTATCTACACTTCCAATGTCTTCCTCGTTGATATAGATTTTTAGGTTGCTTAGGTCAGGCTTTTTACCCGAGATTTCAGGTTCTGCCGTATTAAGTATTGCACCATCTTGTGGACTATCGATTACGATATTGGGTATAGTTGTGGGACTTGGTTTAGGAATCGATGTTACTACTGGTTTCTTTGTAGGAACAGTTGTAGCTGTTTTTGTCATAACTGGAATAGGAGTATCTGCAGGAGGATTTGGTTTAGGAGTATTGTTACCTTTTGATCCAAAATGCACAACTACCACTGTATTATTAGGATTGCCCTGAAAAGATCCGTGGGCAAAGCCGATTCCAATTTCAGTAAAGTTGCTATTTAGTACATTTACCCTATGGGACGGACTATTCATCCAAGCATTCATCAATGTATTGCTATTTGTAAACCCTTCTCCCAGGTTTTCTCCTGCATAAATGTATTCGTACCCAGTGTTCAAAATAAATGACCACGGCGAAGTACCTGACGGACAATAATGATCCCAGCAGTCACTGGAAAGCATCGCTTGTGCTTTATTTGTCGCAGAAGTTACTAATTGAGAGTTAACGCTTAACCCCCCAATTCCGTTTGCTGCTCGACTAGAATTATGCAAACTATAGAGAGCAGAGGCATCTACCGCTGCCTGCACAGAGCTGAAACTCATCTGTCCAACTACAACATTGAAAATAAATATAACAAGAACATAAATCACTAGTGCGGATCTATGCAAAAGTATGGGTGTGTAATTATTATTACTACTAGGGATTATATACTTCTTCATCATATTTAATTATTATCAAATATATCTTAGCAGAAAAAATGCCCATTTGTATGAAAACCTATAACTTTTTTGAAATAACAAGTTTATAATAGTAGTTTATATTATTATGATATAATTGATATATACCAAATTTCTAATCAATTTATATTAAAAAGAGAGGTTTTAAAAATACATTTGTAATATACTACTTACTATATTAGAAATAACTACCTAATGTCAGAGGATCATCTCAAAATCTATCTGGAACTTATCGAGTTAGAGATGGAAATCAAAATACTCGAACAAGAGATTTTGATTATGTTTAATCAACAAAAAGAAGTACGAACTTCGGTAATAAACTAACTCTTAATTGTTCTCTCTGTTGATCCTGAAATACTGGCCCTACTCCCAACTGCTTCTGAAATACTTTTAAAGCCATCATTTTCTATCAACTCTACTAAACCTTTATTAATCTCCCCGATCACCTGTGGGCCTTTATAAATCATTCCTGTAATTAGCTGTAACAAAGAAGCACCAGCTGTTATTTTTTCATAGGCAGTCTCGGCTGAGTCTATTCCTCCCACCCCCACTATCAATAGCTTCCCTCTATATTTAAGATAAGTTCTACGAATAAGGTCAGTCGAAAGCTCCCTTGTGGGTTTCCCACTCACACCACCTTTTATAGAAATAGGATAGTCCTGGGTAATATGTTTACTTTCTCTATCTTTGTTTAAATTACCTATAACTACACCGGGTAATTGATAACGAACAACAACCTTAAGTAAATTATCAAAATCGTCCCATTGCAGGTTTATCGGCATTTTAATCAAAACCAATTTATCTACTCTCACCTTCGATATCTCTTTGAGTAATCTATCTAGTTTTTCTGGCGTAGTATAAGGTTCCCCGTAAAAGGTGTTTGGACAAGAAATATTTATTGTATAGTAATCCCCTACCCCTTGCTTTACTAGGTATTCTAAACTTGCCTTATAATCTCTGATTCCTGCTTCCAACGATGAAGCTTCTTCTGAATTTGTGCGTGCTATAGAGACTCCTAGTACAAAACCTTTTTGTTTACGATATTCTCTTTTAATCCGATTAGAAATTACTTTAACCCCGTCATTTTTTAAACCATAGTAAACAACCAATCCCTCGTCTTTGGGTAATCGATATAATCTGGGTTTTGGATTACCCTCATAAGAAAAATAGGTAACTGACCCAATTTCAGCAAAACCAAACCCCACTTGTGGCAAAGTGTTGATAATTTTTGCGTCTTTATCGAATCCAGCGGAAAGCCCGACGGGATTTACAAATTTAACTCCAGCAATGTTTTGACTAAGCTTGTCGTTACTATATAAGAAAAGTTTTGTGGTGAGATTGGATAAAAAGTTGTTATTACCTATTGTTTGCCCTAATAAAAGTATTTTATCATGAACATCTTCGGGATCGAATTTAAAAAAAATAGGCTTCAGGAAGGACTTATAGCTAAAACCAATAAATTTTGTGAGAAACATAACAACTACTAAAAAGTTTAACTAATTTTTATTTATGATAGCTCCCACCATGTACTAGATTTAAAACACGAAAAAGCTGTTCAAGTAAGATAAATACTGCCATTT
>CAYQRB010000044.1:0-5433 GCA_964420145.1 uncultured Candidatus Saccharibacteria bacterium
TCCATAGGATGAGTAGTTTCTACTGTGTGAGATACTTCAAGATCCGAAGGTGTTGTCGGTGAAGATGTCTGAGGACTAGTACCCAAACCATCTGTTGAAGGTTGCATACCTCCAGTTGAGGTATTATTTAAGTTATTATTGTTATCCTGCATAATATTTTGATTACAAGTTATAATTAACTATATCTTTTCCATTATTTTAATGCAAGCTAGGTAGCTATCTTTATATAAAATGAACGATCTAGTCATAATCGACACCGAAACAACAGGATGTAACCATACTTACCACCGAGTGATTGAGGTTGCTGGTGTAAAAGTAAAGAACGGAGTTATCAAAGACACATATTCTAGCCTTATATCGATAACTGGCGATGTTCCCACTATGATTACACAAATTACAGGGATTACAAAAGCAGATTTAAACAAACACGGTCGCAAGCCCGAAGATGTTTTCTCCGAAGTTAGAAACTTTATCGGAGAGAGTACTTTTGTAGCTCACAATGTTAATTTTGATTATAGATTTTTAAATGCTGAATTTTCACGATTTCAAATTCCTGAAATGAAAAATCCAAAACTTTGTACTGTTAGAGTTGCTCGTAAATCAGGACTTCCTATTGCAGATTTTAAGCTTATCACCATAAAAGAGTATTTTGGGCTTGACCTAAAATCTCACCGTGCAATGAACGATGTTATGGTATGTTATGAGTTAATCAAAAGACAGTTATTTGCTCATCTTGATTGATAGGTTTTGAGCAATTTTATATTTACTCCACTGTGCCCTAAGTAATGCTCCAATTACTGCAAAAGTAAGCAACTGGTGGAAAAGCCAACCAAAGACAGGGATTATCCTTACAAACTGGATTAGTACCACTCCCAAAGTAACAGCAACAACATATCTTCTTTTACTTCCAAATAATGCAAGTAGTTTTCTACCAAGCCATATACCAGAGATAGGAGTTACCAAAACAGTTGCGAGCCCTGCAAGTAAAACCAACACCTGAAAAAGTGGCCAACCAAACAAAGATATTATTAACATAAACCCCAAAACAAAACCTACAGGATAAGCCATAAAACCAGTAATTGCACTCTTTGTAAAATCCCCCGTATTGTTCATTCGAGATACTGCCTCCTCTAATCTTATCGGTGCAAACTTAAATAGCAGGATTCCAACCAGTACTAAACCGATACTCTGAAATAGTACAAAAAAAGTTTTAATCCATAAATTGACAATCAATAAATCACTAAGAGAAGAAGTCCACCTAATCCCTTGCGAAACACTATCCCAGGAAGGCGGTCTATGACTTGGAAAAAGATCTTCTGCACGGAAAATATTCCCTCCTACGGTACCAGTAAAGTGCAGGCTACTTACCAAAGCGATAATATCATTACCTACTGAGTTGCTAATTCTTACAAACTGCGAAGCAACCCTCAAATCATCTCCTACTAATGCATTAGACCATACAAAACTTCCCACAGAGTTAAGGTCTTCACCGATTACGCCGTTAAGCGTTGCTCTTTCTGAAAATGTAAAAATATCTCTAACTACTTCCCCTTTCACCTCAACTTCTTGTGCAAAAACATACAAACTTTTTCCTATAAAATTATCTATCCTTGCTTCTTTACTAAAAATATACACATTTCCCTCTACACTACCTGTAATATCAACCTCTTCTGACAACACAATCAAATCACCATTTATATCTCCCTCTATAAACACTTCATCCCCTCCTAAAACTATTAAGTTATCTTCTATATCATTTGTAATCGAATATGTTTCTCTTTCTCCAAGGTTCTCTATGACCAGTGCCTGTGCCTTGGATAAAGGCGTTAATAAAAAAAACAACGCAACACTCCCCAAGCAAACTTTTAGAGAAAACTTAAACATGGAAGTAGATTAAGAAATAAAAGGATATATTTAATAATAGCAAGAAGTGGAAAAGAATCAATCCCTCTATACCACAATCTCCAAGACCAGTAACAGTTGGATTTACGGCTTTCATATGATATCCTAATAACTACTCTTTGAAGTCAACAGTATTGTATATAGTAGATCTTAATAAAAACAACAACCCAAATCGCCACAAATGGAAAGGTATGAAGTTCTTGTTTTATACCTTTTTGTTCTTTCTTTCATTTGGAGTTTTTTTTCTTATTGATTATTTCTTCTTTGGTGGTGCAAACCTACTCTCTAAATCTCATTTAGTACGGATAGTATCCTCTGGAAGTGGAATAGTTAATAAATTTGTTGATCTTGAATTAAAAAACAAAGATGGAATCACCTCTGTCCTAATAGCTGGGATCGATACTAGAAATATTGTTTTTGAAAACGGAGAGTTTAGGAGTACCAAACCACAAGGACAGGCAGGGACTAGAAATATCGATACTATTATTCAGGTGGTTTACGACCACAACAAAAACGAAATTGCAATGATAAGTATTCCTAGAGACCTAGGAGTGGACTTCAATGAGTCTTGTTTGAAATTTAGCGGAAGTATACATTGGATTTATGATAAAACCGAAAATGCAAATTGCTCAGGTAGAGGTGTTGAGGAACTCAAGCAAGTGGTAGCCTCTGTTACAGGAATACCTGTCAACTATCATGTGTTTGTAACACTAGATAGTTTTGTTGATGCTATAGAAACTGTAGGTGAGATTGATCCAGTTACCGGCAAAAAAGGAATTTATGTAGATAACCCTACCGATGTTTGGGATGTCTATCCCTACAATGACCACGGATGGGAAAATGTGTATTTCAAAAAAGGAAGGATATTTTTAAGCGGAGAAGATGCTCTCAAATATGTTCGAGTACGACAACTCACTACAGACTTTGGGAGAGCCAGAAGACAACAGATTGTGATAGAGTCGGTTATCGGTAGGGTTTTATCATCAGAAACACTACTTAATCCCGACAAAATTGCCGAACTCTACAAAATCTATCGTCAAAAGACATTAGTAAGCGAAATCTCAATTAAGGAAATAATTGCAGGATTAAACTTGGTCGAAAAAGCCAACTTGTCAGAAATGATACATATAGTCCTAGACCCAACTATAGCTGGAGATGAGAAATATCTCAATAAACAACCTCATAACCGACCCGGCGGACCATACTATATGGTACCAACCCATTGGAAAGAGTGTCCTGGTAATGAGTTTTGTAGGGTACAAGGCCTAATCCAAAGTATTATGCTATACCCTCTCGTGTTCAAAGAAGAAGCTAGTATTTTTGCCTACGCCACCTCTAACTCCAAAGGAAAACTATACTTTGAAGACACTGTGTTTAGTCAATTTGAAAAGTCCGAACCTCCTATAAACCTAACCAGAAGTAAATTCCTTGTTACTACTTCTTCAGAAATCAAAGATATGAAACAAGTTGTAGTAATCGATTTTTCAAATGGAAAGTATCCTAAAACCCTAGAATACCTGTCTTCACAGCCAAACTTTGTCGTGTTGGAAGGAAAAGACTACCAGAAATACAGATTGAACAAAGAAGATTTTTCGATTCTAGTACCACCAGCCCTGCCATAAAAACAGGCGATCTATATAGTTTCTAAAACATACAATATTTATTTAAGTTTAACTTTTCTATACCTAGGTTTTATACTTCTAAAAATGATTACAAGTTCGCTTAACTTCACCTCTCTTGATCCACAAACATTTCAAGCATTCCTAAAAGACAAAGAGGGAATACTTTTAGACATCAGGACTTCTCAAGAATACGATGATTTTCACCTAAAAGATGCTATAAACATAGATCTCTACCGTTCTGATTTTGAAGAAAGAATCAACAACCTAGATAAATCTTTTCCCTATTTTATCTACTGCCACACAGGAAGCCGTACCAAAATGGTTCTAGATATTATGAGGAAAGGAGGATTTAGAGAAGTTTATGATCTCAAAGGAGGACTACTCGCCTGGGAGGTAGTAGGACTCTAAAACTTTCTATTCGCTAAATATTTTTACCATACACTACCTGTACAATTATATATATACATGATATAATTATAGAATATTAAATATAATTATAAAACAATGAATCCAGAAGCAAAATTAAAGCAGTATATACCTCCCACAGTAGCCACCCTCCTACTATTGGCTACTGTGCCAACTCTCCTCGCAGGCTGTCAAAACGAGGGAAATAACGGTGAACAACAACTACCACCAGGTATGTCCCCCGGTACAGTCGATTATCTCCACCCTCCTACTCCTCCAGTTTTCCCTACAGAAGATCTATTGCCTGGCATATTACAAGTAATAAAAGAAGGGGTTAAAGACAATGGGGTAACATTAGCAGTAAACGGACAATCTTTCCATTATGCCTTTAACGAGCTTGAGGTTCTCATACCAGGCGGGGTTATTAATCCTTATACACTACAAAAGGCAGAGGTTTATATGAGCAATGGTGTTGGTACATATCTCTACGCAGAAGGTCCACTCGGGCTGTCTGCACTAAGTGCACTATCACTAGAACCCGTACTAGCACAAATGGAAGCCAGGAGTAATGAACAACCCAAACTCGAAAAATTGCGTAAATTCTTATTATCTACAAGTACTGCAGAGATATTCTCCTCACAGACACTAACTCCTGCAATGAAGCAAGTATTAGCCGGACAGGGCTATCATATAAAAACAGATCTATCTCCTATCCTTGATGAGCACGGAAACGCAATAGACTCTACTCGAAAGCTAGTCGTTACCGACAGTAGCGGGGAATCTATTTTCTATATGGAATTTAAAACAACTAGCCAGGTCAACCAATTCCAGATTTTAGATATACAGGTCTTATCTTCTCAATCACGAGGAGCCACAAACAAGATTACCACTAAACCAACAGTACAACATCGTATACACGGAAAAAGACGCAGACCAGCGACAACAACAGAAGAGAGAGAAGTGCAGTGGTGGTTTCAAGAAGGGTATCAATCTCGAACAAGAGTATTAGGAGAGCCATTAATAGAAGCGTTTAGCCAATACATAGAAGGAGATGGAATAACAGTGGCACAAGCGAAAGGATGGAAAGAAGAACAAAAGGCACAAGGACCAAAGACTCTCCATAACTACAGACGACATAGTCGTACAAACTCTCTGCCCAATAACCGTCAGCAAAGAAGACGAGTGTAACCATAAGAAAAATCTATAGGATAAAACTTGTTTAGCCTCTTGGTATATTAGTACCTAGTTGGCTATATAGAGCTAAAAGGATTCCCTTTTTTTACAACTTAAATCCTGTTAAACTTCTATGCAATGTCTTTACTTATTAGATCATTTGTATGTCTTACAAAAAAATATCAGGGTTTAAGATTATATTGTTAATCTTATTAGTAACTATATTTTTCACAGGTTGTACTTTTTATAATAAAAAAGAAAAACCTACTACTACAGAACAGGAGAAAGAAGTTCTTGAAGTAGAAGCAAAAACTCGTTCTGCCTCACTTAC
>CAYQRB010000045.1:0-1513 GCA_964420145.1 uncultured Candidatus Saccharibacteria bacterium
GAGATTTTATCGGGAAGTAATACTGGTGATGGTTTTATGAGGTCTAGTTTCTATAAACTCCAAGTAATACTCGGTGGTGGATTGTCTTTTATGTCCTAGGGTTTGTGCCAACTTATCTAGTCTCATACCAGCCTCTAGTTGAAATACTATAAAGGTGTTTCGCAAGTCGTTTACTTTGGTGTCTTTAATTCCCGTTGCTTTGAAGGCAGAGTCTATAGAAGATCTGATGTTTCTAATCAATACCTTATCTCCATTTCTTGTAAAAAAAACATATTTACTTTCACTAGATATAACAAGGTTATGATGCAAATAGTTGGATAGTGCTACTTTTAGGGCAGGATTTATCTCTATAGTTCTTGGTGGATATGAAGAGTAAGCTTCTATATTTATATGGGTTAGTTTATCATTGATATTGCTTTGCTTAAGTCTGGAGAGTTCTCCAATACGCATACCCGATTGTAGTAACATTTCTATCATAGTATAGAGTCGTAAGTTACTTTTGGCAGTATCTCTAAGTGCTTTATATTCAAGAGGACTAAGCACTCTTGGAACCTGTCTTTGAACTTTAGGATGTTTTATTTGTAGAGCGTAGTTTTCTTTGACTAATTTATGTGAGATTAAATATTTATAAAATGTCCGCATACTGTTTATCTTGCGGGAAATACTTTTTAGAGAGAGTTCTTTTTCATTTTTTAACTCTAAAATATATTTTTCTAAAATTTTTGTATTAGTTTTTTCCCATGTGTCAATTCCCAGTTTTTCTAGGTATAAAACAAGCTGTTCCAGATCTTTGTGATAGGCGGTAATAGTAAAATCAGACCGTTTTTTAGACCTTAGGTCTTTTGTAAAATCGGATAGTGTTATTGCCAGACTCATAATTTGCTATACTGTTAGGTAACATATTTCAGGGGTATAGCTATCTTAACATAAGCTCTAAATAAGGGTCAATACTACAGGATAAGCCATAGATGAAAAAACAACTTAACTTAAAAGAACGAATTATCAGAATAATCGAGAGACTTAGATCGTTTAAAATCAATCTTGGATCTGTACTTTTGGACCTTTTATTATTATCTATAATTATGACATTGTTGTTTAATTTGTTTTTGGCATTTCGTGAAGGTGTTGAAAATATGGGAAGGTTGGAGATAGAAGAAGAAAAACTTGTGAAGCTACAAGAGGAAAACAAGCGTCTTCTGGGAGAAGAAAGTTATTATCAATCTATTGAATTTCGTAAGGCATATGCTAGAGATAGTCTAAATCTCACAAAAGAAGGGGAAACTTTGTATATGGTGGTGAGAAATGAAGAAAAGGGTTCTCCAGAGGAAGTAGTTAAACTTTTTGATCAAAAAGTATTTAGTCCACTTGAACTTTGGAAATTATTGATTTTTAGCACTTAGATACTGTATAGTATTAGTTTAATCGAGATAAGGACAGTTTAGAGAAGGAAGTGTCGCGGGGTGGAGCAGAGGTAGCTCGTCAGGCTCATAACCTGAAGGTCGTACGTTCGATT